>JAISVG010000049.1 GCA_031271635.1 Erysipelotrichaceae bacterium
AAAATCATCATCAAGATGCCTTTTTTATCCGGTCATTGGCTTTTTTTATTGGCAAAACACGAAAAAAAATTTTACTAAGTGATAATAACTGCTATTATTTAAGTGCAAGACTTAATAAAACTAAGTTGAATGAAAGGGAGGATTTTATGAAAAAAGGTTTGAAAATTTGGTCGAGTTTACCGCTGATGCTGAGTTTTTTCTTCGTTCTAACCTCTTGTGTTGATACGGTTCTTGTTGATGCTGAGACTCCAACTGTCTCTAATCTTAGTGGGGCGACATATGTTAGAGATGAGGTCGCAGCAGCACTAAGTGTCGAAGCGAGCATTAGTGACGGCGGTGTCTTGTCATACCAGTGGTACCAAAACACTGAAGACCAGACGACAGGAGCCGAAGTCATTGGGACAAATAGTGACAACTATCTTCCGAGTACTGCTGTCATTGGAACGACATATTATTACGTTATTGTCACAAACACTAACGATGAGGTTACGGGGGCAAACACGGCAAGCCATACTTCCAATACCGTGGCAATTACCGTCACCGAAGTTCCTAATCCATTTAGTTTAGAAGATGGAGTTTATATTTTTGAAAGCCATCGTATCACCATTAATGATGAACCTTATGATGGTTCTGACTTTGACGGCTATCTTCAAGAACAAATGTGGGTTACATTAAAGGAAGGAAAACTAACTGCCGAAAACGACTCCCATGTTTTTTACGATGCAAGTGACTACACGATTGATGCTATTACTGGTGCAATAACCATTACCGATCCAATTAATCTTTATCCTGGTAGTCCCGCTGATACGCTTGTTGCGTGCACAAGTTCTGATAGTAAACTCTTAATTGCCCAAAGTTTTACTTATAACGAGGATAGAGTCACGATTAACCATGTGTTTGAAAAAACTCTCGTTCCCCAATTAGCGGCACCTCAAGCTGAAATCAATGAGATTGATGGTGCTTATATTGCCTCTTGGACCTATGATGAAGATGCTAGTTACTACCAAGCTCTCATCATTAATACCGACACCACAGAGATAATGCGTAACAATCTTTATAACAATTATTATGAAGTTGTTGATGGTATTGCTTCGCTTCCGATTGACGGTTTACTTGGAAGTTACATCTTCATGATTCGTGCGATGGGGGATCGAACTCATCATATTACTAGTCCTTGGTCAAGCGAGATTCCTTATCTTTTTATAAAGTCATATGAACTTGATGATGGAATCTATCGTTATCAAAATCATAGTGTTACGGTTAATGATCTTCCCTTTTATGGTTCTGAAGATTTTGCCTTAACAACCCTTGCAGTAACTCTCTCAAACGGACTTCTTACCGCGGAAAGTAGTGACCCATGGAAGTTTTATGAAGATGCACCCTATTCAATTGAAGATGACGGGGATTTTGTAATTAGTCAAGATGTTAATCTTCCGGCTTACGCTCCTGCGGGAACTAACACCTTTTTAAGAAGCCAAGACGGAATGATTGTTGTCATCTTGACCTTCCTCGTTGAAGAGGGTAATTTAGGTCTCGTAGTTGTCACTCACTTGTTGGCAAAAAGTAGTAGTTAAGAATTTAATTATTGTTCTTATCGCCATTGATGTGTCAAAGTATTACAACCATTTTATACTGCATCGTTAATATAAAATTCAGCTGCGTATGATAAACTGAGAGCAGTTAGGATGATATTTATGAATCAAGTGAAACAAAAACAGCGACAATACATGATAATTATGGTAATTATTCTTCTTGTAGGTTTTCTTGGGTGTATGCTCTCAATAGCGCTTTTTGTTAATCTTTTTGGGACTGAACCAACCGCTAATGAAATTACCATTATTTCGGTCGTTATTTCATTTTTCTTTGTTTTAATGCTTTCATCGCTGTTTTTTCTTATTCCATATCAAAAGCTGGCGAAATCTATCGAAAGAAGAAACTTTTTTGGTTACGAAAAGAAACCAAAAACTCTCACTCCTGACGGTGCGCCTTTTCTTATCGCCCAAACGACCGATGATAATCTTTTACTAAGAGATAAAATCCTGTTTGAATATATTAAAATGCGCAATAGATATCCACTGTTGTTTTTAGGTCTTATTATGTTTTTTCTTTTCGTTTTTGGTTTAGGGGTCGTCGGAGCGTTTGTTAAAATAGTTTCCGAAGATGGGTCGCAAGATCTACTTCGCGAAAAACTCCCGCTTTTTCTTTCTGGTTTAGGAGCACTACTGCTTGGAGCATTAATCCTAGCGGCACTAATTCTTAGACAACGTGCTTTTAATAGAAGTCCGGAAAAAGCTCAAGTCGAAGCCAAAATCAAAGATTTTATTGACGGCATTAAAAGTGCTTTCGAGATCCCAGAGACCTCCCTTGACATCGATACTATTACTTTTAGTTATAAATGCATTGGCAAACGAAAAAGTAAAATATATACAACTACTGGAACACCATATCATTGTTTAAACTTTTGGTATTTTGTTGATAAAAAGCACCTTTATATCGCTGATGTCGTTAATAAATTCCAGATTCCCCTTACCTCAATTAAGTCAATTGAGGAGATTACTTCTTACATTAATTTTATCGGATGGAACAAGAGTACTTCACTAAAAGAGTTTAGAGAGTTTCAAAAGAAACACCATGTCAAAAGCATTAATGGAGGCTTTGCAGCTCATTATGTCATCGTCACCATCGATGATCCCGATCATGGCATTTATCAGATACTACTCCCGAGCTATGAAGCCAACGCCTTTTCTTCATTAGTTGAGATTCCAATTACGAAGGCTGTTCCAAGGAAACAAAAACTTTCTTAATACTGCTTCGTCTCTTTATCAATCGTCGCGCTCGCAACAATATCAACACCTAAATTCCCGACATTAGTGGCAATCACTTCGCCAGCTTGTACTGGTCGATCAAGCACGATTTTCTTAATTTCCTTCATTACTTTCATAATTAATGCTTTTTTGACCGGCTCTTTAGTGCGAACTGGAAGCATTTTAACCATAAATCCGGTAATCGGAATGGTACTTGTAATCATTCTTGTGGGGTTTGAAACCTCCTGCTTCCCATAAATAGCCCCACGAGAACAAAAATTGCCAGTCACATTTAGGTTTTCATCAACCTCAAGGTGACAGCCCCGAGGGCAAATAATGCAGATTAGTTTTTTCATTCAAGGACCTCAACTTCATAGTGTAATGGTTCAGAATTTTGGAGGAATAACGCGGCTTTGACTTCAAGACTCACCATCTCAGAAGGAATTAGATAGAGTCGCACGACTTGGAATAATACTTCATTTTTGGCGTTTAATAGTTTAATACGAGCCTTTAAAATTGGAAAACGAACGCGGAATTGAAAGGTAACTGCAGTATCACTTTGATGGATTCTGATGTATTCAGGGATTAAGTATCCCATTTCTTTTGCTTTTAAGACTGCGAACTCTTGAAGGGAAACTTCATTTTGGTTTTGGAGATAATGATAAGCATTAGTCGCAGCAATTCTCGCCTCTTTAACAACAAAATCAACGAGATCATGGACATGAAGACAGTTACCGGCACTAAAAATACCAGGGATCTCTGAGGCAAAATGATTGTCTACTAAAAGACCACGAGTTGATGAGGTCACAAATTTTGGATTATTAAAAATTTCTAAATTAGGGATTAAACCTACCGAAAGAACTAGGGTATCAACTTCATAAATCTTTTCCGTGCCGAGAATCGGTTGATAATTAGCATCAACTTTTGAGATCTCAATTTTTTCAAGTCGTTCCTTCCCAATGACTTTCGTCACCGTATGGGATAAGTATAACGGAATCTCATAATCTTCAAGACACTGCACGATATTACGGTTTAAGCCATTAGAATAAGGCATGATTTCCGCTACTCCTAAAACCTTCGCGCCTTCAAGCGTGAGGCGTCTTGCCATAATAAGTCCAATATCACCGCTTCCCAGTACGAAAACCTGTTTCCCGACCTTTTGTCCCAAAATATTCTGATAATACTGGGCTTGTCCCGCAGTAATAACGCCTTTAGGGCGATCACCTGGGAGTTTAATTGCACCCGCTGATCTTTCATAACAACCGACTGTAAAAATAATCGCTTGGGCTTTAATAATTACCAAGCCCTGAGGACTTGAGACAGTAATCTCTTTATTAGCATTAATATTAAGAACTGTATGTTCAAACCATACCTCAATATTGCGTTCTTGGGTCATTGCGGCATAACGAGCCAAAAACTCAGGTCCAGTCAATTCTTCTTGAAATTCTTGAAGTCCAAAACCGTTATGAATGCATTGATTAAGAATTCCGCCAAGGACACGTCCTTTTTCAAGAATTAAGATATCCTTAACTCCTAAATCATATGCTTTAATCGCCGCGGCCATTCCAGCTGAGCCGCCCCCAATAATTACTAAAGTACGGCTAATCATCTTGACTCCTTGATAATAATATTAGTTTCAAGTTCATCGTAATTAATATCGTTTAAATCTTTTTTTAAAACTTCACTTAAGAGGGTCACAATTTTTGGACCACAGAAGCCGCCTTGACATTTTCCAAAACCACAACGGAGACGTTTTTTAATGCCCTTAATAGTAGTAGGAAAATATGAACGTGAGAAGAGATCAAGAATTTCACCTTTTGAAATCTTTTCGCAGTTACAAATAATGAGACCATAATCTGATCGTGTCTTAATAAGTGCCGCACGAGCCTCATCACTTAGTTCATTTAACTTGACATATTTTTTTACCAAAGGATTATAGTTTTTCTTCTCGACTAAAGAAAGTCGTGATTTTAAATACTTATTAATGACATATTCTGCAACCGCTGGGGCGCTAGCAAAGCCAGGGCTTTCAATCCCAATAAGATTAATGAAATTTGGATGCTTTTCACTTAATGGTTCAAGATGAAAATCACCATCACTAGGAGTTGGTCTTAAACCAGCATAAACCCGAATCACTTGGTGCATTGGGGTGCTTGGAACCAAGGTCTTAGCGTGCTTTGCAATTTCATTTAATGTTAAGGTATCAGTCGCAAGATCATCAAAAGCTTCTGTATACTCACTTGATGGACCAACTAAATAAGTGCCACCAGTGGTGGGAATGACAAGAATTCCCTTGCCTTTCTTTGAAGGAACGGGAAAAATTGGTCTTGTTACTAAGGGTTGGAACTGTTTTTCAAGAACAAAATATTCGCCTTTTCTTGGGGTGATCTTAAAAGACGGAGTCTCAAGAAGCGAGGCAACTTTAACCCCATTCACCCCACTAGCATTAATGACAAGTTTGGTTTCATATGAACCCTGATTTGTCACTACTTGATAACCACCATCAACTTGTGCAATTGCGGTGACTAAATGATTAAGTTTTAAAGTAACACCATTATCAAGGGCATTCTCAATTGCGTGTGAGACGAGATTAAAGGGATCAATATATCCACAGGTTTTACAGTATAAAGCGCCATAATTATCCTTTAAGACATTTGGTTCAAGTTCCAAAACGCGTCTTGGATAAATATAAGAACACTTAACCCCGTTTTGTTTTCCGCGTCTTACTAAATCTTGGACTAGGATCTTCTCATCTTCACTAGTTGCTACCACAAGACTACCTGACTGCTTAAAACTAACATCAAGTTCTTCACATAACTTAGGATATAAAGCGTTCCCACGAACATTTAGCTTCGCTTTTAGGGTCCCAGGAAGCGGATCATAACCAGCATGAATAATTGCCGAGTTTGCCATACTGGTAACATTCCCGACATCATTCTCTTTATCAAGAATCAAAACATCTAATTGATATCTAGCTAGTTCACGGGCCAAAACCGCACCCGTCACTCCGGCTCCGATAATCACAATATCATATTTTTTAGTGGTCATTATTTTTTATTAAAAGGTTTACGGAACGGACGACGACCATCCTTCTTCTCATCACGTTTCACATCTTTAATCTCATCACTTGGATCATGAGGAACAAATTCTTTATGGGAAACTTTAATCTTTCCTTGAGCATCAATCTCAGTCACGATGACTTTTAACTCATCGCCCACTTTAACAATGTCACTCGCCTTAGCAACATAACCCCACGCAAGACGTGAGACATGACATAAGCCATCAACATTTCCAAAAAGATTGACAAAAGCGCCATAATCTTCAACTCGAGTTACTTTACCAACGTAGATTTCACCCACTTCAGCAACTTTGACAATATCCATAATCATTTGAGTGGCCTTATCAATCGCGGCACGGTCCATATGATAAATCGTGACACTACCATCATCTTCAATATCAATTTTAACGCCATCCGCAGCATCAATAATGCCATTAATAACTTTACCGCCTTGGCCAATAACTTCACGAATCTTATCTTTATCAATCATGAAATGGTTCATTTTTGGAGCATATTTTCCGACTTCAGGTCGGGGTTCATTAATAGCTCCAAGCATCACTTCACGAATCGCGGCACGGGCCACTTTAGCCTGTTCAAGGGCTTCTTTTAAAATCTCTTTTGAGATACCACGAATCTTAATATCCATTTGAAGAGCGGTAATCCCGTTTTTCGTTCCGGCAACTTTAAAGTCCATGTCTCCAAAATGGTCTTCAAGACCTTGAATATCAGTTAAAATGGTGTATGGATATTTCCCATCAAGAGGCCCACTAGAAACAAGACCCATTGCAATACCAGAAACAACATCCTTAATTGGAACTCCGGCCGCCATCAGTGACATACAACCAGCACAGATTGAAGCCTGCGATGAAGAACCATTACTTTCTAAAACTTCACTCACGACGCGAATCGTATAAGGGAAGGTTTCAATGGAGGGAATCACATAAGAAAGGGCTCTTTCACCAAGCGCTCCATGTCCGACTTCGCGGCGTCCTGGACGACCCATACGACCGACTTCACCAACAGAATATGGAGGGAAGTTATAATGATGTAAGAATTTACGCGTATCCTCTTCCGTTAAATTATCAATAATTTGCTCATCTTTAAGGGAACCAAGTGTCGTAACTGAAAGAACTTGGGTTTGGCCACGAGTAAATAAAGCCGAACCATGGACCCGCGGTAATAAATCAACTTCCGCTGCTAAAGGACGGATTTCATCAACCTTTCTTCCATCGGGACGGATTTTTTCATCAGTAATCAAACGTCTTACTTCATCAGCAACTAATTGTTCAAGGACATTTTTAACCATGGAAACCGTTTGATCGTGTTCTTTAGTATCTTTATAAGTAACTTCAGCATCATAATATGCAATCACTTCCTCTTCAATCGCGGTAATTTTATGTTGACGTTCCAGCTTATCAAAAGTCGAAATGGCTGCGATTAGGCGGTTTTTGGCCTTTGTTTCGATCTCTTTTACTAAAGTCTCAGGAATTTTAAATAAATCAATTTGTCGTTTTGGTTTTCCGACTTCTTTAACAATTCTTTCTTGAAATTCACAGAGTTTAATAATAGCTTCATGACCAAACATCAAGGCTTCAAGCATTTCGGTTTCGCTTAATTCGGCCGCGCCGGCTTCCACCATGTTAATCGCAATTTTCGTTCCTGCCACCGCTAATTGAAGATCTGATTGCTCTTTTTGAAGGGCGGTGGGATTAATAATTAACTTCCCATCAACTCTTCCAACATATACACCAGCGATAGGACCATCAAAAGGAATATCAGAAATACAGAGGGCTAAGGATGAGCCAAACATCGCTGACATCTCAGGAGTGGCATCATAATCAACAGAAAGGACCGTATTTACAATTTGGACTTCGTTACGGAAGCCTTCCTCAAACATCGGACGAATCGGACGATCAATCAAACGCCCTGTTAAAGTCGCATGTTCGCTAGCTTGGCCTTCTCTTCTTAAAAAGGAGCCCGGAATCTTTCCGACGGAGTATTGTTTTTCTTCATAATTAACAGTTAGGGGGAAGAAATCACCCTCTTTGGGTTTTTGTGATGCACATACCGTTGATAAAACAGCAGTTTCATCAAGTCTTACTAGAACCGCTCCATCAGCCTGTTTCGCTAGTTGCCCAATCTCAACTCGAAGTTTTTTGCCTTCGAATTCTAAGTCGAATACTTTTTTCATCTTTTTTTACCTCTTTTCTTTTGTTAAACATTATAAGTATACATTAATATTGCTGTTATTTATATAAATATAAAAAGCAAATATCGCTTTGAAATTAATGTCGATTTGTGTTGATTTTTTTATACAATGACTAGATGAAATTGAAGTGCTAGAAAAAAAACTCAAGACCAATTAATTCTCATCATTCAGAATGGTTATCTTTACATTTTGTCGGCGACACAAATTACTCCTTTGAATTCCAAATCAAAAAAACTTGCCAAGTCTTGTTTAAGATTACTAGATAACGATGGGGCATTTTAAAACCATCATTAATCACTTTGACAATAGATAAAACAATAAGTGAAAATCTAAGACGAATGATTCTCATATCAAGACTATTAAATCATGTCTTTATTCACTTTCATCTTTTTATCAAATATTATCAATATCGATCAAGCTGGCGACATTTGTATCGATACAAAATTCAAATAATCATGAAGGAATTGCCGAAAACTGGTATAATTTTGGTATGCAATTACTAGATGAAACCGAGGCGCTAAGAAAAAAGTATTTCCGTCCTTTTTTAATCGGATTAATCCTTCTTGGAGTCTTTCTTTGTGGTTTAATAATTAGTTTTATCACCCTCGTTCAAACCGGTCAAATCGCATTTCTCGGACTGGTTTTTCCGCTGTTTTTTCTCATGATTGGGGCGATTTTACTAACAACTATCAGTTCCAATAAATATAAAAATCTTGCCAAGCAGCGCTTCTTACCAGCGTTTTTGAAAACCTTTTACCAAGATGTTCTTTATGAAAAAAAAGGCAATTCTGGTTTTATTAATGAGTTAATTAGAACTGATGCTCTAAGAAGACCGGACCGGACTAACGAAGATGATTATGTTCATGCCAAAACTATGTCTGGCATTGAATTTGAGGGAATGGATGTTGATTTCATGACAAAGTCTACCGATAGTGAGGGCCATACTACTTATACCACTTACTTTGCTGGAAAAGCCATTAAGTACTATCTTCAAAATGAAATCACTAGAGATTTTTCTTTGCTGATCTCGGAACGCTACATTAATAGTATCCGCGGTCTTAAAAAAATTGAAACTGAAAGTACCGCCTTTACCAAAAAATTCAAGATTATTAGTGATGATCAACTTGCTACCTTCAAGTTCCTTACCCCTTTAATGATGGAAAGGATTGAGGCGCTGGAAAAAAAGTACAAGGGTCAAATGATTCTGATGCTTAAAAACGGCTATCTTTACATTTTCGTTGGTGATACTACTCATTCCTTTGAATTTCGGATCACCAAAGAACTGACGGGACCCTATCTTGAAACCATCAAACAACAATGCACCATTTTTAGTAACATTATTGATCAACTTGGATATATTAAATAAAAGGAGGAAAGAATATGTCAAACCCTATTTTAGCCGTTAGTCCTGGAGGAATCGCTGCGATTGTAATTGGATCAATTCTCACGCTTTTTATCGTTGTCGCACTGATTACTTATGCCGTTTCCTTTAATGCACTAAACAAAGCGAAACTGAAGGTTGATTCCGCGCTTTCTGGTATTGACGTGATGCTCGAAAAGCGTTATGACCTTTTAACCAAAAGCATTGAAGTCGTAAAAGCCTATGCAAAATATGAAAGCACCACAATTCATGAAACCATTAAATCCCGAACGAACCTTAATGAAATCATGAAATTTGATGGTCAACTAACAAGTGATTTTAAAGGTTTGAAGGTAGTTGCTGAGGCCTATCCAACGCTTCTTAGTGCCAATAATTATCTCGAACTCCAAAAACAAATTGCTGACCTTGAAGATAATCTCGCGGCGAGTAAACGCCTTTATAACTCCAATGTTACTTATCTTAATGAATTGATCGTTAATTTCCCCACCAATCTCTTTGCAAGAAAGTATCAAAAAGCTGAATTCTATAAGATTGATGATATTAAGCGACGAGATGTAAAAATTGACTTATAATGGAACCACTTTATCAAAAACTTCGCCCCAAAACTCTAAGTGAGGTCGTCTCTCATAGTAAGCTTGTCGGACCAAAAGGAATTCTTAGCAAGGCCGCTGAGCAAAAGCAATTTTTTTCTTTCATCCTCTATGGCAATCCCGGAGTCGGAAAAACAACGATTGCGCTGAGTTTTGCCGCGGAATCTGGTTTAGAATATCGTCTTTTCAATGCCTCAAGTGATGACAAAAATTACTTAAAACAAATTCTTGAAGTCACTAATTTTCTTGAAATAATTCTCATCGTTGATGAGATTCACCGCATGAATAATAACATTCAAGAGGTCCTCCTTCCATATCTTGAACAAGGGAAGATTTATCTTATTGGTCTTACAACGCTTAGTCCTTATCATGCCGTAAATATTGCTATTCGGTCAAGATGTCAGATTTTTGAACTAAAAGATCTAACAGCAAATGATATTATCGTCCTTTTAGAACGCGCCATTAAAGACCTTGATGTTCTAGTTGAGGATGGAGTTTTTAAGGCAATCGCGCGTCTTTCTAATAATGAAGCACGGAGTGCCCTTAATCTCCTAGAATTACTTCTCATTGATAATCCTAAAAAGATCACACTGACAAGTCTAAATAACATTGCTCCTGAGTCTAATATGTTACTTGATAAGAATCAAGACTATTATTATGAACTTTTAAGTGCCCTTCAAAAGTCGATTCGTGGTTCTGATGTTGATGCGGCCCTATACTATCTTGCAAAGTTAATCATTCTTGGTGATTTAAAAATTATCATTCGTCGCCTCCTTGTTATTGTCTATGAGGATATTGGTCTTGCAAATCCTAATCTCCCGCT
>JAISVG010000068.1 GCA_031271635.1 Erysipelotrichaceae bacterium
ATAAAATAATAGATATTTTAGAACCCACTCAACTTATCTCCAATAATTAAAAAGACTCCGATAGTAATAATGATAATTGAAAAGACCGATCCAACTAAAGCGGTGTTCCCCATTGATTCAATCCGCTGTACCTGTTTTCGTTGCTGATGTTCTTTATTATTGCTAATAAATGTTTTAAGCTCATAGTAGAAAGATCCGCCCTGAAAATCTTGTTCACCGGTCTTATTAAGCAAATAGATATTGCGAAAAAATCGTTCGATATTTTCATTTGGATACTTATCAGCAAAGTCTTGATATGGTCTAACTGAACTATCATGACTGCTATCATTTAGAAAAATCGTGATATCGTTTTTTAATTCCTCGTTAGAGAATTCTCTTACTAACTCAAAGCTACGATAAAAAGAAAAGTGATTATGAAGATAAACCAGTAAATAACTTAACATCACAGTAAAGTCTGCGATTCTTTTCTCGTAATAAACGCGCCGGGCATTGCTAATCTCTAGGACATTCTGCACCACTAAAAAACCCCATAAAAAGATCGCAAACATTATATAAATTGAAGGAAAATCAAATAGTATAGTGAAAATAACAATTAATACTAAAACAACAAAAGCAAGAAAATGAGTTAGTAAAGGCTTTTTATAAGATAAACCATATTTATGGTAAAAATCCTTAATTCTTTTCATATAGAAACTCCAATTTATATAGTTTTTTAATATATAAATATGCAACTAAGTTATATCCGGCAAGAAAAATCGCAAGTAGAATCAGGAATAACGGAGTCGAAAAGAACACCCGATAAAGATCTGTGACTAAGAAACGACAAAGAATAAGAATCAAAAACGTTAGGACTGTCAGAATTATATTGTTAATGAGAATCAAAGCACTTTTTCTTTTATAATCACTTAAAAGCGTACTTTTTTCGGCAATAATTTCAACAAGACGGTTTGAAATTCTAAGAATCTCTCCGCCGTTTTCTTCGTAAATCTTAATCAGTGCCAAAAAAATCTGATATTCCGTCACGTGATAAAAATTGGCAATTTCAATTAATTTCGTATTATCATCATACTCTTGGTACTTATCAAGGAAGGCATTAAGTTCTTGGTCAAACAAAATCTTTCTATTCTCTAAAACATCTTTAACGACTCGATAATTTGAAAGGTGTAAAAGGAATGAATCAATAAATGAAAATGCCGTCTCATACATTCTAACTTTTTTCTTTGAACGCATAATAATGCGTCCAAACAAAAAGAAGCAAAGGATAAACTGCAGCACCAAAACACCCGCTGTGAACACCAAGTTTGATGTTAGTGTAAACGCATAAAGACTAATGATAACGGCAATAGTTATTGAAATAAGTGTTCTCATTGTTTCCTTTGATATAAAATCTTTAACTGACCATTTTCGAATCTGGTAATGTGTTCAATTCTTCGTTCTACTCCTTTATTAGTAATAGTCTTTGTCATAAGAATGCGGCACGGGAAAACATCATTAAGCGACATTTTAAAAACAGCAACGTCAATTTTAGGAAAGGCGCTTTGATATATATTAGCCATCCGGTTCATTAAAGATGTTTCATCATCCGCATGCATCGTACAAATCATCGGATGACCGCTAAGTGCAGAGCTAATTGTTGGCACTAATTCTTCACCGCGAACTTCTGCAATCACTAACCAATCAGGATTGGATCGCAGCGCGTTTTTAATTAGACTATCAATCTTAATTTCGAAGGCATCATTTAATTGCCAAAAATTTACTTCCGCAGTAACTAATGAGCCAAGATAACTGAGTTCTCCAATATTATCAATAATGTAAAGACGTTTGGTTGATCTAATTTGACTCAGTAAATATTTCTGCAGTTCCGTTTTACCACTTCCTGATTTTCCATAAATAATAATACTTTGTTCTTTTTCCAGTAGTGACAAGATGATTTTTTTTAGTTTTAAATCCTTGATTTCAATCACTTGACTGGATAGTCTCCTGATTGTAAAAGTCACGGTCGGAGCATCATTAAAACGACCACTTAAAGAATGAACGGCATTGATACGGAAATTCTTAATACTAATGTCAAGAATCGGATTCTTATATGAAAACAAATGACCTGATAAATTTGCTAATTGCTTAATGAAGTGGGAAATATCAAAATTCCTCAAGTCTTGATCATATTTAAACCGGCCTTGACTAATTGTTTCATAATAAAGAGACTTACCATTAAAAGAAATATCAGTTAAATCATTGATTAGCAATAAATCTTTTAAGAAAGATTCGAAGAAAAAGACTTCAAGATTATTCATTATGCACCAACTCAAATCTTTGCAATTTGTCATACTTTACGAAATACGAAATCTTACATTTAAGGTTGATAATAACATTAGAGCAATGTTCTTCAAAACAAAAATCATCCTCGTTATTATAAAAATAGAAGCCAATTTCAATCTTTGTTCCATAATCATCGATAGCTTTTAGTAAATATGCATTTACTGATTCTTTTACTTTTTTTACATCAAATAGTACTTCATCACTTTCTTCATCAATATAAACATTATTTTCCATAATTCCGGCTGCAAGTCTCATGAAACTACGATTGACAACCGAATAGTTACTTGAAATCAGAAAAAACTCATAAGAGAAAACGCCAAACATTAAGGCCAAGAAGACATTAATCATTTTTAATCTCCATAATCGAAATACGGAGGCACTTCATTAGTAAGTGATGAAATAATACAGTATTCGCTATCGTCACAGTATCCAAGGAGCAGATTATCATAGACAAATGTTGTCTTAAAAGATATTTTTGTCTCTCCCACACCCAGATTAGGAAACTCTAAAGTAAAATTAAAATCTTTAACTACCTCTTGATTGGCTGGTAAATATATCTTATCAGTTTCCTTGAAATCCAAGCGTTTAAAGATAGAAATCTCTCTGGTTGTTGGAGAATAGTAAAGTTTCGTGCCAAGAGCCACTTCATATAAGTCTTCACTAATTTCTTTTAAAACAATCGGAATTATTTTCTTAGTAGTGCCTCGCTCAGGTTTAATCCAGCGGAAAATTCCTTCAGGATCGTCAATAATTAAGAGTCCGTTTCGATTCTTCAAGACATGATTAAAAAAACGGTATGAAATCCGGTAGCGACTTAAATCTAGTCGCACCGCGGTATGAGTATGATGAATCGCGTCAAAACCATGAAATTCCATGATCTCATGATATGTATAAATAGATGCTTGGTGAACTACGGAAATTGTTTCTCCATGATAATAAAGAGCTTTGCTTAGATAGGTCGGTTTAT
>JAISVG010000058.1 GCA_031271635.1 Erysipelotrichaceae bacterium
GTCGTAGTGCGAGTCTCAGATGACTATGCTCTTGCGATGCATATTGATACTGATGAGGGAAATGCCGCGAATTTTGACATTCCGGTCACGGGAATCATTGTTAAATAGAGGTTAATAATGTTGTTTACTAGTGAAGCGGTGGCTAGTGGCCATCCTGATAAAATCGCCGATCAAATCGCCGATGCCATTCTTGATGAATGCTTAAGGATTGATCCCAAGGCCCATGTGGCTTGTGAGTGTTTCTTAAGTGAAAACTTCCTTTTCATTGGGGGCGAAATTACGATGCAAGGTAGTGTTGATTATCGAAGTATTGCAAGAAACAAGATTAAAGAAATCGGCTACACTGATCCTGATTCTGGCTTTAAATATGATGAAATTGAAATTGAACTAAAGATTAAAGAACAAAGCCCTAATATTTATCAAGCCGTGACCCAGCTTGACCAAGAAGAGATAGGCGCTGGTGATCAAGGGATTGTTTTTGGCTATGCCGTTAATGAAACTGCTAGTTATTTACCGCTAGCCTATGATCTTGCCAATCAGATTCTAAAACGAGTTGATGAACTAAGAGTTAATGAACCAGAACATCTGATTAAGCCTGATGCTAAATCCCAAGTCACCATTAGTTATGATGAAAATCAAAAACTAAAAGTTCATACCATTCTCCTTTCAGTTTCTCATGGAATTAATATCGATCATCAAGCTTTTAATCAAATGTTGGAAACGAAAGTTATTGATGCCGTTTTAAAGCAAAACGGCTACTATCATGAAGACATTAATAAAATTATTAATCCCTCAGGAGAATTCTCGATTTATGGCCCTAAGGGTGATACCGGACTTACCGGAAGAAAGATTATTGCTGATTCCTATGGTGGTTATGGCCATCATGGAGGCGGAAGTTTCTCAGGAAAAGATCCCAGTAAAGTTGACCGCAGTGCGGCTTACTATGCCCGTTATATCGCGAAAAACTTAGTGGCTGCAAAAGTCGCAGATCGTATCGAAGTAGAACTAGCCTACGCGATTGGAATGAGAGGGCCACTTAGCATTAACATCAATACTTTTGGTTGTCATCGTTATCCCGAAAGACTGCTCGAACATATTGTAATTACCGTTTTTCATCCTACTGTTTCTTCAATGATTGAGGAACTCTCTTTAATTAATAATCGTCCTTTTAGATATCAAGATCTTGCAAAATACGGACATTTTGGCCGTGATGACCTTGATTTACCTTGGGAAAAGACTGACCGTGTTTCAAGGATTATGAAATCATTAAGAAAATTCTAGCTTCCTGGTGTTGTTGGAAACGTCGGAAGCTCATCCGTATAAGTCGGGGCAAATCCATGTCCCAGCACTAATTCATAATAACGTGACATCGTTAAGACATCTTTAGTATAAACCTTACTATTCTCAACATATTTTGTAATATAACCATCAACTACTTGGATGTCCAAAATTTGGTCAGCCCGTTGGTCTTTATCAGTTGGATTAATGGTGGTTGCTTCAAGTCGATAAAGACCTTCGCCCATATCCACTAAACTAACACTCGCGGGATCAATCCCGTGATCTCTCATGGTCTGTTCCCCATCAGGGGTACCGACCAGGGTAAACTGTTTATTATAAGTATCACTAGGGACTTGAAGATAGGCATCGGTCATATTCTTCACCACATTAAAAGCAACAATATAAATACCCTTACTTGGATCGTCCATCTTTGTGGTTCCCTCAGGAATAATCTTCCCGTTTTCATAACTAATCGCAGTAGTAACATTACCCACATGATACAGCCATCCTTCGGTATTCTCATTTGTTTCAACACCATTATCAACAACTTTAGTGCTGGCTTTTTGATGCACTACTTGATTCAAATAATAGTGAACAAAACTGGTGCTGGTCGTGGTTTTATTTCCTTCAATTAACTCTGAGTTCGTGTCCACACTAAAATAAACACTTTGATCCTCACGAAGCTTGGGAAGATCCGCGCCGGTAATCGTCTTGACCTTCGGACCACACCCCATTAACATTAAAGCCACTAGTGGCATTACAACTAATTTTATTGGTTTCATCATTCGTCCTCCTATTTCCATCTTAATAAGAAAATCGGTGTTTATTTAAAGAAGCGTGGTAAAAGAGTGAAAAAGGACTAAAAAAAGATATTTGTCCCCAAAAAATTACTAAAATCACTTAAAAATAGCTTGATGCAAGCCTATTCCGGTAATAAGACTTCCTTTACAACCAAAAAGGAATAACGACATTAAAGAGAACGAGGCGAGTTTCATTAATTTATTCATCTTCATCACTCCCTTAGATAAGATTTAAAAAATACTTTGACCCATAAAATAATGCATAATGCTGCTACAAGAAGAAAAGAACTGCTAGTTCACCCTAACAGTTCTTAGAATTTAAAACTTAAAGCAAGATTATGCTGGAAGTTCTGGAAAACTGCCAACATATGTCGGAGCAATTCCGCGACCAATCGCGTCTTGAAGAAACCTCGTCGCCGTTTCAACATCATCTTCGCTTCTTTTTATATCAAGCAAGAAATGAGTAATAAGACCATCGCGAGTTAATCCAACTTCAGCAACTTGCTTTTCTTTAACGCCATCTTTGGTGGCTGTCGTCTCGAGGCGATAAACTCCTTTACCCATATCTTTTAAAACAAGATCGGCGGGATCAATACCTTGTTCTTCAAAGTAGACATCACCCTCCTCAGTTCCAACTAACATAAAGGTATGATAAACATCAGCGGCGACATCTACTGTTGCTTGAACGACGCTTTCTTTCATCGTGGCGATAAGTGAATCATAAGAATACTTTTCGGGATCAGGAAACGTCCGGATCTGGCCTTGTAATTCGCCATTTAAATATTCAATCATCGTTAGCATTCCGTCACGGTTATATGCCCACGCTTCCATCTCATCTTTAGTTTCTTCTCCGTCAGTCTTCGTTTCAGAAACGCTGACTCCTTTAAGGACATCGTTAGCATAAAAAACTAATTCTGTTGATACATTCTGATAATCAGTCCCGTCAGTATCTTTTCTTTCGCTTTTCACGGTGTGAAACTCACTTTGATTGGTCGCGAGATCTGGTAACTTAGCGCCAGTAATGATTTTTGGTCCTGGTGTAATAGGATCAATAGTGGTTTCTTCGCCACAGCCCATTAGTAATAAGGACGCTAGTGGTAGTAGAATAAATCTTGAAAATCTGTTCATAAATTATCTCCTCCTTAGATAGCCTTATTATAACATGGCTTAATGGGACATTTAACCACAAAATTCTGAGTAATTCGCTTCAAGAAAAAAGAAAAGAACTGCTAGCGGGCACTAACAGTTCTTAAAGCTTAAGAATTTTAAACGAGATTAGGCTGGAAGCTCTGGAAGATTGCCGTTATAAGCAGGAGCGGTTCCGCGACCAAATGTCATTTTAGTATATAGTGTTTCTGTTTCAACACCATCTTTACTTGCTTTTTGATCAACCAAGAAGTGGGTAATAAGACCATCGTCATTTACTCCAACTTCCGCTACTTCACTGAGATTCACACCCTCGTCATCAGTGGTGTTTCCTTCAAGTCGATAGACACCGCCGCCCATGTCTTTTAAGACTAAGTCGGCAGGATCAATTCCTTCCTCTTCTAAGAGGGCATTACCTTCTTCAGTTCCAATCATCAAAAAGGTAGTATAAGCAGCAACTGCAACAAATAGCGCTTGCACAACACCTTCTTCCATCGAGGTAATAACTTGATTATACACAAGTTTAGATGGATCAGAAAGCTCCATGCTTTCACTTTGTAGTTCGTCGTTTACATATGAAATGAACGTTGTTACCCCATCACGGTGATAAAGCCAAACTTCCGCCTCTTCCTTAGTTTCTTCGCCTTCAATCTTCGACTCTAAAACATCAACTGCCTTAAAAACATCATTAGAATAGAAAACTACTTCTGATGACATCTTATCGTAATCAGAACCCCGAGTTTGAGTTCCTTCGCTTTTCAAAGTGTGGGACTCACTTTGATCAGCCGCAAGAGCGGGTAAATCCGCACCAGTAATGACTTTTCCCCCACAACCTACTAATAATAAGGATGTAAGCGGCAACACAATTAATCTCGACAATTTGTTCATAAATTTATCCTCCTTGGATAGTTTTATTATAACATGTTTTAAAAAAGCAATCAAAGAAATTTTGGGACTAAAAAAACAAAATAATGGTCTTATCCGCCGTTTTTCTTCTATTTCTTTACTCTTAATCCTTAATAAGAGTCGCGTGCCTTACATAAGAAAACGCAGTTTCGCTTGTTAGTCCTAAACGTACATAGTCATCAAAATGCTCGCGTTTAATAATGGTAGTATCTTTTAAAATAAGAAGCACTTCCGCAAGATGTTCATAACGAACCTCTAATTGATAGCGAAAAAGCGGCACAATACTAGTAAGATCACCCTTAGCAAGGGTCTTTTTTGCTACTTGATAATAAGCTCGCATTAATGGTCCGACTCCTAACTTGGTTCCCCCAAAATATCGGATCACAAAAATCGCGATATTATCTAATTCTTGTTGCTTGATAAGATTAAAGAGTTGTTGTCCACTAGTGTGGTGTGGTTCACTTGATTCAAAAACCTTGACAAAACTCTCTTTACTAATTCTAACTGCATAGACAATGTGAGTAGCATCAAAGTACTCAGTCTTTAAAGCCGCTAGATGAGTTAGAAATGCTGTTTTGCTAGTTACCGGAAAAATCATTGCCATAAATTTTGATTTATTAATACTTAGTTCCCCAGTAACAGCCGCTTTAATAGTCTTCACGATACTCTTATTATAAAAGAAAAGACTTGAAACTAACGATATCATTTAAGACTTATGCTAAAATATAATTAGGAGGAAAAGCATGCTAGATTACAAAATAAACGGCAAAAATTTTGATGTAACAGATTCCATGGAAAACGTTTTAAAGAAACGTTTAAAGAAACTGGAAAAGTTTTTTAAGAGTGATAAAGAAATTCACTGTCGCGTTTTGCTTTCAAACACTAAAACTGAAGGAAAAGTAGAAATTACCTTATTTACCCCTCACGTCACCCTAAGAGCTGAAGAAAAACAAAAAGACCTCTATGCCGCCTTTGATGAGGCCGTTGATAAACTCATCGGACAAATTAGAAAGCTGAAAACCCAAAACGACCGTTCCCAAAATCGATTAAGTCTTTCAGAAACTATTTTAGTCGAACAAGAACAAAATACCAAAGATACTTTTGATATTGAAGTAATCCGCAATAAAGAAATTGAACTAAACCCGATGACTTTAGAGGAAGCCATTTTGAGAATGGATGCCTTAGGTCATAGTTTCTTCATTTATCTTGATCAAGAGAGTAACCGCTTAGCTGTCACTTACCACCGTCATGATGGTGGTTATGGCGTGATTGAAGTTACGAATCGCCTCATTTAACCATGTCCAAACTCTTAGCTACCGATCTTGACGGCACCCTATTCTATCCGCGCCGCAAGTTCAAGATGATTGCAAAGCCAAATCTTGAGTTTGTTCGAAATTTTATTGACCAAGGGAATCAAGTAGTTTTAGTTACCAGTCGCAGTCCTAGGGATTGCATTAAAGTACAAAAAAAACTGAAACGTCAAGTTGACTTTATTGCCCTTAATGGCGGGAATATTTTTGTGAAGGACGCTCTTATTCGCGATAAAGAATTTGATCATGGTGAACTTGATGACTTACTTAATTATCTTAAAGTTAAAAGCTTTCCCAAAGCCTTAATGCTCCAGACTGATGATGCTTTAATTGTAAAGATTCCTGATTCAAGAAATAAGTTCTTTGGGTTCTTATACCGCATTTATTATGCCTTTGAAGGCACATATAAAATTAAAGTCATCTATGATAATGATGCTTTTGATAAAGCCATTAAAAGCGGGAAGAATTATAAGATGATGCTCTTTTATGGCTTAAGTAAACGCACTAAAGAAGAAACCATTGTCCTAAACCGTGAGCTCCGAGATACCTTTAAAGATATGGAGTTTTCCTGGGTCGGAAAAGTAATTGAAATCACTCCTAAGGATTGTTCTAAAGGTGAGGCGTTAAAGTATTATGTTAGTCTTTTGAAGCTTAATCAAGATGATGTTTTTGTCGTCGGTGATTCTGGGAATGACATTTCAATGTTTAAAGCCTTTTATCCCAACAGCTTTTGTCTTAAAAAAGCTCCAAATGTTGTCAAAAAGTATGCAAATCATCTCATAAAGCGTTATAATGATTTAAGTTATTATTTAATAAAGGAGTCCAAATGACTAATTATACTAACTTCGTCTTAGGCCTGTATGTCTATTCATCTTCAATTAAAGATACTCTTGAGTATGTTATGAATAAAAAAGAGTACAGTGCGGCCGCCTATGAAGCAAGAAAACAAACCTTGGCCATGGGTTTAACTGAAAACCAGCCATTAAGGAAGTTCCTCGATCAAAATCCTGAAAAGGGTCCTGAAATCGAAAAGAACATTAATACCTTTATTAATGATTTTTATTCTCCTAACTCCACCATTATTCGCGTGAATAATAATGAAGTCCGCGTTGATCACGCGATGCACATTAGGATTTTTGAAACTGTTATTGGCCTACATGAAACCCTGACTGACATCTTAAGAGGCTATGAAAAAACTGGCAAAGAACAAAATCTTCTTGAAGACCGCATTAAAAACTTATTAAGTAGTGATGAACGACTCTACCGTGCGATTCTCCTTCATACTCTCATGATTGATTATCAAAAGCTCTTTATGGAATTCAATCAAGAAATGCGGGAATCTCAAGGTAAAGAAACCCCACAAAGTAAATTCACCCAAGAAGAAATTAAGAAATACGTTGGTTTCTTTAATTTTATTAAAGCTCATACGACCTTAGTTGATGAAGAAGCTCTTAATGTGTTTGATGCGGCTCAAAGAATGGTCGAATACACCACCGGAAGAAGAGCCCTCCCTTCAGGTAAGACTTTTGAAGATATGTTTAAAGAATATCAAGTCACATCAAGTGAGTTTTTAAAACAAAGTGAGGCAAAATGGCTTGAAATCTGGCGCCCGATTGTCATTGAAATTCAAGAATTCGCCAAAGCCAATCAGACAAAAAGTGATGCATAGGACTACTTTTTAGGATATAATTAATACGTATGAAAAAAATAAAGCTTACCGTTACCGAACTTGTTATGTATCTTGTGGCAAGTCTCATTACTATTGCTGGACTAACTTTAATCATCATTGGTTTAGTAGCGGAGAATTATCCCGCCCTTCCAAGTGATAATCCCTTACTTGAAAGTGAAAAGAGTCTTGAAGCCTTCCTTGGTCTTGGTCTTAACTACCGCAACCTTGGTCTCATTGTTTTAATGGTCGGAGCCTTTATTGCCTTTGTCACTCTCTTAGTAAGAGCCAGGAGTATTGATAAAGTTCAAGAAAAGACGCAACGCCGAAAACAACGTCTTCAAAACTTTGCCGCGGATGAGGCTCACGCCGAAAAGCCTCTTGAAGAATAAATATGATTGTTGTAATTGGAGGCGGTCCCGCCTCCTTTTCTTTTGCCATTAAACACCGAAAACTGCATCCTAATGATGAAATCATCATCCTTGAAGCTGGTTATAAGCCACTTCGAAAAGTTTTAGTTGCTGGTGGCGGAAAATGTAACATCCTTAATGATCAATATGAAGAACCTGTTTTAAACAATCTAGATTATCAAAAAAACCTCTTCACCCTTGAGAATATTGAATTACTTCGTGATTTCTACACACGTGATCTTGGACTCGTCCTGCTTAATATTAATGGTTATTACTATCCTTCTTCC
The DNA here is from genome assembly GCA_031271635.1 of Erysipelotrichaceae bacterium. GTDB lineage: Bacteria > Bacillota_I > Bacilli_A > RFN20 > CAG-826 > JAISVG01. The sequence continues at coordinate 7,804 of JAISVG010000058.1, forward strand.
TTAAAAGGTGAGACGGTTGCTTATGCCTTAGAAAAAACCGCTAGAACACTTGGAATAAAAGTGATCACCGAACAACATGTTATTAAAATAAAAAAAGAAGCTCAAGGTTTCAGCGTTATTACGAAATATCAAACTGTATATCAGGCTGATAAAATCGTCTTAGCAGTCGGAAGTAACCTTTATTATCATGAGGACTTTTTTAATTATCCCTTATTCCATGATTTAGAACTGCCCTCAAAGCCTTTTGTACCATTTTTATCTTCTCTTAGCGTCAAAGAAAAACTCTTTTCCGTAAAAGGGATCCGCGCGAGAGCGACCGTCTCGCTTGTCATTAACGATCAAGTCGTCGCCACTAAAAGCGGTGAGATTCAGTTTAATGATACCAACATTAGTGGCATTGTCGTCATGAACCTTGCTAGTATCTTAAGCTGGCATGAAACGACCATCGGTGAATTAAGAATTGACTTTTTTGATGGTCTTAAAGTACCTAGTGATTATGATTTAAGGGCTCTTTTGCCGCTTGATTTAGCAGCATATCTTGAAGAGAATCAGCAAGACCCAAGAAACATGGTCCTCCATATCATCGGTCTAAACCCTAAGAATGCCCAGGTGGCAAGTGGGGGGATTCTGCTTGAGGTACTTAATAAAAACTACACCGTCAAAAAAGATCCGAACATTATTGTTCTTGGGGAATGTCTTGATGTCGATGGGCTTTGTGGTGGATATAATTTAATGCACGCTTTTTTAAGTGGTTTAATCGCCGGACGCGACCTTTAAATCAAGCCGCAGTTCTTTCTCAATTTGCTTTGTCGCAGTAATAAAACTTGAAGTAGTAATCCGCATTTGATTTTGGGCAATGGCCTTAAAAGCGGGAAGATATACATCAGGACTCGCACTGATTTTTGAAGCCAAAGAGTTACCATTTTCAAGTCCTTTTAGTTTATGCGCCATTGCACCAAAAATAACGGCAAGGTATTTGCCGCCTTTTTTAAAGACATCAAGGGAAACCGCAGGTTCAAATTCAAGATTAAACTTAAAGAGTTTTGGATCATAGTGATGCTTTTTTAAAGCTGCGACTAAATCATTAAAATCCACTAGTGAAGCTCCAAGGACAAGGATTTGTTTTGGTGGATTTTTCAGAGCCTCAGGTTCGAGCTTCATAAAATCAAAGATTTGTTTTTGATAACTCTCATTTTCCTTTATCACTTCACTTAGTTCTTTTTCCAGTTGAATCGTAGTCTTTTCAAGATCTAATTTTAGTTTACGGTCGAATAAATACTTATTAATAATGTGCTTAATGGAGTTTTCATACTCCTTTTTAAGACGAAACGACATCACAAGTTCCGGGTCATCTTGAAAAAGACGAATGGTGACATAACCCTTAAACTTATTATTATGAGGCTTCGTAGTAAAGACAATCCAGTTAATATCACGCTTACTCACTGCGTCATAGCGGCAATAAGCTAGTTTCGTAGTTCCTAAGCCGACCTTCGTGAAACTTTCAGAATTTTCCTTAATAAAATTAATAATCCTGTCAAAAGTCGTTCGTTCATCTTTTGGAAGATTTGCAAGAAAACTATCATCACTTTTAATGCGGTAGCTATTACGTCCTTTCTTCGTCCTAGTCGATTCAATAAAGTCGTCTTGAACTAGTTCCTTAAAAGCAATAGCAATCTCATCCTCACTTACAAGATCTTGATATTTACCCCGATATTTAATAAATACGGAGTTACTATCTAGTGGTAAATAACCTCCGAGCAATAAATTAGTCACCTGCCCTTGATATGGTTTTAACTGTGACTCTGGTCCGTTAGCAAGTTTTATTATTTCAAGAATATCACTTTTGAGGTCTTTTACTTTCATAGTATCATTATAGCGACAAACCAGTTTTTCACAATAGTTTCGTCAACATTTTTCCTGATAGTTGCTATAATCATCTTGTGATACAACTTGACCGGATGCCCCGAAAACACCACCATCCCTTAGTAAAATTTATCTTTGTTGTCATTTCATTACTCGCCATCATCGTTTTATCACTAGTTTATATTGATAGTAAAAATGTTGTTTATGAAACTTTTATCTTTGATGAAGTTGGGGAGCATGACCTCACCATCGTCCAACTTTCTGACCTTCATCTCCCCCATCTTGAAGTTAATCTTGATCAAATGCTGACCAAACTAAAAGAGGAAAAGCCAGATTTAATCATGCTTACGGGTGATTTAATTGACTCTCGTTCAACATATGATGAAAAAATAGTAACCACTTTCCTTAGTAAAGTCACAACTCTTAGTCCTGTCTTTTTCGTTAGTGGCAATCACGAAATAAGACAGCACGAAAACTACTCCCGTCTAAAAGAAACACTAGAAAAGTATTACGTTATTACCTTTGATGATGAAATGAGCCATAACCTCGAAATTAGAGGCACTAACCTCACCATCATCGGTCTCCAAAATGAAATACCTTATCATGAGGCTTATCTTGAAAAGAATCCTGAAGCATCAAATAACTACCGGATTCTTCTTGCGCATCAACCGCAACAATTCATTGATAGTCCCATTAAAACTTTTAGTAGTCTTCCCCAACTCATTTTATCAGGTCACACTCACGGAGGTCAGATTCGGATCTTTAATCAGGGTCTCTTCTCCTTTGATCAGGGTTTCTTTCCTAAATATGATGCTGGTCTTTATGAAGTCGCTGATGGGGATGCAAAGATGGTTATAAGTCGTGGTCTTGGTAACAGTCTTCTTCCGTTTCGTTTTAATAATAAGCCTCATGTTCCAATTATCAAGATTATCTAGAGTCAATAGTCAAGATTATCTATAGTTTAATGTCACCGTAAATGTCTCTATAAACGCATGTCAGTCGCGCATTAGCAATAAGTAGATCAAATTTAGAATGATAGTTTAGTTCATCCTTAAAACCTTAACAACAAATAGCGAGTAACGATGATAAATATCGCAAATCCATATATAAAGTTCGTGAACGCAATATGTTTTTGCTGCTAAGCAGCATAATATGCGCTATAATGAAGATATCAATAAGCGGAGATATTAAAACATGGTTAGTTACAAAAAGTTATGGAAACTCCTCATCGATAAGGACATGAAGAAACAAGACTTAATCGCAATTACCAAAATAAGCACGGCAACAATGCAGAAACTTAATAAAGGTGAGAATTTAAGTACCGACATTTTAGTGAGAATTTGTAACGCCCTTCAGTGCAATGTTTCTGACATAATGGACATTATTCCCACAAACAATGAAAAGAAATACATTTTAAAACATAAGGATATTGACGTCATGGAAATCATCCTAAACGAAGTCGGTGAAATTAGAGTAACTGGAAAAGTTTTGAACAAAGCTCATCTACCTGTCGGTAGCGTTTCTAATCAAAGCGTTGATTATAAAGAAATACGAGATTGGTGGAGTAGCCGCTCAATACCTGCAAGTCGCGAAAGATTAAAAGAAGTACTTACATCACTTGGACTTATTTTGCCCCAGCAGTTACTAGAGAAAAACTTCGGATTAAGTCTCTCCGATCAATATTGGATTTGCCCAGAAACAGCAGCTCTAAAATGGCAAGACGTCAACTATTTTGACAATAGTTTTTCCGAAGATGTTGGAGATATGTTTTTTGGTAGAATCTTAAATAAAGATGCTGCGACAATCGATTTATCATCACCTGACAATACCTCTGATGGGATACTTAAAAAGAAATGGAAAATCATTGGTGGTAAAAGGTGTTTGATTAAAGGCAGCAGAAAACCCTTTAACCAAGAAGTTGCAAATGAGATTCTAGCAGCAAGGATCTGTAAACGGCTCGGAATTCCCTTCGTAGACTATTGGGTCATCGATATTGATGGTGAAAAATACAGTGTTTGCGAGGATTTTATTACGAGCAACACTGAACTAGTCGCAGCATGGCGGATTACCAAACTCATTAAAACCGACAGCAACACTTCCGCATATGAAGCTTTTGTTAAAAAAGTTGAGGAACTCGGAATTGTCGATGCAAGAAAAAGAATTGATATGATGTTAACTCTTGATTTTATCATCGTCAACACGGACCGTCATTATAATAACTTCGGACTAATCCGGGATGCCAACACCATGAAGTGGCTATCCGTCGCTCCATTTTTTGATAGTGGTAGTTCAATGTGGCATGCTGACTTACATTCAAACATCAATCCCACGGCCTCTCATTACGAGAGTAAGCCTTTCAACAAAAAACTAGAAGATCAAATAAAACATGTTAAAGACTTTTCATGGCTCAATTTTGATGCCCTCGATGGCATTGAGGACGAGTTTAGAGAAATCTTAGAACAAGCAATACCAGCGACGGCAAAGATTCCCGCGCGCAATAAGGCGCTTTGCATCGCACTTAGAAAACGAATCAAACTGCTACAAGACATCGTGAAAGAAAATGAATTAGCTGATGACTACCAAACTAGGAGATAAAAGTATGGATTGTAAACACAAGATCTTAAACGAATAGTTG
>JAISVG010000093.1 GCA_031271635.1 Erysipelotrichaceae bacterium
ATCTATTAACAATTGAAGTTTGGGATTTACTGTTATCAAGCTCTAATCCTCGTGATGGAATTGTAATTGATGTCACTATGAACGAAGAACCTCTAGAAACTTCATGGGTTTCAGTTAATTCTCTACTCAAAGAATTATCAGGTCTTAATGATATTAAGATTGCCGATGATGATGTTGCTCTTCCAATTGTAGGTATCTTCACCCCATATCTAGACTCCGGCCTCTTCCAAGTCCAACTAAATGGTAGTTGGAGTAGTCTCTTTGAAACTTTAAAGACTAGCGTTTTAGCTAATAATTGGGATTATTATGTTTCAGAAGGTAATGATGTTCTTTATACTCATCATGATAATGAACAAATATCTATTGAAATCTGGGATTTACAGTTATCGAGCAGTAATCCTCGTGATGGAATTGTAATTGATGTCACCATTCCAGTTGTTTCTGAAAGCTGGACGACAGTTGTGTTCGAAGATTATTTCGGAGATTATATTGATACATCACTAATTCCTGAAGTAGTTGGAGGTAGTAGTTATACTTATATGGCGACATATAGCCCTTATGCAAGTCCCGCAATATTGGTAACAATAACTGGGATGAGTGCCGAAGCAATTCAAGAAGCTTTCCTTGCCGCTGGTTATACTGATAATGGTTGGGATGAACTTTCGATCTTTGATGATTCTGGAACTGAAATTTGTTTCTATTTTGCCGATCCTGATGCTACTGTTGATCCTAATGCTCCTTCTATCAGTTTTTGGCTTTACCTTTACTAAGAATAAGTCATTTAGGATAATTAAAGCCGCTTTTAATTGAAGCGGCTTTTTTGTTGTATAATAACCGAAAGGAGAATTATGAATAAATATATGAAAATGGCAATAAATGAGGCCAAAAAGGGAATTTATGCCCTTCATGGTGGTCCGTTTGGGGCTGTCATTGTAAAGGATAATAAAGTTATTGGTAAAGGTCATAACCAAGTCGTTAAAAAGAATGATCCAACATGTCATGGCGAGATCATGGCCATTCATGCCGCCTGTAAAAAAATGAAGTCTTTTGATCTATCAGGAAGTGTTATTTATACCACTGGGGAACCTTGTCCAATGTGTCTTGGTGCTATTTTATGGGCCAACATCGAAAAGGTTTATTACGGCTGCAACATTGTTGATACGGAACGAATCGGCTTTCGCGACAAAGCTTTTTATGAACTTGATAAAACCACCTTTTTAAAGGAATTAGACCGTAAAGAATGTCTTGAACTATACGAGATGTATCAGAAAATAAATGATAAAACTAATTATTAATTATGTTTAAAAAGCTGAAGGCATATTTGGCATCAAGATCTCCTGATAATCTCTACCGTATTAATGGAGCAGTTCCTTTTAAAACGGCAATTTTCTGCGGTCTACAGCATATTTTAGCCATGTTCGTCGCAAATATTACTCCTATTATTATTGTTTTTGGAAATGCTTCAATTGGAGGCGACATCGAACTTGAAACTGCAATTATTTCGGCAATTTTCGTTGCGGGAGTGGGAACGCTAATTCAACTATTCTCAATTTGGAGAATTGGTGCGCGACTTCCGATTGTAGTAGGAATTAGTTTCACATTTGTAGGAGTTCTTTCAACAGTTGCAGTTCAATACGGTATTGGCACCATGATTGGCTCAACTTTAGTCGGAGGCGGAATCATCATGATTCTCGGATTTTTCGCGCAATACTGGCGTAAATTCGTTAAACCCATTGTTTTAGCAATTGTTATTCTCGCGATTGGTCTCTCGCTTATTCCAGTAGGAATCAAACAATTACTTGGAACTAATACTCTTTCTAACTTTGATATTGGAAGTACCTGGCCTTTCTTGGTTGTTGGTTTTATTACTTTAGTCTCTTACATCATCTTCGCCAATCTTTTTAAGAACTGGGTTAAAAATACCGCAATTATTCTCGCGATTGGAATTGGATATCTCGTTTCCCTAGTTTTCCACTTTAGTGGTGTGGCCACTTTCTTTGATTTTACTACTCTAGAAGTCACTTCGGCTTTAGATGTTATTAATGTTCCAAGACTAATTGATTTTGGAATTCTTAGGTTCGATTTTGGCGCTATTGCAATTACCACAATTATCTATATTGTCGCCGCAACTGAAGCCATGGGCGATGTCAGTGCTCTCACCCATATCTGTGAAAATCGTGAAGCTACTAATAAAGAAATAAGTGGTGCGATTGTTGGTGATGGCCTCATTAGTTCTTTATCAGCGATTTTTGGGGCGCTTCCAATTACCACTTTTTCGCAAAATGTTGGAGTGATTAAAGAGACCAAAATCTGCAACCGAATGACCATTTTCTTTGGGGCTTTATTCCTTCTCTTATTCTCCTTTTTCCCCATTCTTGCCAAAGTTATTATTACTATTCCCGAGCCAGTATTGGGTGGTTGCATGATTATTCTTTTTACTTCAATCGTCATTGCTGGACTGGAAATGATTGCAAAACTCGGCTTTTCTAAAAAGAATAGTCTAATTCTATGTCTTGCTTTAGGGATTGGATATGGCTTATCGCTTCTTAGTCTTGATACCAATATTGCGGTTTTCTTTAATAGTCTTGGCTATGTAGGAATCATTATTTCTAATCCAGTACCCACGATGTTTTTAATTAGTCTTGTTCTCTCTTTAGTGATTAAAGAAACACCACCAGTAGCCCCAGTTGAAGCATCCCTTTCATGATAAAGGAACGTACTTATCTTTGCATTGATTTGAAGTCTTTTTTCGCGTCAGTAGAAGCGGTGGAGCGGAACCTTGATCCAATGACAAGCAATCTTATTGTTGCTGATCCTGATCGCGGCTCAGGAGCCATTTGTCTTGCCGTTACTCCGGCAATGAGAAAGTTAGGGGTTCATAATCGCTGTCGTGTTTTTGAAATTCCAAAACACATCAATTATCTTATTGCTAAACCAAGAATGAGTCTTTATATCCAAAAGTCTTGCGATATTTATTCGCTATATCTTAAATACTTTTCTAAAGATGACATTCATGTTTATTCAATTGACGAATCGTTTATTGATGTGACCGATTATTTAGAACTCTATCATCTTGACGGAGTTTTAGTGGCGCGAAAACTAGTTAATGAGATTTATCAAGAGCTAGGACTTACTGCTACTGCAGGAATCGGAACGAATCTCTTTTTAGCTAAAGTAGCCTTAGGGATTATTTCCAAGCATCACCCTGAAGGAATTGCTTTTTTAGATGAAACAGCTTTTAAAGAACAACTCTGGCATCATCAACCTCTAAGCGACTTTTGGATGATTGGAAGCGGGATTATGAAACGTCTTCATAAACATCAAGCAAAAACTCTTTATGAAGTTACTAAACTGGATCCATTAATTCTTAAAAAGGAATTCGGAATCAACTATGAAATCTTACTTGATCATGCCTGGGGTAAAGAACCAACCACCATGAGCGAGATTAAACATTATAAATCGCAAGAAAAAAGCATTTCTAACGGACAAATTCTTTTTGAACCTTATTCATATGAAGCCGCGAAACTAATCATTTCCGAAATGGTTGATCTGCTCTCATTAGAATTAGTCGATAAACATTTAGTAGCCGGGGTCATTGGTCTAGGAATTGGCTATTTTAAAAATGAAATCAAATGGACTGGAGGCTCCATGAAACTTGATAATCAAACCAATGTTTTTTCTTTACTAAATCAAGCTTTCATTGAACTCTATGAAAGAACCACTAATAAAGAGTACCAAATCAAACAAATCATGGTTAATTTAGGAGCACTCCAAGATGAAGCAAAAGAAACTCTTGATATTTTCTCTGATTACGAAGCTGTCGATAAAGAACGACAAGTAGAAAGGGCAATTAACGATATTAAGCTACGTTACGGAAAGAATGTCATCACCCGCGGCATCAGCGGCCATCAAAAAGGAACACAAAAAGCACGTAATAAACTAATCGGAGGTCATAATGCCAAATAATAAATTAGATCGGGCAAAGATTTTTTTACCTTTTGATTCGTTACGAGGCTTTCGCCAAGCCCTCAAGGAACGGGAACGTATTGTTTCACCCCAAATTGAACTGGCTGAAGACTATGTAAGTCTTCTTCAAGAAACATTTCAAAAATTAAGGCCCGGTCTTTTAGTGACGGTGATTTATTATGACCAAAATGATTATGTTAAAATCCATGGCGTCATTAGCGAAATCTCAATTCCTCAAAAGACAATCACCATCGCAAAAACCAAGCTTGACCTTAAGACAATTTACGACCTTAAAATCCTAAACGAGGAATTCTAGGAACTAATCAACAAGAAAACGAAAGAAGCGGGAATTGCAAGAAAAAGCAAAATCAAATTTCTTTTAAAGCAAAAAACCCCAAAAAGGCTTTAAAACGCCTGATACCCCTAGAAAAAACACGTATATTTATTAAAAATGTTGCAATTTTATATTTATTCCTTAAAATAATACTTAGTTAGGGGGTTTTTATGAAAAGCGAAAAAACTAAACATGGCTCCAAAGTATTTGGTAGCGGAATCATCACCATCATCCTAGTCTTAATTTACGTAATTTTGGGAATAGCCTTAGTTGCGACTCACACTAGTTATCAACCAAATGTTCTTGTACCACACGTTTATGACAGCATTTCCCATATCTCTCATTTCTTTGCACAAATTCCATTAGTATTTGACTTTGGTGGTCGTACTAATGTTGGTCAATTTGGCGCTGAAATGCACATTGTTTGGGACATCATAATTATTGGAGTTCTTGTTTTAGGAATTATCTTACTTGTACTATGGATCATTTCTTTAGTAAAAGGCAAGACCCATACTTGGAAATTAATTCCACTTTATATCTTAGTATTCCTCTTTGTCCTTATTGCCTTAGTCAATTATGAAATGATTGGACTTGATATTGCAGGTTCTGGTGACCAAGTGCTTCGTATCATGCAATTAATACTCTTAGCCATCATCATCATTTCAATGGCCTTCTTAACCATCCATGTCTTCATTGATGAACCAGTCGAAGAAGAAAAGAAAATCGAGAGCGACACTGGCTGTTTATGCCATGTCTGTACCGTTCCCGATTGTAAATGTCGCGATGGACAGTGTTCTAGCACTGATGAAACCACAGTCACTACTACCACGACAACTAAAACGAATGAAGATAGTTTAGTGAAACATTATGGCACCACCGTTAATAATACTGATGTTGAGGAAGAAGAAGTTGTAACTGAAGTAGTTGAAACGGCCGCCGCGCCACATGCAGTCATCATGCGAGTTCCGTTCTTAGTTCGTTTATATGATCTTTCCGACCGACGTCTCCAAGATATCTATACCGAAATCAAAAACGAAATTCTTAGTTATGATGGAATTAAATCACGAATTTCAAAGTCTGGCGATACCTTTAGAGCCCATACCAAAGCCTACGTTAAGATTGTTGTTGCCGGTAAGGCCTTAAAACTATACATGGCACTTAGTCCCGATGATTATGATGAAAGCACCATTCCTGTTGGTGATGCTGGCAATAAGAAACTTTATAAAGACATTCCCCTTGTCTTTAAAGTTAAATCTAAATTATCAATAAAACGCGCTAAAGAGTTGATTGCTAATGTCATGGACACCGACCTTGTTCCTCAAGGTGAAGTCTTAGATATTGATTGGATTAGTGAATCACGACCAATTGCCGATGAACAACGACGTGTCTTCCGCAAAAAATATCAATTAGATTAATTAAATTAGAGGCAGGGAAACCTGCCTCATTTTTATCTAAAGTATGATAGAATCTTATTAAGAGGTAAAAACATGAAATATAAACGCGTACTCATCAAAATCAGCGGCGAAGCCCTTAAAGATGATAAAAATGAATTAATCCTATCTCACGAGAAACTTGTTGATATGGCCCGAATTATTAATGACTACCATCATCAGGGTCTTGAGGTTTCACTTGTCGTTGGAGCAGGAAACATTTGGCGCGGTAAACTCTCTCGAGCTATTAACATTGATCAGGCAACTGGAGATTATATGGGAATGATCTCAACCCTAATTAATGCTTTAGCCCTTCAATCCGCCCTCCAGAAACTAGGACTTTCATCAAGAGTCATGTCATCCGTTGAAATTCGTGCGGTCGCTGAACCATACATTAGACGTAAGGCCATTCATCACTTAGAGGAAGGAAGAATCGTCATCTTTGCTGGTGGTACTGGAAACCCCTATTTTACCACTGATACGACCGCGAGTCTTCGCGCGATGGAAATCGAAGCCGAAGCTATTCTCGTCGGGAAAAACGGTGTTGACGGCGCGTATACATGCGATCCTAATAAATCTAAAGACGCGACCCTCATTGCCACTACCTCATATCGTGAAATTCTTGAAAAACAGCTTGAAGTAATGGATTTAACCGCAATTTCACTCTTAGTTAATTCCAATATTACCATGCATATCTTTAACATGAATGATATTGAGAACTTTAACCGCATTATCTGTGGTGAAAAGATTGGCACCGTTATTAGAAAGGAGTAATTATGGATGATATTGCATTAGAATTAAAAGAAAAAGGCAAACGAACCATTGAGGTTCTAAAATCAAATTTTGCTACCATTAGAACTGGACGTGCGAATGCCGCGATTTTAGATCGGGTTGAATGTGATTATTATGGCGATAAAATGCCCATTAAAGACATTTGTTCGATTAACGCTCCTGAACCGAGAATGCTCGTCATTAAACCATACGACGCTCAGGATGTAAAGACCATTGTTGCTGCCATTAATGCCAGCGATATCGGCATTAATCCGATTGTTGATTCAAATACAATTCGCCTTGCAATTCCAGCCTTAAACGAAGAAAGAAGACGCGAATTAGTAAAAACCGCAAAGCGTTATAGTGAAGATAGTAAGGTCGCAATTCGTAACCTAAGACGCGACTATATTGACCTGATTAAAAGCGACGAAACCATCAGCGAGAATCTTGAAAAAGTAATCCTTGAAGATATTCAAAAGGCAGTTGATAGTCTCATGAAGGATATTGATAACCTCACTCAAGAAAAAGAAAAAGAAATCATGTCGGTATAAAAACGCTCGATTCAAGAGTTTATAATTGACAAAACTATCTTTTTATATTAATATAAAAAAGCGCATTTAAGCGGGTAATTATTGAAAAGCGTTATTAAAGCCAATTGGGCGATTAAAAAGTAACCAGAGCTTAATGGTGAAATTATCTAAGAATTAATAACCACTCAAGAAACTACAGGCTCCTCGCGCTAAAAGGAGAAACATGAAAGATCAAATCAAATGGAAGAAATCGCGCCGGCTCGATTTCTCTTTACTTGAAAACCGTAAGGAATTCAAAAAAGCCGACATCAAAAAGGCCACCGAACGGGCTAAAGGCATTAAACCACGTCGTAAAGTTCTTTCCGGATACGGAAAACAACTCCAAGAAAAGCAAAAACTACGTTTTCTTTATAATGTTTCTGAAAGACAATTCCGTCGTCTCTTTGGAATCGCTCAAAAGGCTAAGGGCGTAACTGGTTTAGAGTTTTTAAGAATTCTTGAATCACGACTTGATAATGTCGTCTATCGTCTCTTATTTGCCCCAACTCGAGCCGCCGCAAGACAACTTGTGGCTCATGGTCACATCTTAGTAAATGGTAAAAAAGTAGACATTCCTAGTTACCTAGTAAAAGTTAATGATGAGATTAGTATTAAAGCTACTTCACATGGTTTAAAAGTCATCACCGATTCCCTAGCCACATCACATGGTACAGTGGCTTATGTTAGTGTTGATCGTGACGCTATGAAAGGTTCCTTAAGCCGCCTTCCAGAAAGAAACGAACTTAATCAAGAAATTGATGAACATCAGATCATCGAATACTACAACCGTTTACTGTAATCAAAACACTTACAAAAAGACTGTTAGGAAACAAACTCTTAGCAGTCTTTTTTTATAAAAGAGATACATTTCAGTTAATAAGCATGGCACCTAAACAAAACATTTCCATCCAATGATATTTATATATATGGTTTAGCGTGACAAATTGTTTGTTCTTCGGTTTTTCTAAGCTTTTAGCAGTCGATCAAAGCAACGCGCACACCATCGCTATCCATCGCTAAAGAATTATACAAGCGACTCAATTCGGTGATTTGTAGGCATTTCATTAGGCAATTTGTAGGATAATACCGCATAATCTGTCGTTAATACTAATGATAAGATAAAACGACAAGACAATTAGACGAGAAAATAAACACGAAAAATGATTATAAAAACGGCAAAATCATTAATAGTAAAGTTTTTTAAACAGTTTTGGTGATAGAGGGTCAATCCTGTTGTCTTTTCTTTCAATCACAACTCTTAGCTTGAAGCTTTAAGTTTAAAATAATTAAGAATGGCTTTCCTCGTAATGATTCCAATAAAACGTTTTAAATCATCAATCACTGGAACGAAGTTCTGAGTTACCGCAACATCAATTAATTCAATCATATTACGGTAAATATCAATCGGCTTAATCTCCTTTTTAATTGGTACTCCCCTTAGAGGAATGTTTTCAGCTTCACTTAGTTTAAACTCTTCATGGTTTTTGATATATCTTAGAAAGTCTCCCTCAGAAATAGAATTAATATATTCGCCAGCTTCATTAATAATCGGTAGCGAAGTATAACCGCTATTATGAATGGTTTCTAATGCCTGTCGTAGGCTCATTGATAAGAGAAGGTATTTGGTTTTATCCTTCGGAGTAAGAAACATCAAGATATTCATACTAATATTATATTAGTTTATTTTTATTAAAAAATTGTTCTTTTTACCTTTTTTAACAAAATAGTACTTATTGAATAAAAGTGGGATCGCTTCAAGTTTAGTATCAGCGGTAACTAAATGATTATTGATTCTGAGGGCCCCAGCCTGAATAAACTCCCTTGTTTCACGGTTACTACTTGTAATTTTAGCCGTAACAAGAAGACTAAATACATCGGTAATTGATGATATCATAGTGATGTTACTATTAAATAAATCTTGCAGTTCTCTTTCGCTTACGGTAGTCGGATCGCCTTCAAAAAGAACCCGACTCAACTTTAAAGCGTTTTCATACGCTTTAGTTCCGTGGACATCACTCACGATTTCTTTAGCTAAGAGTTTTTGAGCCAGTCTCTCACCTAAGTTAACAACATGATTCTTTTCAATCTTTTCAATTTCATCAAGACTTAAAAAAGTGAAAAGCTTTAAATAACGAATCGCATCAGCATCATCAACATTAATAAAATACTGATAAAGTTGATATGGCGAAGTTAATTCCTCATCAAGAAATAAGGCTCCAGCTTCGCTTTTTCCAAATTTTTGCCCGCTAGAATTCATAATTAGATTAGCGGTGAAAACCTCGCACGGAGCTTCTTCGCCCTTCACTTTACGGATGAGTTCAAGGCCCGCGGTCATATTACCCCACTGGTCTGAACCACCAACTTGCATCTTAACGCCCATCGTTTCATAAAGATGTAAGAAATCGGTTGCCTGAATTAAAGAATAAGAGAATTCCGTATAAGAGATACCGCCTTCAAGACGACTTTTAATCACATCCTTAGCCAAAAGATAATTCACCGAGAAATGTTTCCCATAGTCTCTTAAAAACTCAAGAAAAGAGATTTTTCCAATCCAATCATAATTATTAACCATCACGGCATTTTGATGATCAAGATTAATAAAACGTGATAACTGTTTTGTAATCGCGGCAATATTCTTCTTTAGAGTTGTTTCATTAAGGAGCGATCGTTCCTTTGATTTGCCGCTTGGATCACCAATCATACCAGTCGCCCCACCACATAAAACAACAATTCTCTGTCCTCTTTTTTGCAGTCTTGATAAAAGACTAATTAAAAGATAATTCCCCATATGAAGACTATGAAATGAAGGATCAAAGCAACAATAAATCGTAGTCCCCTCCTTTAATTGTTGTTTTATCTTTGTTTCATTTGAACAATCCTTTAAGATACCTCGTAGTTTTAATTCTTGAATAATGTCCATTGTCTCTCCTATTTTGAAGTCCCACGCTTGATATAGTATACATCTAAATTATTAATATTTGAGGATGGGTGATGAAAAACCATTGTCTCAATAATACGTCGCCCCACTTTATTTCCTAAAGCCTTATAATCAACATTTAACACCGAAATCGCCGGCGTTGTTGTTCTTAATAAATCACTCGACACAAGACTTAATAAACCATAATCTTGAACCAGACGGAGATTATTTTCATTAATAACTCTTAAAACCGCATGGGCTTGCATCGGACTAAAAGTAATATATAATCCTGCTTCATGGGTTGGAATATATTCCCCAAGAAAAGCATAATTAGAAATATAGTCGTTTCCAAGTGAAATCTGCTCTAAAACTCCATGACGTCGGTTTTGATGATTCTTAAGAATCTCGCTTACTGAGACATCAAGGTAATCCTCGCTCGATTTTACATAATAAATATTCTTATAATCATTCTTTTCAAGGACGGTCATGAGAATCGATTTAACATCTAAAATAAACTGAACATTATTGATGTTAAATGGTTCACGATTGGCAATAAAATAAAGCGGCATTTTTAAAGTCTTAAGGTTTTCAATATTCTTAAGTGATAATGTAGCACAAAGAAGAATTAAAAGATCCGCGTGCTCTAGATTGCTCTCCTTAAATGAAACAATGTCATCACTTGGGTGGATTACCTGGAGGGCCACACTAATCTTGTGTGGTGTAAGAGTATTCACAAGCGCACTAATGAAGTCAAAATGGTACTCGTCTTTTAAATGACCATAAACGACTTTAACGCTAAGATTTTTTTTCGTATTCTCGACTTTCGTAAGAACCCCAAAGGAAAAACCTAGTTTTTCAATAGCCTTATTAATCACTTTTAAAGTCTCATCGTTAACAAGTTCTGGAGTATTGATGGCCCGTGAAACCGTCGCTAAAGAAACATTCGCCAGTTTCGCAACATCCCTAATCGTAACGCGTTGTTTCTTCATAAGAACATTATATGAAAATTATTTTCATATTGCAAGAAAGTTTTCACAAAAATTTTAATCGTTTAAATTTACCCGAACTAAACGTTTGTTTGGCATTAATTTACGACCGACTTTCGCCTCATTTCTTCCATTTAACATCACTAAATCACCAGTAAAACTAGAGGTACTATTCTTAATAATGTAGCTTCCTACTCCGTATAAATCTACCGGAACTCCAAGTTTTTTAAACTGACGGATCTTCGTCGGCGAAAAACCACTTGAAACAATAATTTTAACCTCTAAAAAACCAGCCTCATCAAGCACGCTTCTTAAGGCTTTAATTAGCTTCGGAGAGACCCCGTAGTTTTCCGGTTTCACCTCATTAATCCTCTCAAAATAAGCATCAATTAAAGAGATAGAAGTATCAATTCGAACCGCCCCTAAATGCCCTTTTAAGGCTCTCGCGAGGGATAAAGTATCGTTAATAACATCATTATGATAGTCTACTAAAGCGGTAACAGCTTCCTTTGGATAAGTTTCGTGATAAAGTTTTGCTGCTTTGATGACATCGCCACCACAGACTTGAATTAAGGCATGAGGCATCGTTCCCATTCCTTTAATACCCATTAAGGCTCCTTGTTCATCAGTAGAAAATTTCCTAATTCCTGCCACATAACTCGCATAACCATCGCCCCTTTGTGTTAGGGGGTCATCTTGTCGATCGGCCATCGAAAAGACAGGAATCGGGGCAGCGGCTCGTAAAATACGACGCGTATTTGTCGCGACCGCAGTCCGGCGTGACAAAATCCCATCAATAATGCTTTCTAAAAAACCAAAGTTTTCATATTTTCCCTTAATTAGTAAGACTGGTTCTTGATTCTTAATAATGTCACCATCATGAAGGGCATAAATCTCTAGTTCTAAGGGCTTAATCGCATAAGTTTTAATAAGCGATAAAACTTCATCAATCCCGCAAAGCATCGCATTATTGGCTCTTTGAAAAAACTGCATCGTCACAATATTGCCTGGAAGATGCTTAGCAACAATTGCTTGACTCTTTAAAAAATAATTTGCCGCATATTTTTTAATATCAGCCTTAGGATCAAAGTAAAACCTTGTTAAATCAAATCTCTTCATCTTCAAAATACTCCAAAACAATTTTTAGTAACATTAATAAGGATTTCTTGGCGGCTTCTAAATCATTAATATCATAAACTGATGTCGCCGAGTGTAGGGATCTGGCTGGAAGGCCATGGACTAAGACCGGGACGCCTTGATAGACTTTTTGAATCTCACTTGCATCAGTTCCTCCCATTGATTGATAGAATTGAAATGGTACTTTTGCTAAGGTGCAAGCTCTAATTTGAAGATCCATTAAACGTTTATTAAGGATTTGTTTTGGATCTAAGAAACGGACTAGGGGGCCTTTTCCTAAATGGCCCATTTCTAATTCATCAAGGAGATGGTCTCTTGTCGGTGAAGCATCAAGGACAATTGCTAAATCAGGTTTAACAAAATGAGTCGCGGTAATCGCGCCCCTTGCTCCAACCTCTTCTTCCACGGTATTAACAATGACTAAATGATAAGGTAAGTCTTGTTTATCGACTGTCTTTAAAAGTTCTAAACCCATAAACACCCCATAACGATCATCGATGGCTTTAGAGATAATCCGGTGTTGATTAAGGACTTGAAACGGGGCATCATAAGTAAGCATTAAACCCATAGTCACTCCGTTTTTTATAGCGTCTTCTTTTGAGGTAAACCCAAAATCAAACTGGAAGTCACCAATTTTTGGTTCATTAGCAGGACCGCTTTTTAAGTGTGGTGCCGGTGCTAAAATTGTACCATGAAGCACCTTTTGATTTTTTAAGGTCATCCGGACTAAAGTACCAGGAAGACTACTAAGATTATGACTTCCAAGATCTTTTACATGGATAAAACCGCCTTGATCAATGCTCACCACCATAAAGCCTACTTCATCCATATGAGAGGCAATCATGATTGTCTTTGCCTGCGGATTAAGTGAATATTTATAAGCAAAAAGATTTCCCAAGTTGTCCTTCTTGATCGTGACATGATACTTTTGATATTCAGTAATTAAAAACTTCGCTAGATGATTTTCAAAAGAAGAAACGGCATCAAGTTGAGTTAGTTGTTTTAGTAGTTTTAGATCTAATTGTTTCATACCTTAATAAACACTCCTCTTCTTATTTTAACTCCTTTTAATCGAAAAGCATGTTCATACTCAGTTTCAGCATCAATCGTCGTTTGTAACTGATAATCTTCATCAATTGTTACGGGGTTAAAACTAGATGCTGCGAAAGTCTCTTTAGCAAACTCAAACAAAGAAGCATTATCCGTCTTAAAGAACACCAAACCGCCAAGTTTTAAAATATGATGGAATTTACTGAGGGCTCTAAGACTTAAAAGCCGTCTCTTTTCATGTTTTTGTTTCGGCCATGGATCAGGAAAATTAAGAAAAATACCGTTAACCTTTTCTTCTAAAGATAGAGTCTCAAACGCAAAAAAATCAGCATTGACTAGTTTCACGTTAGTGAGTTTCTTAGCTTGAACTTTTTCAAGTGCAAAACCTAAGACAGTCGCATTTTTTTCAAAGCCAATAAAATTCACTTTCGGAAAGCGTTCTGCCATCGTAGTAATAAACGCGCCTTTCCCCGTTCCAATTTCAAGAAAAGTATCACCAGTAATTAATAAGTCATCTGGCGCGACGACAATGTCTTTAGCGTTCTTTAAAAGTTGGACCTTACTCTGACTGTATCTGACTCGCATCTAATTGTCCTAACTCGTAAATCGCCTTCGCATAAACACTAATTAACTGATAAAACTTGGTTACTTTCATTCTTTCGTCATTGCCGTGAATATGATCATCTTCATCTTCAAACATCGGTCCAAAAGCCACCATATTTTTACTCTCTTTGGCATAAGTTCCGCCGCCACTTGTAAGTGGGGTGCGGCTTTGATCTTTAAAAGTGGTTTGATAGACCTGATTCAGTGTTGTTACAAGTTTGGAGTTTAAATCAAAAAACAATAATTCGTGAGTTTTAAAAACCGTTATCTTTGGTTTGATTTTAGTTAAAGCAATATTAATGCAGTTATGAAACTGCGACAAACTCATGCCCTCAGGATAACGATAATCAAACCAGAGTTCTAATTGATTCTTTTCATATTTTAGAAGACAAAGCGCAAGGGTGCTCGCTTTGAGGTGAGGTCCAAAGCGATATAAATTAAGTCCCCGACCATTAAGATCTTTTACCAGTTCAACTAGAATAGCAACTTTTTTATCATATAAAGCTAAGAGTTCGAGGGCATATAGGCCAGCATTAATCCCTTTATCTGGCTCCATCGCGTGTGCGGGTTTGCCAATGATTTTAATATGATTATGTTCGTAAGTAAACTTAAGCTTTCGTTCTTTTAAATAGGTAATATCATAGTAATCGCCCATCGGCTTTTTATACTCAAGATGACATTCATCAATCACCATATTGCTAGCTTGACCGCCATGAATTTTTGCAATTGGAGTCCGCTTTGTTTTTAGATTTAATTTAAAGCCAATCGCACCTTTTTCTGCATATATTAAAGGAAAATCTGCATCTGGAGTAAAGCCGTATTTCGGATAAGGCTTTTGTAACTCATGGTAGTAATACTTAAGACAACTTGAGCCCCGTTCCTCATCACCACCAATAACTAGATTAACAAGATAATCATTAACTAAATGATGGTCTTGCAGGAGTTTAAGTGCAAAGAGAGCCGCAACTAAAGGTCCTTTATCATCGGTAATACCCCGCCCATAAAAAAAATCATGTTTTTCAGTCAGCGTAAAAGGGTCAAAGGTCCAGCCCTTGGTTGCTGGTACGACATCGACATGCGCGGCGACAGTAATTAAATTATCCGTCTTGGCTCCACTTCGAATTTCAACCACGCGGTTTTTAAATAAGGCAGTTTTAAGCCCTAAAGTCGCTGCTTTTTCATTTATTAATTTTAAAGCTGAAGAAACACTAATGCCATAAGGATGTTCTTCACTGACGGTACTATTATCATATACCGATGGGACTGCTATTAATTCCTTTAAGAAAGCTTTCGCGGCATCATAGTATTCTTTTGCTAAAGTCTCAAAATCAAGCGTCAAATTTCTTCTCTCCTTTAAAACAAAAATAAATTCCCTTTAAGGTTAAAAATTCATCATAAGTAATGATATCACCAAAATCAGTTAAGTTCTTGGTCAAGAACTGGTAAATCATTTCGCCATTTCCGCCCGTAATAATCACCTTCGGGGTCTTGCGATAATCAAGACAGTAATTACCATAAAGAAGCGCGGTCATGCCGGCAACCGGTCCAAAGATGCCTGAAACAAAGCAGTCATTAGTGTTCTTTGCTGCTAGTTCAAAATTCTCATGAATGTTTAATCCTTGCTTAAATAAATGCGGCAGTTTTGCCTGAATAATTTGTATTTGCTCTTTAATGCCTAAAAGAAATGAGGCTCCACGGTAAATACCGCCTTCATCAATCAACAAAAATTTGGTAATTGTGCCGGCATCAATCACTAAAATCGCGGTTTCAAACTTCGATCTTGCTGCTTTAACATCGGCAATTAAATCAAAACCAACCTCATCTTTATTAATCTCTTCATCATACTCGATTTCATGACGATGAAACTCATTTAAAGTATGATATTGAATCGATTTTTCGATAAAAAAACGGGTAACCTTGTCAAAATACTCTTGATTAACTGATCCAATATAAACTGCGTCAAGATCAGGAATATCCGCAAAATATGTTTTAAAAGTCTCGAAGTCGTGTAATGAATATCTTTTAAAATCAACTCCCGTACTATTAATGACTTTAATGATTTTAAGGGCTGTATTTCCAATATCAAGTACCAAATCCATTAAGCTTTCTTCGCCTCCTTTGTGAATTTCTTCACGAGCTTTAAGTCACGAAAGCCGTTAGTCCCTTTCGTTCCTGTATTAGAATCAACCGCGTAAGGTTTTACTAGCTTAGTAAGTGCCTTCACATTTTTAACCGTTAATCCTCCTGCTAGAATAAGTGGTTTTTTTAATTCTTTTCTTAGTTTAGCATCCACCGTATAATCATGTTCTAAGCCAGTACCACCAAACTGATTTGTTAGTGTATTTAAAGAATCGGTAATATAGGCATCGGCAATTTTAAGTTCATCAAGATTATTAAGAATTTGTCCCCCGTTACCAACGTGAATGAGACGAATAATTTTAATCAAGGGAAAACGTTTTTTAATGGTTTTAACTGCTTCATCTTTAATGTAAGAATGAAGTTGAATGGCATCAGGTTGTACTTGATCTAAAAGCGCAATAATTTCGCTTACGTCCTCTAAATGGGTAATTACTACTGCGTCAACAAAAGGCGGCAATGCCCTAATAATCTCTTGTGCGGTATTTATCGAAATAAAATCATCACTGAAATGTTTTTGACCAACTAATAAGCCGATTGCATCAACGCCGAGCCTCGCGCATTGAATTGCCTCCTTAGCGGTTTTGATTCCCGCTATTTGCACTTTCACCATAAGGTAATTTTATCATAAATACTTTGGTTTCATCGTGGTAAATTTCGCGAATGCTTCTTGAGAGTTTTTTTGAAGACTATTTGTCACTGCTTGATGAAATATAAGATAGAATTAAAGTATGTCAAATTTCGATAAGCAATACCTCAAACTCTGTGAAACTATTCTTAAAAAAGGCGTCCGCACGAAGAACCGCACTGGAACCGATACGATTAAGATTCCTTTCGCCACTTTTCACTTTGATGTGAGAAAAGAATTCCCCATCTTAAACTCTAAATATGTTGCTTGGAAGGCAGCCATCTTAGAAATCTTATGGATTTATCAAGTCGCATCAAATGACGTAAGATGGCTTCAAGAACGAAACATTAAGATTTGGAACGAATGGATGATTGATGAGAAAGGTTATTACCAAGGGAAGTATTTTGGTCAAGATCTCGCTTATACCATTGGAACTGCTTATGGCGCGATAGTCCAGAAATATCAACTTACTAAACGTCTTATTGATAACATCAAGCAAGACTCGAGTAATCGTCGTTTAGTGATGTCTTTATGGCAAGAAAGTGAACTTGCAACCGGAGTCCTGCCGCCCTGTGTCTTTTTAACAATGTGGGATATTACTGATGGGAAGTTGAATCTTATTGTGACTCAAAGATCTTGCGACGTGGCCCTAGGTCTTCCCTTTAATGTGACTCAATATGCGACTTTACTCTCCTTAATCGCGCATGTCACTAAACTCAAAGTAGGCACCCTTGAGTGGGTTATTAAAGACGCTCATCTTTATGTTAATCAAATTGATGGCATTAAAGAACAAATCGCAAGATATCAAACAATGGACATTAAAGAAAAGGCTAAATTAGTAATTAACAAACGAGTAACGGACTTCTTTAAATTTGATAATTCGATTGACTGCCGTGATATTCAAGTCGCTAATTATATAAATCTTGGCAAAATTAAAATGCCGGTAAGTGTCTAATGAGAAAACTAATCAGTATTGCTGCAATCGGAAAAAACGCGGAACTCGGTTTTCAAAATGCTCTCATTTGGTCTTTAAAAGGCGATATGACTTTCTTTAAACAAACTACTCGTGGGCACACGGTTGTGATGGGCTTAAATACTTATCGTTCAATTGGAAAAGCCCTCCCGCACCGTGAGAACATCGTGCTCTCATTTGAAGCAATCAGTCTTAATGATGCTAAGGTCTTTACGAGTTTTGATAACTTACTAAAATATTTAAAAACCCTTAATGATGAAATCTATATTTGTGGTGGAGCTTCAATTTATCATCTTTTTATGCCGCTAGTAGATGAAATGCTCTTAACTAGAATCAACGCTACCACCACTCAGGTTGACACATACTTTCCCGCTTTTAACCCCGAGGATTTTACTACTACCATCCTCGAAACTGGGATTGAACAAGGAATCGAATATCAAATCATTCGCTACCAAAGAAAAAAGTAACAATTTACTATACAAAAAAATAATTTTAAGGTAACATTAAAAGGATATGGGCATTTAGCTC
>JAISVG010000025.1 GCA_031271635.1 Erysipelotrichaceae bacterium
ACTATCAGTTTATGGAGAACTTAGCCCTTGCAAAGCGTTACGAGCATTATGAAAATGGCATAAACACAGAATTTCCTTATCATTTCACTATGTTTTCATATAAAGATACTATTAATACCCTGGTGTTTTTAGGATTTTATATTAGCTATGATGGTGAAGAAGCAGTCCTTGAGCTTTCAAAAGACTGGGGACTCTTTCTTGATACATATTTTTCTCCATATTATGACTTTTCTAAGTAATATCTAAGTTTTAGTCACTAACTAAAGGCGGTGGAGTAAAGTCTCTACCGTCTTTTCTATTAATTTAACAAGTGATATTCTTAGTATAATAGATGTCAATACCAATGATAAAATGTCTTTTTTACCAATCTAAAATTGTTTTGAAAAGCGTTAACAGTCCATAACTCACTTAATGATAAACCTTGTCCTGTGCTATACCAGTTTATCTTTTAGTTGAGTTTCATATGTTTCGATTTGTTCGTCTGCACTCAGTTCTTTAAATTGATTCATATAAAGATTGTAATAGGTTTGCTTTAGATTAATCAAAGTGCGGTGATCGCCTTGTTCAATGATTTTCCCATCTTTAAAGACTACAATTTTATCAACATCAACAATTGTTGAAAGACGATGCGCAATGACAATCGAGGTTCGCGACTTTAAGATCTCTTTGATGGACTTTTGAATCCCAAGTTCAGTTACGGTATCAATATTGCTAGTAGCTTCGTCTAGAATGAATATTTTTGGATTTCTGATGATCGCTCTTGCAAAGGAGATTAATTGTTTTTGACCTAGTGATAATTGATTTCCTTGATCTTCTAGGTGAGTTTTATATCCATCAGGAAGTGACATAACATATTCATGAAGATTGACTGTTTTACTAGCTTCAATGATTTCTTCATCAGTGGCATCAAGTTTCCCATATCTAATGTTGGAAAAGAAATCACCATTAAAGATAAAGGGGTTTTGTTGTACATAACCGATCTGACTACGGAGCCAATTTAAAGAACGATCGCGATATTCCACTCCATCAATAAGAATCGAACCACTCGTTGGTTCATAGAAACGACAAAGCAGATTTACGGTAGTGGTTTTGCCGCTACCGGTTTCTCCTACTAAACCAATTGTTGTGCCTTTGGCAATTTTTAAAGTGAGATTATGGATGATTTCAATGTTTTCATTATAGGAAAACGAAACATCCTGAAATTCAATATCGCCCTCTATTTCTTCATAGTTCTCTAATTTAGGATGGAAATTATCACCATACTTCTCAATAACATCTTTGCGATCTTGGATGGCTACAGGAGCACGTAATAAATTAATAATCTTTTCAGCCGAGGCCTGACAGGCAATAAACTCGGCATAAACTTCAGCAAACTCCTGAATGGGATCATAAATCTTGGCAATAAAACTTAGTGCTAAGGTAAGAATTGGGATTGAGGTTGCGGTAGCGGTATCAAGACGCAGGACATAAATGCCAATAAGAATTACTGCAGCGGTACCAAGAGCAGAGATCGTTTGAATTGAAGGACGGAAGAATGCTTGGACAAACATTGCCTTATAATACTTAGTACGGATGTTTTCCGTAACTTCGTTTGCCTCTTTAAAAATTTCTTTTTCAATCGCCAAGGTCTTGATGGTTTTGCTCCCAGCAATACATTCAGCTAACCATTTTACGAAGTTCGAATAAGAGTTTCGTGCGATACGATTGAGTTTTAGGAGGGCAAATTGGAAGATAGGACAAATGACAATTAGAAGTGGTGTAGTGGCAATGATAACCAGTGCGATTTTCCAATCAACTAAGAAGACGGTAATTAGGGTGAAGATTAAATCTACCAAGATCCAAAAGACTCTTAAAAGACCCCAAGATAAAATATCACCGAGTTTTGCAGTATCATTTTGTAATCTAGCAATAATCCAGCCACTAGGGGTTTTATCAAAGTATGAAAAAGATAACTCCTGAACTTTTTTAAAGCTGTCATGTCTTAAACTCATCAAGATATGTCTTTCCATATAATTTGTAAAATAAAACACCACAAAAATAGCAACGGCTCGAGTGATGATTCCCAGAAATAGAATCATGCAAAAGCCAAAGAAATTAGTGGTAAAGACAATCCCATAGATGTTGGGACTAATTAAGAATTCATTAAGAGGCTTTCCACCCATGGTTCCAATTGATTCAATGCTGGCTAAGTTCATTAAAGGAATGAGAGCCGCGTCATGAAAAGAGACGAGAATCATTCCACATACGATAATTAAAAGGACCCACCATTTTTTGAGAGCATAACCTAAAATATGAGACCAAGTCTTGCCCTGGAATTTTTTACTAATCAGTTCTTCTTCTAGCTCTTGATCCATTAAAATAACCTCGTTTGAATATCATATAAAGTCTTATATAGGCCTTCTTTCTCAATTAGTTCCGCGTGGGTTCCAATATCAGAAATTCGACCCTTATCAATAATAATAATCTTATCAGCGTCCTTCGCGGTCGCGATACGGTGCGTAATGATTAAAGTAGTTGCCTTGCGTTTCTTTGTTTTTAAAGCGGCACGAATTTTAAGATCAGTCTCAGTATCGACTGCACTTAAAGAATCATCAAAGATCATAATCGGAGCTTCGTTTAAAATGGTTCTTGCAATGGCAAGACGTTGTTTTTGACCTCCTGAGAGAGTAGAACCTTTCTCGCCGACTACGGTATTGTAACCATCTTTAAAGGTGAGAATTGATTGATGAATGGCGGCGATATCAGTAGCCTCGTGGATTAAAAAAGGCGAGATGTCTTTTGATTGCGCGATGATGAGGTTATTATAAATAGTTTTTGAAAACAAAAACGGTTCTTGAAGGACGATTGAAACTCGTTTTCGTAGCCAATTCTTTTGGATGGTGGTAATATCGACGCCATCAATGAGGATTTTTCCCGAACTAGGATCATAGAGTCTTGTTAAAAGGTTCGCAAGAGTTGATTTGCCACTGCCAGTTTTTCCCATGATCGCTATGGTTTCCCCTGGCTTAATCCTAAAAGAGATCCCTTGAAGAAAAGTTTCAGTTGCATCATCATATTTAAAATGAGTATCAATGAACTCAATCTCACCCTTAATTTCTGGCGTCACGCCAGTATCGGTGTCCTCTTTTGGTTGTTTCATAAGAATGTTGATGCGGTCTAGCGATGCTTTCGCCCGAGCATAGTTAGCGAGAATGTTACTGACATCACGAACTGGCCATACAATTTGGTTCACGAAGGTGAATGATAGAGCGATCGCGCCGATCCCAATCTCGCCTTCAATTCCAAGATAAATCGCAAAAAGTGTGGATAAGACAATTTGTGCAAACACAAGAATATCAGAACTAGAAAAGTAAAAAGCTTGGAGAAAATGCCATCGCTCCATTTTCTGACGGTAGTCATTATTTTTGCGATCAAATTCTTTAATTTCAAATTGCTCATTATTATAGGCTTTAACTAAACGAATTGAAGCAAGATTTTCTTCAATTTTGGCTGTTAATTCGCCTTCGGCATCATCCGCAATGCGGTAGAGCTTCCTTAAGTATTTAATAAGAATCACGGAATAAATGAAAATCACGGGAATAATAATGATGGAAATAAGCGCGAGTTTAAGACTAACAGACGCTAGGAGAATGAAAGAAAAGAGGACAATTTCGATTGTATATGCAACAATAAAAACTTGCCTTCCAATAAAGAAACGGAGCACTTCTTCATCACGAGTACAGGTTTGAATAATATCGCCGCTTTTAGCTTTTTTTAAAAAATGATATGGAAGGTTTTCAATATGATCAAACATCATCAGTTGCATGTTTTTCCCGGCCTTGGTGTATACATAACCTGAGATAGTGTGCCTAGCGATTAAAGTTAAGGCTCGTGAGATTCCTAAAATAACAATAACTACGGCAAAAACCCAGTAATTTTGGCTTAGAAATTCAGGACCACCAAGAAGATTAGCGATGAAAATGGCAATTGGACCACTTTTTTCGGGATTAGTGATAATATCTCCGGTTAAGGTATCAATTAAAATCAGGCTGGTGAATAAAGAAATGACCATTAAAAAGACGGCAACAAGCATAATTGCAAAACCCAAAAAGTAACGTTTTTTAACGCCGTTTGTTTCCACTAAAAAAACTTCGCGGAATTTGCTCATAAGTTAAATTATACCCAAAAAAGAGAATTCCTTTACCGATAAATATTATTACGATTTATTTCGAAAATATTGCGGTGATTTTTTTAGTATACTATTATTGTGCATAAGATAATTTTGGTCGATGATGAAGATTTAGTCCTTAAAGGACTACGGGCAACAATTGATTGGTCCCTTTTAAACACTGAGGTGGTGGGAACGGCTAAAGACGGAAAAGAAGCCTTAGTTTTAATTGAGACTTTAAAGCCTGATTTAGTGTTAACTGACGTGAAGATGCCAGTAATGAATGGTCTTGAACTAGCACGTGAATTGAAGGCTCGAAATTTCCTTGGCAAAGTAATTATTCTTTCTGGTTTTCAAGAGTTTGATTATGCAAAACAAGCCTTAGAATCACAGGTATTCGCATTTTTACTTAAACCAATTGAAAATAACAAATTGATGATGACAATTGAAGCCGCAATTAAAGAACTTGAGACTAAACTCAAAGAGAGTAACATCATTAATTTCTTTAGTGGCGGCCTCCAAGATAATAAAAATCGTGTTATTCGGAGCATTATTCGTGGCGAGATTGGTGATGAGGACCGGCTGAAAACAATCTTCCCTCTCTTGAATCTTGAATTCTTTGATAGTGGCGTTCTTGCGATTGGTAAAATTGATGATTTTGATGAAGGGATGACGGCTTATTTACAAGACTTCTTAGTGATCTTCTCTCAGGTTCTTGCTCAAAGCAACCTTCGAGCCTTAGATGGAGTTTACCATAACCGCATTACCATTTTAATTAATGGAGGCATTATGGAGGCATATCAGTTAATTGAAACTTGCTTTAAGAAATGGCCACACGATGAAATCACTTTTTCGTTTGGAATCTCAAAGCCTTTCACCGCTTTTAAAGAAGTTCGTACTTGTTATGAAGAGGCGAGGAATATTGCCGTTAATGAAGTTACGACTAGTTTAAACTCGATTCTTGATAGTTCAAACTCAAAACAGTTTTATTCGAAAAATCTCACCGATGCCCTAAAGATTATCCATACTAAGTATAGTGAAAACCTTACCATCAAATATCTAGCTGATCATTTATATGTCTCTGAATCATATATTATGCATATGTTTAAAGGCGAAATGAACCAAACTTTCATTGAAATTTTAACTAATCATCGCCTCAAAGTAGCAAAGATGCTCCTTAAAACTGGCAAGTATCGTATCAGCGAGGTTGCCTATAAAATTGGTTATAACGATGAGAAATATTTTACCGCCTTGTTTAAGAAGGCATACCAGATAACTCCCTCAAAATATAGTAAACTCCATGACTAAGAGGTTCTCGATTTTTACAACTAACATCATACTCATTACAATGCTTTTCTTTGGAATTGCCTTTTCTTTAGTTAGTGGTATTAGTTTATGTTATGATCGTTACACCGAGGATTATGTTGATGATATTTATCGTAATCAGGCTAAAGTCGATGATTATATGAATCGTGTCATTTTTAATTTAACCTATAATCATGTGGTGATGTTTAGCGATGATAATATTGCTAGTTTAGAAAATAATCCTACTCACGAAACTTTTCTTTCCCTTTATAAAACAGTTCTTTTAGGTGAGGAATTTCTTGAAATGTATGCCCTAATTGATGATCTTTTTTATACAAGCTTAGATAGTAACATTACTGAAGACATTAACTCTTTAAGAATGATGCTTCAAGACACCAAAGAAGGCCAATATCTTTCATATTTTCAGGATGCAACCAAGTCATATTTTATTAAGCCAATCTTTGCCAATTATTCATCTAGTTATATCGGTTATGCCTTTTATCGTTTTGTGCCTCAATCAATTATGTCAGTTCTAAAACAGATTAATCAAGACTATTTAGTGATGTTAATAACCGAAAAACAAGTCGTTATTGCCGATGATTTTGATCAAACTGTCTTTTCTTTTCCCATTTTTGAGACTCAGAATATCACCCTTATTACCGAATTCAAGCAGGTGTGGTCCTATATTATTAAATCGACATTAATAAGAACTGAAGCGGCATTTGATATTTCTTGGAATGTTCTGACGGTAATCCCATATTACGAGGTGCTAAAAGAGATTTCGACACTCTCAGTGGTTTTAATTATCATTGCCATTATTTCCCTAGGCTTTACGCTTTTCTTTATTGGCCTTATTATTCGAAGTTATATGAAGCCAATCAATACGCTTTCAAATAAACTACGCCGTTACGCAACTAAAGAAAAAAAGGAAGACGAGCCAGCTTTAGTTACTGGCAAAAATGAGATTGTTCAATTAGAAGCTTCTTATGATCAAATGATTTCAAGAATTCATAAGCTACATGAACAGAGTTTAATTGATGTTGAAGCAAAACGTAAATTAGAATTAAACTCCCTTCAAGTCCAAATTAACCCGCATTTTTTATACAATGTTTTAGATGCGATCTCGTGGATGGCAAAAATTGATAAGAACGAACGTATTGATAAATTAGTGATTGAGTTATCGAAGTTTTACCGCATCTCACTTCATAAAGGAGATAATGTGATTTTAGTGGAAGAAGAGCTTGAAATTGTCGAGCATTTTCTGGAAATTGAAAAGATTAGATACCCGGATTTATTTGATTATGAGATTATTATTGATCCCCCGCTTGGCGGTTATAAAATGCTTAAGTTGTTAGTCCAACCCTTAGTGGAGAATGCCGTGAAGCACGGTCTAGCGCCGAAGCGTACCGGAGGAAGATTAATTATTAGGGCCAGTCTTGTAAATTCTGATGAATTTGAAATTGAAGTTCAAGATAATGGCGTCGGCTTTGATGCTAAACTTCTTCAAACCACGGGTCTTTCTGGCTATGGCCTTAAAAACGTGAACGAAAGAATTCAACTTGAATATGGACCAAACTATGGACTTTATGTGACATCAGAAAGCGGAAAAGGAACAAAAGCAATGATTAAGCTTCCGATTACTAAATAGTCTCTTCATCGATTCTTTTATTGATTCTTTTTAATGGTTCGGTAATGTATTTTGCGGCGACAAAACTAATGAAGAGAGATAAAACGATGAGAACGATATCAGAGGAAATAAGAATGACTAATAAAATGCCGTTTTGTCTTAAAAGATAAGAATGTTCAAAATTAATCGTAATTTTCAGTCGATCAATGGTTAAGGTGTAGATGGATTCATTATCATCGTGCATCAAAAATCCGGCACTAGTATCAATCTCAGAAATTCCAGAATATGAAGTAACTTCAATTAGATAATTACTAAAAATGTTGGGTTCAAGACTGAAAAACGCTTCTCTTAGATTGGTGGTCGAAAAATCAACGAGAATCACCGCATTATTATGGGGAATCTTTTTAATGAGAGAAATAATACCGTTACTTTCATCATAGGCAGTATTGTAAAAAGCATTTGCAATCGCGGTGTCACGGGTAAAGAACAGCGGCTCGCTGCTGCTAGAGGAAAGATATTCTTCAATTACTGCAACTTGGCTTAGTTCCGTTAAAGTGGGAATTCCACTAGTGGTACTATTAGCGATCGCACTACTAGCAAGGTAATATGAGACTCCAAGAATGAGGCGATCTGAAGTGGCAAAAATATCAAGCTGCCTTCTTACTATTTCCAGTCGTGGCGTTTCGCTTGATAGTTCCGGATCCTGCGATAAAACTCTAGTCTTATTACCGAAGGCAGTCACTTGATAGCTGGTATACTCTTTTTCAAGATTAAGGGCACTTTGGATGGTTTCATAATATCGCTCAGCATATAAGTTTTGATACAGAATAATGAAAGGAATTGAGATAATAAGGATAAAAACCGAAGAAAGAAGACTGATAGTTAAGATAATTCGTCGTCTTAAATGATTAAACACATCTTTATTATAAACTTTCTTCTTCAATGATGCTTACTAATTGGTATTAAGCACCACAAAGCGGAGTAAAACAATAAGCAGTTTTCTCTACCTATATTATTCATTTTTCTTATTTTTAATAAGAGGCACTTATTTTATAATTATAGTAAGGAGTTATCTATGAGAAAAATAAAGTTTATTGGCTTAACTATGGTCTTGATGGGAGCAACTTTAGTTTCATGTAATCCCAGTAATGGTGGCATTACAAAAATATATCTTGGAATGTGGCCTGACGCTGCCTTGACGCGTGAAGTAGCAATGTTTCAAGAATGGAAAGCAGCCTTTGAAAATGATCATCCTGAATATGAGATTATCCCTAGCACCTATGAATATGATCCTATTACAGCAGTAACGAAAGCTCAAGCCGGAGAACTCCCAACGATTTTCCAAACTTGGTTTACGGAACCAGAAATGTTAAAATCTGGCGGCTATATTCGTGATATTACCGCACAAATTACTGAATTAGACTGGTTACGGCATATGGATGAAGATATGAAATCCATCCTCACGTTTGATGATAAGATTTATGGCGTTCCCCGTGATGGCTATGGTTTAGGGATGGTACTTAACCTTCAGATGCTAGATTATCATGGACTTTTAGTTAATCCGGAAACCGGTCTAAGAGAAGTTGATGCTAGTGGAAAACTAAAGATAAAAGGAGATGATGGGACCCCATTTTATCCTACTACTTTTGAAGAAGTTTATCGTTGGGCCGAGATTATTAACGAGCAAAGCGGTCATGAAGAAAAGGGATTACTAGTTCTTTCTGCTAATGAAGAAGGAGGCTGGCAGTTTTCGAATATGGCGTGGAATTTCGGCGCGAATCTCCAAGTACAGGGTAGTGACGGAAAGTGGCACGCGAATCTTACTGATCCGAAAGCAGTTGAGGCTCTAGAGTGGATTAGACGA
Source organism: Erysipelotrichaceae bacterium (assembly GCA_031271635.1). Lineage (GTDB taxonomy): Bacteria > Bacillota_I > Bacilli_A > RFN20 > CAG-826 > JAISVG01. Next base: position 8,944 of record JAISVG010000025.1, read on the forward strand.
CTAAGTGAAGATCATTTAGTATTAGGTAATGATGCTGGGAACGAATCAAGCGTGGTCTATTCTGACTGGTATTCTAAATTAGCAGGCGAGCGTGTTGGAATGGCGTTCATTGGTAATGACGTGGTGCAACTAGCAGTTACTAGTGGCAAAATGAATCTTGATGATATTGCCTTAGTACCGATGCCAGCTGGTCCATATGGAGATCGCCATGCCTTATTTGGGGGAACTCCCTTTGTTTTTGCTCATAATGCTAGTGATGCGGAGGTTACGGGGGCCTTAATGTTCCTTGAATACATGGGTCGTAGCCCTCTTGTGAGTGAAGTTTCTTTAAAAGCTTTAGAAGATGGAGCGAAAGTTTCGCAAGCTAAGAATATTCCGATTATTCCTTCATGGCTTCCTTGGATTAATAGTGAATATACTGCCGCTGTCGCGGCCATCAACGCTAAATACTCCAATATTCATCAGCCATACTACGAAGACTATTTTGCCTTAATGCCAGAAATGCGTCGCAAAGAAGATAAATATAGTACGCAATATATGTATACGCTGCTGGATAACTGTATTTCGCAAATCCTCGCTAAACCAAATTCAAACGCTTTGGCGTTATTAACGGACGCGAATGGAAAACTAGAAACTCGTCTTAACGGCAAATAATATCAAGAACACATGAAACGACGATTAGGAAGACATCTTGCTGGTTGGTTAATTATGCTACCAGGGCTTGCCCTCTTCTTTTTCTATGTGTGGTTTCCGTTAATTCAAAATATTGTCTTGTCTTTTTTTAATAGCAATGGCACTTTTAATATTGTTGGTGCCGACTTTGTTGGTTGGGATAATTATGCCGAACTTTTTGATAGTACCACTGATATCGGAGGTCAATTTCAAATTGCGTTTGGGAACACCTTTAAATATTTAGGTTGGTCCTTATTAATTGGCTTTATTTTGCCTCTTATTATTGGTCTCCTTCTTTCAGAAGTGGTGCATTTAAAAGCGCTTTTCCGTATTGGAATCTATTTTCCGGCGGTCTTAGCTGGCCTTACGGTGGCGATTCTTTTTACATATTTATTTGATCCCGGACAAAATTCAATGTTAAATAGTCTCCTTCAATTTCTGGGCTTTGGGCCATCCAATTTCTTATCGGATTCTAATTTAACAATTCCCTTAATCGTTGTCTCAATGACTTGGAAGGGCGCGGGAGCCACCGCTTTAATCTATCTTGCGAGTTTTCAAACGATTGACCGATCCTTATATGAAGCGGCACGAATTGATGGGTGCGGAGTTTTTAAGCGTATTTGGCATATTACTATTCCGCAGATCTTGCCAACGATTTCAACGCTTTTTATTCTCCAAGTGATTTCAGTAATGCAGGTAATCTATGAACCATTAGTGATGACTAATGGTGGCGAGGCATCAGGTTATGCCTCTTTATCATTACTCCTCCTTTCATATAATATTGCTTGGGGTGAAACCGTTCCGAATCGCTTTAACCTTGCTTCGGCAAACTCGGTCATTCTTTTTTTAATTATTCTTGCTATAACTGGAGTTTATTTTGCCATTCGTGGTTTTGTCCAAAGAAGTCGTGAAAGGGTGAAGAAAACATGATGCAGAAAATATTTAGTTTTCTTCAAGGGAAAAAGCGTAACTGGTTGATTCCTTTAATCCTGGGTAGTATCTCCTTGATTCTTTCACTCATCATGATGGGAGTGCTGAAGATCAATCAAGGTGACTTCTTTAATCATCTCCTCTCTGCTTTTATCTTTGCTAATTTCTTTACTAATATTTTTGTCGCTATTAATTATCTAGGAATTATTCTTTTGGCCCTAATTGTTATCCTTGCAATTCACGGCCGGAAGGGGCATTTAGATATTTATATTCTAGCGGCTTTTCAAACTTGGTTAGCCATACTAACCCTTGCGGCTTCAAAATCAAGCGCAAATTATGCTTTTTATCAAACGTGCGCTGTTATCCAAGCGGCCCTTCTAGCAATTATTTATTTTATCGCCCTATTTAGTGTGTTTTCAAAGTATCAGAGCCATGCAACGATTGTGGGGCGGTTCTTAAAAAGAATTTTCGGAGTCTTATCTTTAAGAAATAAAACTGATGGTTTACTAACTTATTCTGATTATAAGAAATGGTATTTTAAGCTTATTTATGGAATCCTTTTCATCATTCTTGTTGGAGTGCTAATCTTTGCTTTATTACCAATTCTTTGGCTTATTGCCTCAGCCTTTAAATCAACACAAGAGTTACAATCAGAGTTTTCCTTCTTCCCAAAGGACTTTGATATTACCAAAGTAGGGGCGGTTTTTATGGAAGTACAGTTCTATAAATATATGCTGAACTCCCTTGTGGTTTCTTTTATGGCAATTATTTTCTCAGTCTTATTTAATGGACTTCTTGCCTATGCAATTTCAATTATTAAACCTAAGTTCCATCGGATTGCTTTTGGGGCGATTATGATTTCATATATGATTCCAGCAATTCTTGGTATTGTTCCTCTATTTGGTGAAATTAATGCTGTTAAAGAGTTTATTTCGAAAATCTTCGGTAATTCAAGGCTATTTCTTGAGTATGGCTATCTGAATTATTTCTTCTTAGCACTTGCTTTTGGAGCGAATGCCTTTTACTTCATCATGTTTAAAAACTTTTTTGACTCGATTCCAAAATCATTAATTGAGGCAGCGCGGGTTGATGGGGCAAGTAATCTTCAGATCTTTTTTAGAGTGGTTCTTCCCATTTCAATGCCAATAGTTGGAATTGTGGCAATTTTCACCTTGACGGCTTCTTGGGCGGACTTCTTATTACCGGAGCTACTCCTTACTGACAGTAATTTCCATACTTTAATGGTATCAATTTTTAATTATAAAAATAACATGGGAACGCTTAATGGCTCAGAAGATAAACTCTTGATGTATCTGGTTTTATCGATGATCCCTCAAGTGATCTTGTTTGTTGTTTTTCAAAAGCAGATTATGAATTCAAATGTTTCAAGCGGGATTAAGGAGTAGATTATGGGAAAAATTGCAAGTAAGTATCTGAAGGTTCATCCTTTCAAGATTGTTGAAGAAGGTTATCACTATGAACGTCATATGGTGAGTGAATCACTTTTCTCGCTATCAAATGAGTTTATGGGGGTGCGAGCCTTTTTTGAAGAAGCCTCAGACGCTGCATCGCTACGAGGAACCTTTTTTAATGGTTTTTATGATTATGCCAGTAAAATCCATCATTCAGGCTATAAGGGGATTCCAAGTCGCACCCATTTCATGGTTAACTCCCCTGATTTTCTTAAAGTAAAATTAGTATTCGATGGAAAAGAGTTTAATTTTAACGAGGAATTAATTCGTAATTTTTATCGGGAGTTAGATTTTAGAACTGGTTTATATACTAGATCTTACATCATCAAAATAGCGCATAATAAAGAGATTAAACTAATTTTCGAAAGAATTCTTGATATGGAGCATCCAAATCTTTGTCAGCAACGTCTCACATTTGAACCGATAGGTGAAGCCGCCATTGATTGTGAGCTTACTTTTATTATTGATCATCATATCGAGCACGGCGGGGATGGAGAACATATTGAAAAGCTTGATGATCATGCGGTTTATTTCACAAAATTTACCCATCAACTATTAAGAATTAGCGATCAACTAAAGATTAATGGGAAAACTACCCCCCACCGCCACATTAAGTTTGCCGTCAAGAATGATTCTTATGTTTTTGAAAGAACCTTATTCTTGGATGTAAAGAAAGAACTGCAGGCTTTAGAATTATATCAAGACGGAAAGCTTCACTTTCAAGAGCCAGTGTTTGATTCTTTTGATGCCACACTCGCTCATAACAAAGCATTTTATCAAGCGGTGTTTGAAACTTCCGACATTGAGATTTCTGGCGATGATGAAGACCAGCAAGGAATTCGATATTGCATTTTTCAGTTAGCCAATACCTACCATGGTCTTTCACCACATCATAATATCGGTGCGAAAGGACTAACGGGAATTGCATATTCAGGACATGCTTTTTGGGATAGTGAAACATATTGCCTGCCGTTTTATTTATTTAATAATCATGAAGCCGCGAAGAACTTAATTCTTTATCGCTATAACACCCTTGATGCGGCACGAAAGCGGGCCCGTGATTTAGATTGTGATGGAGCATGCTTTCCCATCGCCACCTTAAACGGCGAAGAGGCTTGTGATTTATGGCAGCACGCGTCTTGTCAGTTTCAGCCGACCACAGCAGTAGTTTATGCTTTGTGGCACTATTATATGGTTACTGGCGATCAAGAGCTCCTCTTAAATGAAGGTCTTGAAATCATTATCGAAGCATGTAAATTTTTGTTAAGTCGCGGACAGTGGGATCCAACGCATCAACATTTCGGTTTCCATGGTGTCATGGGACCAGATGAATTTAAGATGTTTGTTAGTCATAATACTTATACAAACTATATGGCGAAATTCGCTTTTGAATTCTTATTCGAACTTATTAATGATTATCATGTTGATTTAACAAAATATCAAATTAATGATGGTTTTGTCGGTGAAATTAAGAATGCTGCGACACATATGGTAATTTTATATGATCCTAAGACCAAATTATATGAACAGCATGATGGTTACTATAAAATGCCACATCTTGATGTTGATACGATTCCAGTCACTGATTTCCCGCTTTATCATCATTGGACATATGATCGCATTTATCGTTACGATATGATTAAACAACCCGATGTTTTGATGTTTATTTTTCTTTTCATGAGTCAGTTTTCTTTATCAGTAAAACAGGCTAATTATGAATTCTATGAACCAAGGTGTATTCATGAGTCCAGTTTATCTCCCTCAGTTCATTCGATTTTGGCAAGTGAACTAGGAAAAGATCAAGAAGCCCTTGATTTCTTTGGTTTTGCCTCAAGACTTGATCTTGATGACTATAATCGTAACACTAAAGAAGGTCTTCATTTAACTTCTATCGCGGCCGCATGGCTGAATGTAGTGTATGGTTTTGGAGGTTTAAGGAGTGATGGTAAGATTCTTGTAATCGCGCCTAAAAAACCAACTAGGTGGAGTAAATATTCTTTTAAAATTCTTTATCAAGGGGCAATTATTAAAGTTTTGGTTACGTCAAAAGAAGTATCCCTCAAGGCGAGTAAAAAAGTTAAGATTAAGATCTATGACAAACTTGTTACTCTAAAAGAGAATGTTCCTTATCAAACATCATTATGAGCAAGATTTGGGGTGATAGACTAACTTTAAAGTCCTTTAGTACGGACGATACCTATCAAGTTGGAACATCGTTTTTACTTGCTAATGGACACTTAGGTTATCGTGGGACACTGAGTGAAGATAAGAAAGATCAAATGGTGGCCCTTAATTTATGCGGTGTTTATGATCAATACGAGAATAAGTGGCGGGAATCGATCAATCTTTATAATCCTTTGTATATTGAAATACGGTATCATGATCAAGTTTTAACGCCACGAAACGCTTCGCTAAAGCATGAACTAGCACTTTCTTTATTAAAAGCAGAACTAAATCGACATACTGATTTTGATGCCGGAACGATTATTTCGAGACGTTTTGTGTCGATAAGTGACGATCAGGTTTTGGGAGAATTTTTTTCTTTTCGGGCTAAAAAAACTGATCAATATGAAGTAACTTTCGGGGTTGATAAAGAGGTGTATGAGATTAATGGTCCCCATTTAGAAACGGTGTCTTGTGCTGCGAAGACGGACCATCATTTATTAATTATCGAAAGTATAATGAAGACTAAAGAGTGTAAACAAATTATTAAAATGCGGACTATTTATACTTGTTCACATGAAATATCATCAGCCGATGTGATAAATAACGATGTCTTTATTGGTGTCAAAACGCTGTTTGAACTCAAACAAAACGAAGTAATGAAAGTAGATATCATGTCAAGAATTATCATCTCCAGTGATAACGACTTTCCGTCCAAAGAAAACCTTAATGAATCATATAAACAGCATATTCGAGAGTTTGAGGCATTATTCAAACGAAGTAGAATTCTTCTTGATGGCACCAAAGAAGCTCAATTTGCGATTGATTTTTGCGTTTATAGTCTTTTGATTCTTGGCTCAAAAACCCGAACTACCTCAATTCCGGCACGTGGCTTAAGTGGCCAAGTTTATAAAGGTGCCGTGTTTTGGGATACTGAGATTTTTATGCTTCCTTTCTTTTTATTAAATAATTTAGATATTGCAAGAAACTTACTAATTTATCGGTATGATGGGCTCGAAGGAGCGCTTAAAAAGAGTAAACGTTTTGGATATGATGGAGCTTTCTATGCCTGGGAATCGCAGGAGAATGGTTTTGAAGCATGTTCACTATATAACGTCACTGATGCTAAAACTGGGCAACCAATTAGGACATATTTTGCTGATAAGCAAATTCATATTTCGGCGGATGTATTATATGGTTTTTTAAGCTATTATCAGGCAACTAAGGATCTTGATTTTCTTAAAAGGTATTGTTTTAGGATTTTTATTGAGGTCTATAAATTCTATCGCTCTTATAGTACTTTTGATGTAATCACAGGACAATATCATTTTAATGATGTCATTGGTCCAGATGAATATCACGAAAGAGTAAACGACAATGCCTTTACGAATTATTTAATTTACTTTACCCTTCGAGAGCTACTCGGGATTTTCGATACTGGGGATAATAATAGCTGTTTTGCCGCTGAAAAAGAGATTACACCAGTGATGATTAGATCATTTCTTGAGAGTATTTATTTACCAAAGCCAAATCAGGACGGCATTATTGAACAGTTTGCTGGTTATTTCCTTTTGGAGGCAGTTACTCCAGAAGTATTAAAGACACGAATGGAAACTCAAAATGAGTACTGGGGCAAGAAGGCTAGTCTCACTAAAGTTATTAAGCAGGCCGATGTCGTGACTTTGCTGGCCTTATTTAAAGACCAATTTTCTTCTAAGATAAAGCAGGCCAATTATGAGTATTATTTACCCTATACGGAACATGGATCTAGTCTTTCAAGTAGTATGTATGCTTTACTTGCCGCGGATATCGGGAAGAGTGATGACTCATATCGTCTATGGCTAAAGTCGGCTCAGATAGATTTAAGAGGAACATCCAAAATGTTTGCCGGAGGGATCTTTATTGGCGGCAGCCATCCCGCAGCGGCGGGAGGCGGGATTCTAACGTTGCTCCATGGTTATAGCGGCCTCGTTGCTAAGGACGGAAAGTATTCATTTAGTAATAATTTACCTCAAGAAATTAAAAAACTATCATTTCGAATTAAAACAGCAAAGAAAAATCGTTTAATTAAGATTAGTTAGTTTTTAGGTTTATTAAGATCAGCCGATGGTTGTGGTTCAATAAAGCCGCGTTCATTATGATAGTGATCGAGTTTTCTTGTATAAATTGAATGCGAAAGGGTGAAGACACGGATGATTCTTGCAAGATAGCATTGAACTACCACAAAGAACCAGACGATAGCAATACTCCAAATGGGAATTACAAAATAACTTAGAAGAGCATTCATTGTGGGGACGGGATCACCAATGGCTTTCGGATAAAAAAGGAAATCAGATTCCATGAAAGACATAAAGGGACGCCACTCAAATTCAAAGAATAAGGATGATATTCCGGTTTCACGGTCAAAAAGCGACTGTGACCAATTCCCATCAACAGCGTGCCAAATAACAAAAACCATTGTTCCAATAAAGGCAATAATCATTGGGATCCAACTTTGTTTAAAAAGAATCTGATGGTTTTTCTTAAAGGCAACACGTCTAAAGTGACGTTTGTCGCGGAGCACCTTAGTCATTACCATTTCCCACATCGCATGATCAATCGCGTAGCCTTGCCATTTCATTAATTTGGCAATTCCGTTTCCTAAAAGACCGATAAGAACAATGACTAGAACAAGAATTAAGAATAAAGCAATGATAATTCGCTTATCGTCTTCATTAAGCGAGATTAAAAAGGGAAGCCAATTATTTAAGTTCATCGTTTTCTCCAATACTTTCTTTTGAATTAAGACTTTCGGTTTCATAGAAATCAGTCTCTTGTAAGACGGTATCTAAGGCCCTTGTTTCTTTCACTTCAGGATGATATGGGATGTTTCCTTTTTGGTTTTCTTGATTGATATTAATGATGCGATTTGCCTCAACTTCTTCAGCAAGAGGCGTGAAAATAGTGCGACCTTTAAAGAAGGTAATAATTGATTTTAAAAGTAGATATATGAAAACGAAAACTGCGAGGACGGCACCAAGCGCGATTGCCACAACAAAAAAAGGGAGGGCAATGATATACAGCAATCCTTTTCCAAATGTCTTAATGAGGGCGAGCATGTTTCTTTTCCTTAATAATAGTATATACCAATGTAAAAAAACTATTGCCAATTATCGGAAGAAAGAACAAGAGAATGCCATTAGGATTAACGAGATAATTATGGAAGAAAGCCGATAAAAGTATCCCAATCATAAGGAAAAGGCCCATGTTAATTAAACGTAAACGATACTTTGTCGTTACGATGATAAAGAGATAGATTCCTAAAAAAACCCCAATAATGAAACAAATATAGACTAGAATAGGATGAAGATTAGTAAATAAACAAATGATTCCTAAGGCGCTGACGAGGGAGGCAACTAGAGAGATTAGAAAAGTATTATGCTTTTTTATTGGTAAATCAGGCGTAATTTTGTTTAACTCCTCGAAAATAATGAAAGTTGTGATCGTTGCTTCGGCAGCATTAAAAATGATGAGAATGAGGATTAAAGCAAGATCTTTAAACTGAAAGTCACTCAGGCCAAGAAGTTTTAAAATATTGCTCACAAAATCAATTTCAAAAAGCACATTAATAAGAGGAATAATTAAAATGGTAATCATGATTAAAATAATGGTGGCAATAAGAATGATGAAAATATCATTTAATTGATATCGTTTTGCAAGTCCAATAAAAATCCCCACAAAGAGGCCCGGCAATAAATAGAAGATGGTGTTAGCAAGATTAAAGAAGGATAAGGCTAGCGAGACTAAAATGGTGATTGCAATATATATTGGAAGATATTTTTTCTCAACATAGAGGGCCAGCATCGCGCTAACTAAAGGGAAAATAAAGATAATAACGAAGGCTGCAAAAGGGATTAAACTATTTATTAAACTTAACAGCGCGTTAAATGCTGCAACAATGGCAATGAAGCTGATGTTTTGAAAAAATCCGACTCTTTTTCGTAATTTCATTATTAGTATTTTACTTGATTAACATGCCTTTTGCCTATTAAATAAATGTGAAGTTGTTAAAATTAATCCTACTTAGTTTTTTACTAATAAGCTGTGATAGTCATAATAAAGACAAAACTTATGATGACTATTTAGAGTTTCATTGTTTATGGCATGAAATCTTTTTGAAAGATGATGCTTCGTATTTCGTTTATTTTTATTCTCAAACTTGCCCGCACTGTGAAAGAATCAAAAATGAAATCTTTGCTTATATTGATCAAAAAACAAAACCACTGTATTTAGTTGTTAAATCAGGCGCGATGGTTTTTACAAAAGATATAAGCAAAACCATCGGAGTTGATAAAATAGAAGCATTTTCGATTTATGCCTTCCCCAGCCTTGTTCATATTCATGATGGCTTGGTTCTCTTTAATGAATATGGCGCGAATAATATTTCTAATATTATCTCATCAATGTAAGTGATAGTTTTTCCACAAATAGTGTAAAATATATCATATGAAGACACTGTTTTTTGTTAATGATTATAAGAATGATAAAGTTTATGGTTATGCTTGGAAAGTAGAACACCCAATTGGAAATATTATTTTAATTCCTGGAATGGCTGACGCTCTTGAACGTTATGATGAATTTGCGAGTTTTTTAAACCAAGCTGGATATGACGTTTATGGAATTGATCACTATGGTCAAGGGACGAATGTTTTAGATGATTTATCTAATCTTGGAGTTTGGAAAAAACGCGCCTTTACTTCTTATATGTCGCTCATTGATAATCTAGTTGAATCGTTACGAGTTACGGTTTTGCCAACCATGATTATCGGACATTCAATGGGATCTTTTTTCGCACAACGTTACATTCAAAAGTATTCTCATGTGGAAAAAGTGGTGATGTTAGGAAGCAGCACCCCTTCGATAATCTTTCATCTTAAACTTTTTATGTCGCGACTTGTTGTTAATCGTCATAATCGATATAAGCCAAACAAATTTTTATACCATCTTCTCGCGCCTTTTAGTCGTGGCATCAAAAAGCCTAAGACCGATTATGACTGGCTTTCATATGATGAAGAAAATGTGAAGGACTATATCAGCAATAAACGATATGGTTTTATTCCTTCGGGTCTTTTCTTTAAAGAGTTATTTCGCGCCCTTACGAAAATTGGTCGTAAGAGATATCAAAATGGAGTGGATAAAAAAATGACCATTGGTATTTTTAGTGGGCAAGATGATCCGGTCGGTCACTACGGCAAGGGCCCAACAAAACTTTATTGGTTATATCGTAAACTCGGCCTCAAAAATGTTGAACTTAAGCTTTATGACCAGATGCGTCATGAGGTTTTACATGAAACAAAACGAAAAGAAGTGTTCCAAGATATTGTTAACTTCTTAAAACAACCGGTTGGACCTCGTGTCGTAATTCACGCTAATTATGGGGGAACTTATGAAGGAAACTTTATTCCTAATATTACTGAAATTGGGAAAGCGGTGCTGAAAAATGGTGGCAAAGTTTCATTTATGATTCCTGCTTTCCAAAAAAACGCCACATGGCTTCCTAAACTACAACAACAAGGAGCGATTTATTTTTATGAAAAATCAGTTCGTTCAAACTGGCGCATTATTAAACATTTAGTCACCAAAGAACTTGCCACGATTTTTTACACCAATTTCATCACAAGCAAGACACAGTTACCGCTTCTTTGGGCCACTATTAGATATAAGATTCAAGTGTTTGTTGCGAGGCGCGCTCTTGCAAAAAAACGTTTTTTATATACTCGTTTTGCACGGTTCTTATATGTTAAGAAACTAAACTACATTGCAGTATCAAAGACAGTGCGCAGTAATTTCCTTGATATTTTTCATAAAGAGGCCACAGTTATTATTGATCGAGTGAGTTATGAGAGACTAAAGAATCCCAAACACATTCCTCTTGGAACTAGTACCATCAACATTCTTACGGTTGGCTGGAATTATTATGTTAAGGGCTTTGATGTTCTAATTAATGCCGTTAAAATGCTTGTAGATGCCGGAATCAAAGTAACACTAAACATTGCTAGTCATGATCCAAATGCGATTTTAGTAACGCTAAGGAAGAATTTAAATACTGAAGAAATTCCTTCTTTCATTAATCTTTTGCCACCAACTGACCACATCGAGGATTATTATTATAGTGCTGATTTAGTTGTGTTTGCCTCCAGAAGTGAAGGTTTTTGTTACGCGATGGTTGAGGCAGCAATGGTTGGAGCACCGATTATTGCTAACGATATCCCGACTTTTAAAGAGTTAAACATTGATAATCGTATTTTTTATGAAACTAATAATCCTGAGTCTTTAAAAGAAAAAATGATGGATGCAATTAAAGATTTATCAAGAGTAAAAGAACAAGCTCTGATGAATAAAGATCAAGTAATTAAAGAATATGCGACGAAAGATATTGGTGCGGAGTACTATCGGGCTTTTACTAAATAATGAAACGTAAATTTTACCTATTTTTTAAAAGACTATTTGACATTATTTTTAGTATTATTGGAATATTGCTTTTTAGTCCACTAATTCTAATCATTCTTATTGTCGGTCTTTTTGTTTATCGTGGTAAGCCGATTTTTAAGCAAAAACGCGTGGGATTAAACTCAAAACTCTTTTCAATTTATAAGTTTCGTACCATGTCATTAAATGCCCCGAGCAATTTAAAAACGAGTGATATTGATCCTACGAAAAATTATATTAATGGTTGGGGCAAGTTTTTACGAAAGACCAGTCTTGATGAATTGGCCCAATTCTTCAACATTTTAAATGGCACGATGTCGTTTGTGGGGCCAAGACCATTAATTGAGAGCGAAGAGGTCAATACGCTAAGAAAAGAACGACATATTGATGATGTGAAACCGGGAGTTACAGGGTGGGCCCAAGTAAATGGCCGTGATACATTAAGTGCCGAAAGAAAAATTAGCCTTGATGAAGTTTATCATCGTCATGCGAGCCTATTTTTTGATGTCAAAATAATGTTCCTTACGGTGGCGAAGGTGATTTTTAGAAAAGATGTTGTTGATGGTGAAATTGATGTGACACAGATAAACTCAGTCAAGAGTCACTATCTTAAATCAAAGAAGTCGACGAAAGCTTTTTTTGCGGTTCTATTAGTTGGGTGGTTGATTGTTCTGATGGCGGCTAATCTTCAAAGCGGCAGTTCTTCATCCTCTCTTAGCATGACCTTCACTAAATTATTTGATAAAAGTGAAGATCTTGGTAGCGTTTTTCCAGAGCACCTTACTATTAATAAGGCTTTCCCAAGAAGCACAGAAACCTACTTAGTGGGAGCAACTCATAAATATAGTGTTTATTTAGAACGTGAAGCAGGAATCATTACCGAAGGCGAAGTGTGTTACGAAATCGATAAGAAAGAAGTGGGAACCATCGGTCTTTATGATGCGGTTTTTACGGCAATTGCCCCTGGTACAGCCACCATTAAGGCCTACATGCTTGAGAATAAAGAAATCTATAATATTCTAGCCATCGAAGTCATTGAGCCAAAGAAACCTGATAGTCTTGATGATATTTTTTATGATGATTATTTTACTTTAAGTCGGATGCCAGATGCTACTCTTGCCACTGGGTTTACGGGTCAGATTAATCTGAACCTTAAGGAAGGCCTTTATAATAAAGATGTTACTTTTATAAGTGATAATGAAACAATCCTTACCGTGAATCAGGAAGGTTTAGTACGCGGAGTTTCTCCTGGTAATGCTAGTGTGAGGGTGGCTTCTAGTGTTAATCTGGACCTTTATTTTGAGATTAACATCACAGTGACAGCGGCGACGAAACAAAGCACTACCTCATCAAACGCCCTTGTTTTACCTAGCGGCCGCGAGCATTATCAAAATCAGATTCTTGACTTTGATAAAATAGTTACCTTTGATGGCGATGACACTTCTTATACTTTATCGACAACAAGTACCGCGGTTTTAGTTAAAAACAATACTGTTAAGTTACTAGAACCAACTGATGCTCCAATTGTCGTACGCGCTACATCAAACCAAAATCCGATGATTTTCTTTGAATATGAATTCAAGGTACTTGCAACTAAATCAATAGACTTCAGATTTAATCGTGCTAACTATGCCCGTGTTGTTAATGGAGCCCGTTTTTATCCCGCACTGGAGTTTGGTTATTTAACGATTCATGAAGACGGAACTGAAGAAATAGTCTATACGATTGATATTTTTTCGGCTCCAGGATCATTTGTTTTTAGTTCTAGTGATGCGACTGGAGTTGCCATTTACCATAATGGAGTGGTATCTTTAAAGCGTACCGGAGCTTTCACGGTAAGTTCTGTTTATAGAACCGAGACTGGAGAGGAAATCAAATCAGAGATGACACTTAATATTGTCAGTACTTCCTTTGTAAGTCGTGAGGCTGTCTTTCGTAAACTCTTTGGTCACTTCGGAGTCTTTGTTGTTTTTGGAATCTTGATCCTCATTAATATTTTCCTGCAGTTTGAGCGTTATCCCAAGACGTTTTATCGTAGCCTTATTACTGGAATCCCGCTGGCGTTTATTTTTGAGTCTTTCCAGTTTTTTACATCAGGACGAAATCCGGCCTTTGTCGATTGTCTTATTAACGCTAGCGGCATTGTTGCAGGGGTGATCCTTGCCTTTATTCTCCTCGGTCTTTATCTTCTTTCTAAGATTAAAAAGATTGAAGTCAAAAAATATCTTTATATTTCATCTTTTTATGAAAGCATGACTAAAAACAAGGAAGGCGAAAGAATTAAGGCGTTTTCGATCTATAAGATATTGAACTCAAATGTGTTTTTACTAAATATTAATTTGAATCGTTATAAATATCTAAATGCATTTTCCATTGCAATTTACACCCGGTTAATGAAATTTGATAAGATTATTATTTCAAAAGCAGTTCGAGGTGGCGATATTATTCTAAGAATTCTAAAGCGCAGCAAAGTGCCGCCAGAGAATATTATTTATTTCACTCTTAATAACCATTTGTCAGATAAGCTAATGAACGAAAGTTTAAAATATCCTTATTACCGTGAACTATCAAAGATTATTGTTGAAACTGATTTAGTCAAAACTAGTCTCGATAATTTAGGCTTCAAAAATGTCTTTTGTCTTCCTAATTTTAAGCGCATGTATGAAATTGAAGATACGAAAGAGTTCACCCCAAAGACAGTTTTAAATCTTGTTTATTTTTCTCGTATTAGTCGCGGTAAGGGTATCTTTGATTTAATTCCATTAATTAAGAAAATAAACCGGAGAAAAGTTCTGTTTACACTGGAGATTTTTGGAAATGGGACGCTTGAAAACATTAACCGCTTAAAAGAGTTGATTAATGGCGACAAGAATGTTACCTATAGTGGGTTTTTAACTCTTGACTCTAGTTTTGCGTATAAAAAGCTCAATGAATTTGATCTTAACATTTTTCCGACAATGATGTTAGATGAAGGCATTCCAGGAACTTTCATTGATATGTTTATCGCTTCGGTTCCTTCGCTAACAAGTGATTTTGCAAATGCAAGATTTTTCTTAAGCGACGCTAATTCGTTCTTCTTTCGTCAAGGGGATTTCGGCGATCTCAAGACGAAACTGCTTAATGTTTATGAAAACCAAAGAGCTTTATTCTTGAAACGTCCTTTGGTAAAACAAGAAAAGGATAAGTATTCAGTGACGACTTTTACTGAGAAAATGCTAGAATTATTAAAGTGAGAGAAGGTTTAATTTCCATTATTACCCCAGCATATCAAATTAAAACCTTTTTTAAGGAAACATTTGACTGTGTTATAGCACAGACTTATAAGGATTGGCAGTGGATTATTTGTGAAGATGCTTCTTTAGATGGAAGCTATGAATTTATTAGCGATTTAATCAAAGGTCATGATAATATTATTCTTTTAAAGAATGAGGTTAATTCTGGCTCGGCAAAGTCAAGAAATCGAGCTTTAAGACGGGCTGAGGGTCAATACATTGCTTTTATCGACGCTGATGACTTATGGAAAGAAAGCTTCCTTGAAGAACAATTACAGTTTTTAAAAGATACTAATTCACGACTCGTCTACTCTTCGTATTATCGTTTGGCGGAAAAGAGCAATACGATTTTTCATGTTAAGCGCAAGAATACCTATAAATCACTTCTCTATACCTGTGATATCTCTCCCTCAACAGTGCTCTATAACACCGAACAGTATGGAGTATTTTATTTCCGCGAGAATCTTGTTAAACGCGAAGATTATGCTTATTGGCTTTCAATGCTAAAGAAGTTTCCATATTGCTATGGTAACCGTAAAGCCTTAGCAAGCGTCAGAATCATTAAGACTTCAAAAACATATGACAAAAAGAAGTTATGGAAGTATCAGTATCATATTTACCGCAACGTCGAAAAACTTTCAAGATTTGCTTCATTTTGGTATACGCTTTCATGGTCTATTCATGGTGTTTTTAAGTATTTATTTGTAAAATAATGGCTCTCTTTGTTATATAATATAACAAATGGCGCGGTCAGAAGTTAAAAAATCACAGAAATATCACACTCTCTTCGAAATAGGAGTGCTTTTTTTTGCTCTTTTCTTTTCGTTGACCACTCTCAGTTCGTTTTTATATATTGTCTTTCCAATCAACGCCGAACAGGCAGCAGCATATAATTTTACTAAACTTGATCCCGCGGACCGACAACTTGAAGTCCAATTCAAAACTAAAATTTATAACGATGGTTTTTTGTCGAATATTCATTCTTTTGCAAATGAATTAATTTTAGTAAATCAAGATAATGCACGGAAAGCTTATAAGCAGTTTCATGCCCGTGATATGAGTTTTACTGGTGATGAAAAGCATAACCTTAATGCTTATGTCAATAATTTGTTTGGGTCTTCCGGTTATCCTAAGAATCCTGAGGTGGAGATTGTCGCCCACGATCATCCAGATCAACTAGGAGTTAACCTTCTTGAGGCCATTACGCATGATGAAAATGGTAATAAAGTTTTTAGTTTTGGAACTTTTCAAAATGAGATTTATGTGAGTGAATCATTTATGATTGATTACATTGTCCCGTTTTATTTAAGAGAAAAATCGATCTCTATTAGTGACTATGAGAAACAGGATTACTCGTATAAATATAGCCACATTGCGACAATTCTCGACGATGAAAATTTTCTTTTTCCGGTTCGAACCTCAACACCTCTCGCGCTTGATCCTAATCTTGCGGCGGAATATTCATACCAAACTGCACCGGAAACCGACC
>JAISVG010000055.1 GCA_031271635.1 Erysipelotrichaceae bacterium
TAAGAGCATACATCTCCATTGAGTTAATCTTCTTTCCGATATAACGGTAGTAAAAGAACATAAAAGTTTTAACAACTAAAGAAACGCCAAGAACTGTGTAGATGACAATTCCAAGATCAGTAATCGGAGTGGGATCAAAAAACGAACGAATGGCCTCGGTGATAATTTGGGCTCCAAAGACAATAATGATGACCCCAATAACTAAGGAAAGGATGTATTCCACTCTTTCATAACCAAATGGATGGGTGCGATCAGGTTTTTTACTGGCAAGGTGAAAACTAATAATTGAGATAATTGCGGTGATAGAATCACCAAGATTATTAATTCCATCCGCGACTAATGAGTTTGAAAAAACGATCAAACCGACAACAATCTTTCCTAATGCTAAGATGACATTAAGACAAAGTCCTAAGATACTGGCGCGTTTTCCAATTTTGTTATTATTAGCCATAAGATTATTATATATGGAACTTGGCTTGGTTCAGTTATAATTCTATGTATGGAAACAATTGTTAAGACCCTAGAAAGAGAGTTTCACATTAGTGAAGGTTATCTTAAAAACCTCATTACTTTGTTTGATGATGGTGCGACGATTCCTTTTATTGCAAGGTACCGCAAAGAAAGCCACGGCTCATTAAATGAACAGGTGATTATCATGATTTACGAAAGACTTAATTATTTAAGGGCTTATAATACTCGAAAAATAGAAATCATAAGACTAATTACTGATGCTGGTAAGATGAGTGATGAAATCATGACGCTTTTAGAAACCGCCACAACCTTAAGAGAGCTTGAAGATGTCTATCGCCCGTATCGTCCTAAAAAAGAAACTCGGGTCAGTATTGCAATCGCGCAGGGTCTTCTACCATTAGCCAAGAAGATTCTCGCTCAAAAAGATAGCGGCGGAGATCTTGATGAGATCGCAAAAACTTTTCTTAACGTCAATTCTATAGATTCGAAGAAACAGGTCTTAAGTGGTGCAGCTGCCTTAAAAGGAGCGAGTGATATTATTGCCGAGATGATTAATGATAATGCCGTCTTAAGAAAGATGCTGCGAGAGAAGATTTTGAAAACTGGGTTTGTTGAGACTCAGCTAAGAAAAGCTGACACCTCGCAGTTCATTACTTATGATAATTTTAAAGAACCAGTAAAGAAGATTCCGCCACACCGTGTGCTGGCAATTAATCGTGGCGAAAAGGAAGCCCTTTTGCGGATGAAAATCACGATGAATGAGGAAGACGCCCTGTCTTTAATTGCTAAGAGGATTATTACTGGTGCTAGTATTTATCAAGTTTTTTTAAAGAAAACTATTAAAGATAGTTATCTTCGTCTCATGCTACCAAGTCTTGAACGAGAGTTCTGGAGTGATTTATTTTTAAATGCTACGGAACAGGCAATTAAAGTTTTTGGCGATAATCTTCGACATCTTTTAATGCAACCGCCTTTAAAAGATCAGACAATTCTAGGCTTTGATCCTGGTTTTAAGGCGGGATGTAAACTCGCGGTAGTTGACTCTCGAAATAATGTGCTTGCCACCGGAGTTATTTATCCGCATTTGCCACAAAAAGAGGAAGCAAAAAGCGCTGAGACATTGGTTTCACTAATTAAGAAGTATCATGTTAATGTAATTGCCTTAGGAAATGGTACCGCTACTAAGGAAAGCGAAATTTTCATTAGTAAAGTTATTAAAGATAATGATTTAAAGGTGATGTACGCTCTTACTAATGAGGCTGGAGCCTCAATATATTCTGCGAGTAAACTAGCTGGAGAGGAATTACCACAGTATGATTTGACGCTACGAAGTGCGATTTCAATTGCTAGAAGATTACTAGATCCGTTATCAGAACTAATCAAAATCGCCCCGAAGCATCTGGGAGTTGGACAGTATCAGCATGATATGCCAGAAGCAAGATTAAAAACGGTTTTAGACCGCGTGGTGACAAGCGTCGTTAGTGCCATTGGAGTTAATGTCAATACGGCTTCCAAAGAATTGCTTGGCTATGTTTCCGGAATTAATGTTGCAGTTGCTGCCAAAATCGTCTTATATCGTGAGAAGAATGGCAGTTTTCACTCGCTAGAGCAGTTACTAAAAGTTCCTAAACTAGGCAGTAAAACCTATCATCAAGCCGCGGGCTTTTTGCGAATCGTTAATGGTTTGAATCCGTTTGATAATACCGCTATTCATCCAGAAAGCTATGATGTTGCGGCGAAACTGCTGCAGTTATTAAAGCTTCGTCTTGATGAGATGCACTTATTTCCTGATCTTACCGAAATTAAAATTCAAGAACTGGCGCGAGAACTTCAAATCGGGATCCCAACCTTAAAAGACATTATTAACGAACTTAGAAAACCAGGTCGGGACCTTCGTGATGAGATTTCGCCCCCAGTTTTAAGAAGAGAGTTATTAAACATTAAAGATTTAACAGTCGGTCTTATCCTTGATGGGATTGTTTCTAATGTTCTTGATTTTGGAGCTTTTGTTGATATTGGCATTCATCAAGATGGCCTAGTCCATATCAGCGAAATCGCAAATCATTTTATTAAACATCCTAGCGAGGTTTTAAAGATTGGTGATAAAGTTATGATAAAAATTATTAGTCTTGATGTTAATGCCAAAAGAATTGGCCTCACTATCAAAAATGTTTAGTTTTTAGCGTTATTTTGATAGAATTTAGGCATGAAAGCAGTGAAACTATATAATGCCCTAAGTGACAAAACTGAAGTCTTAAAACCCTTAGTTAAGAAACAGGTTTCTCTTTATGTTTGTGGTCCAACCGTTTATGATTACCCACATATCGGGAATGTCCGACCTCCAATTGTTTTTGGGACATTAAGAAATCTCTTGCTTCATTTAGGTTATGAAGTAATCTATGTTTCAAATTATACGGACATTGATGACAAGATTATTAAGAAAGCCGCCAGTGAAAATAAAACGGAAAAAGCAGTTGCTGACTTTTACATTAATGTCTATAAAGATATTTTAAAAGCATTAAATGTCTTACCACCAACACACGCCCCGCGTGTCACTGAATATATTCCAGCAATTATTGATTTTATTAGAATGTTGATTGACTTTGGTTTTGCCTATGAAAAAGCGGGCAATATTTATTTTTCGGTTAATAAAATTCCTAGTTATGGTCAGTTGAGCAAGATTAAATTAGATGCCTTAAAGCCGGGCGCCAGAGTAAAAACATCGACAAATAAGCAGTCGGAATATGATTTTGTCCTCTGGAAAAACACCACCGAAGGCATTCAATGGGAGGCTCCTTTTGGAACTGGTCGTCCTGGCTGGCATACAGAATGCGTGGTGATGATTGATAAGATTTTTAAAGGAAAAATGATTGACATTCATGCTGGTGGTATTGATTTAAAGTTTCCTCATCATGAAAATGAAATGGCCCAGAGCGAGGCCTTATATCATCATCATTTGGCAAATTTCTGGATTTATAATGGCATTTTAAATATTGAAAACCAAAAAATGTCCAAATCTGTTGGAAATGTCGTGATGGCAAATGATTTCATTAATCAGCACGGGGCGGTTTTTACTAGATTCTTTATGCTTAAAACTCATTATCGTTCCCCGATGAATCTCACCGAACAAAGCCTTACTTCATCTAAGGGTGAACTAGAAAAAATTATCGCCACCTTTACTTTACTTGGTGTTTATTTACAGATGATAAAACTTCCAAAGAAAAAATCACCGGTAAATATCGATGTTTTTTTAGATCATTTACTTAATGATTTAAATGCTCCAAATGCCATCAGCGAGCTCCTCACCATGATTAAGGACGCTAATGTTTTGTTACGGGCTAAACAAAAAGATGTGATGCAATTAAGAAGTTATTATGAATCACTAAAGAGCATGTTTGTAATCCTGGGGCTAGAGATTAATCACCCCATTTTAAGTAATCAAGATAAGTTAGATATTCAAAAATTTCTTAGTTATAAAGAAGCAAAAGACTTCGCCTCAAGCGATCAAATAAGAACGAAACTACTTGAGAAAGGGATAAATATTAATGCACTTAACCTATAAATAGGTTATAATTAAAGGACAAGGAGTGACGATATGCAAACAACAATTGATCGGATAATTCAAGACTGGTTCGCCGGTGGTTTTAATGGGGCAATCCCCACCGAAGTTGGCTTACTAATTTGGGCAGTTATTTGTATTGTTTTTGCCCTAATTCTCACCGGATGTATTGGTTTTGAGCGTGAGTATCACGGCCATGCTGCAGGTTTAAGAACCCACGTCCTAGTTGGTTTAGGCTCAGCCTTAATCATGTTTATTTCAGTATACGGTTTTTCAAGTGATGTATTCCCCAATCGTGACCCCGCAAGACTTGCAGCCCAAGTTGTAAGTGGCATTGGTTTTCTTGGAGCGGGCGCAATTGTTCAAACGGGAACTAGTGTCAAAGGACTTACTACTGCTACAACCTTGTGGATTGTCATGGCGATTGGTCTATGCTGCGGGAGCGGCAATATCGTAATCGGAGTTATTACGACGCTACTTGCTATTGGTGTCTTAATGCTCCTTCGTCGTGTGGAAAAATTTGCTACTAAGAAGAATCCCGTTATTACGATGATTGTTAATTCGGATGGACCAATTATTCGCGATTTATTAAGATCAGCCTCACGTTTTGGTCTTAGTATTAAAGATGTTGATACCCAGATTGGTTATAAAGATTCAGTGGAAGTTTTAAGAATCTCAGTCTCTATCGGAAACGCTCCAATTGCCACGATTCGCGCCTTTGTTGAAGAGATTCGAGAAGTCATTAAACCACTAGATATCCTCATTTCTACCGAGCATTAGTATGCCGTATATTACCAGCAAAAATGCCATCAAAGCGAGTATTCAAGCAAAAACATTACTAAAGCTTTATTATCTTGAGTCAGCCAAGTGGGACCAAGATTTGGCTGGTGTTCCTTTTGAAGTAGTTGATAAAAAAACTTTCTTTTTAATGATTGGTAACGAGAAACATCATCAAGGCATTGTCGCTAAGATTAAGGATTTTGCTTATACCGATTTTAAGCTTCTAATTACCAAGAGTCGCACGAAAAGATTTCCTTTTTTAGTAATTTTAGATGAAATAACAGATGCGAATAATTTTGGGGCAATTATTCGTACTGCGGAAGCATTTGGGGTCGATGGCATTATTATTAAAAAGGACCATCAAATTGATGTGAATCCGACTGTCCAAAAAATCTCAACTGGGGCGTGTAACTTTATTCCAATTACTCGTGTTACTAATTTAAACACGACGATTAAAACTTTAAAAGAGCAAGGATACTGGATTGTCGCCTGTGAGGCTGATGGCGATACCACGATAACAGAAGTTGATGTGAAACGGCCTCTAGCGGTGATCCTAGGATCAGAAGGTTTTGGGGTTTCTTCCTTAGTACGAAAGAACTCTGATTATGTCGTGAAGATTCCGATGATGGGCGAGGTTAATTCGCTTAATGTTTCCGTTGCTTTTGGTGTTGTTGTTTCTTACTTTAAATTGCAGCAATAGTTTTTGCAACTTTTTACGCTTTTATTGGTGTTAAGATTCTTTTATGGTAGAACAAATTTCCGATGAGTATTTATTGTCCTTAGTCCGAAAAAGAAGTAAAGAGGCGTTTTTGATTTTATTTAAACGTTTTGAATACTATACAATTGGAATTATCCGGCGTCAGGGTCGTGATCTGCTTGATTTAGGGATCGATTTTAATGATTTATTGCTATCGGGATTAGAACTCTTAATGACTTGCCTTGACTGTTTTGTCATGGATAGTGGGTACTTTTATAAATACTATAAAACCACTTTAATTCATATGTTTCACCGCCGCCGTCAAGAAAGATACTTATTCTTGATGCGCTTAAAGAATAAAACAATCTCTCTTGATGAAACGATTGGCAGTGATGAGACTTCGCGAGAAATAATTGAAACTACTAAAGATGATACTGATATTCCGCAAGAAATGATGTTAAAAGAGTGTTATGAACTTCTTAGTGATAGTAATGAAGAGTTAACCATAGTTGCTAAGGATTGTTTTTATCTTCGCATGAAGGGTTATTCTTTTATTGAAATCGGAGAAATGCTGAGGATTTCTGCTTCAACGGCAAAAAATTATCATAATCTTACTCTTAAATATCTCAAAAACCATTTTAATTTGAATTAAGGATATATTTTTCTTTTTTGAAAAGGGCATTAATAACAAAGACCAGCCCGACTGAAAAAGCGACCATGGTCACAATTGTAATCGAAAAATTGAGGGCATTAAAGTGATAGTTAAGAATCTCATTTAAGGTTAGGGAAACGTTTAAAAATGGGACAAAGAATAAGTAGAAAGGATTATCTTTACCAGCAAAGAAGGTTGCAAACGAGGCGACAACACTAATAATTAAAACCACCGAAGAAAATGAAATAGCCTGCTTCGTAGTTTTAGCAATGGTTGATAGTAGTGATATGATTGCAACAATAAATAGCACCGTGGCAAAGGCAATCGCAAGGATGGCAAGATAATTCCAAAAACTATATTCAAGGCTAATAGTAAGGCCCATTCCTTGATTTAAATATATCGGAAGACCAATCATCATCCCGATGAAGTTTGAAGCCGCTGAGAGGAGCGATATTCCTGTTTGCGAGACAACTTTTCCAATGACAATATCGCTTCGTTTGATCGGGGCAACAAGGAGGCTTGCCATGGTGCCTCGCTCTTTCTCGCCTGCAATTGAGTCAGGAGTTAAGGACATGACACTTTGGATTAAAGTTGACATTAAAAGCATCGGAACAAGAATTGAAAGAATCACCGCGCTTTGGTCACGGTCTGTCCCAAGATCAGAGTAAATATCTTTGATGACAGTCGGATTTACTTCTAAGGCTAGAGCATCAAAACTTCCTTTTAGAATACTAAACAAAGTGGCACTTTGTTGGTTCGCTCGGTTATAGTAGATTTGAATAGTCGGAGCCACAAATTCAGGGTCTGTTATGTCATGGGTCTCGTCATTAAATAAATAAGATAGTTTTTCGTCAAAATCTTTATCAATGATTAAGAATAGATGAGTATCTTGATTCTCGATTCGCTTTTTCGCGGCTTCTTCCTCAGTCTCATTAATACTAATGATTCTAACATTTAGATCTAATTCAGGATTAGTTAGAATACCGCTTACAAACTCTGACTCATTAATAACTTCGACAGTAAGAGTTTTATTGCTAGTATCATTATAGCTTTGCATCACCAAACCAATTACTGAATAAACTAGAATCATGATGAAGGCTGGAAGAATCAGAACCGAAAAGACTAGTTGCTTATCTTTAAAAACACGGGCAAATTCTTTTTTGATGATGGTAAAAATATTTTTCATGTTTACTCCTTATGGTTTTCTTGATAAATCTTAAAGAAAACATTTTCTAAAGATTCGTCTTTGGTTAGTTCTTTTAGTGGGGCTTCAGCAGTGAGTTTCCCGTCAATAATAATCCCAACACGGTCACTGATTTTTTCTATTAAACTAAAGATATGAGTTGAAATAATAATGGTTTTGCCGCGATTTTTCTCTTCAATTAAAAAATCAGTAACATCTTTAGCGGTTAAAACGTCAAGACCATTGGTTGGCTCATCAAAGATAATGATTTTAGGATCATGAACTAAGGAAATGGCTAAGGAAACTTTCTGTTTCATTCCAGTTGAAAGATTACTCACCTTAATTTCGCTAAAACTATCAATTTGAAAACGACTGAAAAGAATATTCTTTCTTGCAATAATAGTTTCGTCACTCAACTGGTGAAGTTTTCCGAAGAAGGTGAATAAGTAATTCGGAGTGAAGAAATCTTCGAGTTTTAGTTCGCTGGTGAGGAAAGCAATGTTTTTCTTAGTCTCAATGTCGTTTTCTTTAATTGAGATGCCATCAATGATGATATCACCGGAATTAGGCTGAATTAACGAGGCTAACATTCTAAGGGTGGTGGTTTTCCCCGCTCCATTAGGTCCTAGTAACCCATATAGTTCCCCTTCATAAACTTTAAGCGAAAGATCATCAACTGCTTTAAACTCAGAACTTTGAGTATGCTTTAGTTTCATTTGCTTTTTTGACAAAGTGAAGGTTTTGGTAATATGATTGATTTCGATAATAGCATTTTTATTCATGAATTAATTATAGTTTAAAATTACCCAATCGGTACCCTCATTTTTAATTCGAGGTTGGCTAAAGCAACGATATTAAAAAAATGTCTTGACGAAAAGGTTTTGCTTGTTTATCATCAGTTTTAATGATAAGATTATTAACATGAGACAAAAAGTTCTTTTGATATGTAGCGATTGTCTCTCACGGAACTATAAGACCACGAAGACGGAACATAGTAATGCGA
>JAISVG010000016.1 GCA_031271635.1 Erysipelotrichaceae bacterium
AATTACTTGGCTATATAAAGGAGCTTCATGGTGACCTAGAGTGTTTTCATAAAAGGCATCTAGAGCTTCTTTACTAATTTCGCTTTTATGCTTTTGCCATAGGGGCATCATCGAGTTTAAGGTGACAACTTCTTGTTTCGTGGTTTCTTTATTTTTTACGGTGGTGGTGGTTGTCACTTCCATCATGATGGGGTAACGAATAAAGTCAGAATACTTCTTAATAAGACTGCGAATCGTATCTTCATCAAGGAAAGTACTATAATTCTCTTCTTCAGTATCATCTTTTAAGAAAAGACGAATGATGGTACCGGTTTCATTTTTATTGCTGGCTTTTATTTGATAGCCATCAAGACCTTCTGAAATCCATAGGGAAGCAGTGGTTTCATTATACTTTTTAGTTTCAACTTCAATCCGTTTTGCGACCATGAAGGCACTATAGAAGCCGACACCAAACTGTCCAATAATATTGATGTCATCGCTTGCATCTTCAAGTTTTTTAAAGATTTCTGAATCTGAATTAGAAATCATTCCAAGGTTATGTTCAAGATCATGTGCATTCATTCCTACCCCATTATCAATGATGGTTAAGGCCCGAGCGGCATCATCTTTTTCAATGATAATTTTAAAATCGCTACGAGTAAGGCCAAGATTCTCTTTGAGGCTCTTATAATATAGTTTGTCACTTGCATCGCTAGCATTAGAGATTAGTTCTCTAAGGAAAATTTCTTTGTTGGTGTAAATCGAATTAATCATTAAATCGAGGACTTTTTTGGAATTTGCTTTAAACTGTTTCATGTTGCTTTCTACCTTTATTATTACCCTTATATTTTATCAAAAAAAGGGTCAAAATCAAGTCTTATCTGGTAGTTGATTTTGACAATATTGGTCGTTTTGAGTATAATTAAGGCATGAAATTAAAGCGTTTGGTTTTGCCCTTAATCCTGATGGTCCCGCTTCTTTTTGGATGCCATAAGGAAGAATTGACTCCTACCCCTTTAATCTATGGAAGCGTTGATAAGGCGAACTCCTATCAAGAGATAACTTATGAACGAGCCGCTTTAATGATTCGGACTAATGCCCAGAATTTAGTCCTCGCTGTTGGTGATTTAAGCGGCACTTGTGCTTGTTGGGGGCAATTTGAATTAGTCCTTCAAGATTATGCGATTAATAATAATGTGATTATTTATGCGATTGATTATTTTTCGGTTATTGTGAAGGAAGATAAGCTTGGTTTGACGCTGATTGAAGGAACTCCTGCGATTCATATTTTTGAACAAGGTAAGGTTAAGCAACTAAAAGTTTATTCAAATCAAAATACCGACCCTATTTTTACTGATGGAGTGGCTTTTAAAACATGGTTTGAATCTCACACCATTAAACCAGTAATCATGTATCTTTCAAAATCGCAATTAGACGAAATGCTCCTTGAAGAAGGACATGAGTTTATGCTTTATTACACCCGTTATACCTGCCCTCACTGTCAAATTTTTAGTTTCAGTGACGAAGTAATTAATTATTTTAATGATAAAAAGGACCAAGAAATGAAGGTCGGCTTATACGCGATTGAGTTAGGTGGCTATAATCAAGCCGCGATGACTCATAAAGCTAGAGGCGATAATCCTGATACTCCAGATCTTGAAACTGATTACTGGGATGGCTTTAGTTATGTTGATGATGGCTCATGGCAGATGCTAAAGTTTGAACTTGGTATGGGTAATTTAAAGCCTGATACTGATGAAGACGGTAAGTACATTATTAATGAGATTCCGACGACCGAAAGAGGAAAGAAGAATCGCTATGAATTATTGGCCACTAATCATGATTCATGGTTTGGAAAAGGCGTTGGTTATACTCCTTCATGGTCATATGTTAAGACTACGGGTAAAGGCGGAATGCTCCGTGATTCGATCGTTGATTTTGCTTCTTCTTTTGATGGAACTTTAACGAAAAACACCACTGGTGATTATGTTGTTAGTAATTCTTGGTATAGTGCGGCACGAGTGCCGCATCTTCCCTTCTTAGTAACGGATGGAGACGCCATTAATGATGGTCGAATTGTGCCACAAAGTGATGTGGTCACTCAGAATAACGTTAGCATTATTAGAAGTGATAAGGAAGTTTTTTATACTTTTAAATACTTAAGAAAATTCTTTAATTTTTATTTATTTTAGGTTTTTGTGGTCTAATTCACTTTCCTTGATTCTTTTGCCTCGCGGTTTTGATGTAATTGTTAGTTTGTTATTAGATTAAATACAGTGCCATTTACAGTGTCGTTTTGCATTTACAGTGCCAAATTATTAGTTTTTTACTTTAATCATGATTATCGAGTTTTTTATTCAATAGTATTTAGTTTTACATAGTTGAACCTCGCAAATTGCTATTTTAAGATTGATGACTCAAATCAGAATGCAATTGGTCTTTCGTTATGGTACTGATGATATGCAGAACTATTTTTAAGACTGAATCCATGTTTGAGATGCTTTTTTATCATTATCAGTAAATTCTTCAGAAAATAGTTGACATTATATACTATGCATTGTATAGTATGGTTGATGATACAGTATAGGAGGAAGGATTTATTAAGACACAGATTAAATATGGCGTCCTAGAAATTTTCGTTCTTGCGATGCTGACGCAAGGCGAGAGTTATGGATATAAGCTAATTAACGACTTGTCTTTTTATATCAGCATTAATGAGTCGACACTGTATCCGATTCTTAGGCGTCTTGAGGGTGAAGGCTCAATCTTCGCGCGGGATATGTTGGTTAATTCAAGAAATCGGCGGTACTACCGGATCTCACCACGTGGCAAAGAAAAGATTCGTTCCTTCATGAAGGACTTAGAAGACATTAGAAAGATATCAATAATTTTACAAAAAGGAGAGGGAATATGACAATAAGAGAGTACGAAAGTTGGTTAAGGCGGGAATTATCGGCATCATTTTACACGAATGAAGAAATTGATGAAGTGGTTTCTTATTATCTTGAAATTATTAATGACCGTGTGGATGCTGGAGAAAGATTAGAACAGGTGTTATTTGATTATCCGCCACGAAAAATTGCGCTTTCTTTTGCGAGTGAAGCTTATCAACGGCGTGAAGTTAAAACCAAACGTGACTCTGGAAATGTCGTGGGAAAAGTGGTGAAATACACTTTCTTAACGCCATTTTTAATTCCGCTAGGTATCTTGTTAATCGTCTTCTTAATTGTGGCAGGGGCTTTAGTCATCTCATTTTTTGCCTCGTTACTTGGAGTTGGTGGCTATGGAGTTTATCTTTTAGTTAATATTATTCAATCTGGGGTGGCGATTAAAGAAATCATCGCGTACAGCGCTCTTATTGTGGCGGCGATGGGAGTGTTACTAATTCTTGCTGGTCTTGGAGTCTTACTCTTTAAAGGTGTTATTAAACTTATTATTAAAATCGGAGCTTCGTTCTCACGAAAAAGGAGGAACGCATAATGAAAAAACTTTTTGTAGCTGGGATGATTTTTGTTTTTGTTGGGGTGTTATCTTTTGCAGCCTGTCTTGCACTTGGGGTTGATCTTGACACCGCTCGAGCGGAACTTTCAAAGATTCTGACTTATGAATATACCGAGGAACATGTCGATGCAAGTCTTCAAAACTACAGTTTCGAAACTAAATATCTTGTCACAGAAGTTAAAACTGAGGACCGTGATGATATTTTAATTCAATACCATACTAATAACTACTTACACTTTGATTTTGAAAGTGATGATGATTCGTTTAGTTTTAAAACGGAACTAGAATCCTTTTCGTTACAACAAATATCAAACGTCTTTGGCTGGCTCTTAGAACCAGAATTTTACCGTCTTAAGATTACCTTTCCCACTAATTTTATTGGCAAAAAGGTTAGTTTTTTGCAATCTAACGGATCAATTGAGTTGTCGATGTTTACGGCTGATGAAGTGAGTGTTGAAAATACTAATGGAGAAATCACTTTAAAGGATGTAGCAATAAAAAAACTTAATGTTAATGTCACAAACGGCGAGATTACACTTGATAATGTGTTAAGTGAGGACGCGAGACTCAAGACCGTTAATGGAAGAATTGATATTGATAAACTTCAGGATAATAAGAGGTTAGAAATTATTACCACTAATGGTGACCTGACCATTTCTGAAAGTCAGATTCAGGTTGTTACTGGCGGAACAACAAACGGCCAGATTAATCTTGATGAATTTATGGCAACAGTGGTTGAATTACGAACTACTAACGGCGACATCAGGGCGAATTTCTTAGGCGAGATTGATGATTATTATCTATATTTTAAAACCACTAATGGTCGAGTTTCCTTTAATAAGATAAACCACAACCGTGAATATAAGAAGAATTCTATTGACCTAGATCATCAGATCATTCTCCGAACGACTAATGGTAGTGTTGTAGTTATGAGTTATGATTATTAATTCTTCTAATTGTGCTTTATTCTGCTGTCAGTAGTTCTTGATCATTAATGGTTAAAGTTTTTGTCTTTATGCCTTAATTACTAATCTTGAAGACTTCGATGTGCGAGAACTCTTTAAAGTTCTAAAAAAACGATGGGAGATTGAAAACTGTTTTCGAATCATGAAGACTAATTTTAAGGCTCGGCCAATCTATCATTACAAAGATAATCGTATTAAGGCTCATTTCATAAGTTGTTTCCTAGCCTTACTCATTTACCGAATTCTTGATTATAAACTAGACTTTAAGTACTCCATTAGTGAAGTTCTTGACGCCCTTAAAGGAATGAATGTTTGTCCGATCAATGAGGCTCAGTTTAAAGGACAATTTAGTAGTAGTAAGTTAATTAAAGAGCTTGACATGATTTTTAATAAGAGTCTTGATCGAAACGACTTTACTAATACTATTTTAAATAAAAACAAGAAATAATTATTGCCACATTTTTAAATCCAGTATTGATCGATATGGTG
>JAISVG010000094.1 GCA_031271635.1 Erysipelotrichaceae bacterium
TGTGGGCCGGCTATAGTTTTATGGAAAATGGCTACCCCGGCTCCACGCTTCCAGATGCCCATGTTTTCATCCATGAAAGTGGCCATATGTGCAGTCTTGAAGATTATTATTCCACTGATCCCAATATGACTTTTGGCCCCGCAGGAAAACTGGAGGTAATGGATATTGGGATTCTTGACCATAGTGTCTATTCGAAAATGCTTCTTGAATGGACTTTCCCTTATGTTATTGATGGGAGTGAAAACACGACAACCATCACCCTTAATCCTTTTGAATCAAGTGGTGATTGTATCATTATTAATGACACTTGGAACGGAAGTCCACTTGATGAATACTTAGCAATTGAGTTCTATACCCCAACAGGCCTTAACTGGCGTGATTCCCAGCCAGGAGGCTACCCTTTTGCTGGGCTTCAAGGTTATACGATTCCTGGCATTAAGATTTATCACATTGATGCAAGAGGCGTCCGTCTTGCTCCAGATGATAGTTTTGATGGCTATGTAACGAGTTCAAACGATTTAAGTGGTGGTGGTCGTTTTGCCGTTGGGGCCGCGAATACTCCAGGACCAAATAGTCAAACTGATAGTGGTGGGGGGCCTAGCGGCGCTAATTATCGATTAGTCCATTTAATGGAAGCTACGGGGACAAATTCTTTCCGTAACGGGGCGCCGGCAACGAATGAAACTCTTTTCACCACTGGCACCAGTTTTACTCCTAGTTCCACCTTCTTTACTAAAGGAACCCAGTTTAATAATGGTAGTGAAGTCGGATATACCATTTATATTGATACCGTGACCGCTACTAGTGCGACGATTCGTGTTGTTAAAAATGTTTAGTTTTCATGATCTTTTCTTAATTAGTGCTATGATACTAGGAAGGAGTAAAAATGATAATTGAATTTAAATATGATACGCAGCTCTTGATTTCTGGCACTAAACTTTCCGAAACCGCAATTCAAGATTACATCACCGCTAATATTGAAGGAGATTCACTGTTAGCAGTGGGTGATCCTGAATTAGTCAAGATTCACTTCCATACAAATACCCCATGGAAACTAATTGAATACGCAGCCTCTCTTGGTGATATCTACGATGTCGTCATTGAAAACATGCAGCGTCAGGCTGAGGGTTTAAAAGGCTAAAGAAACAGTTTTTTCTTAATTTAACTAAAAAAGATCCTTTATCAAGATAATAATCATCACTTTTTAGTTTTCCTTATCAATATTGAAGCACGGAAATTTTTAACTACTATAATGAAAGTATCTAATAAAGGAGATCTGATGCATCATAATCTAATTGTTTACACTCATCCTTATGAAGGAAGCTTAAATCACGCGATTTTAGAAACAGTCATTGCTAGTTTAAAAAAACAAGGTCGTGATTATGAAGTAATTGATTTAATAAAGGATGGTTTTAATCCGGTATTAACGAAGGAGGAACTCCGACTTTATTCGCGTGGTGAGACCATTGATCCTTTGGTAAATAAATACCAGGACTTAATTAAAAAAAGCGACCGGATTATTTTTATTTATCCCATATGGTGGGGTGAGACCCCAGCCCTTCTTAAAGGTTTTATTGATAAAGTCATGAAGGTTCATTTTGCCTATCACTACGATGAGATGCATCGTCTCATTGGTGATTTATCTTATCTTGAAGAGGTGGTGGCAATTACAACCGGCGCTAATCCAAAGAAAGTGTTTGAAGGTTATGGTAATAGTGTCCAGAAGATCTTTCTTGATGTGGTATGGAAACAATTAGGAGTCAGTAAGAATCGCTGGTTTTACTGTAATGTTGTCGCTTCAAAAGAAGAAATCAGCGGCTTTTTGCAAGATTTAAGCAGCAAAATTTAAATTACTTTGATATAACGTGGATTATCTCACGAGTTTAGAAACGGGATTTCGATGAACCTTTAGCGTTGTTATTAAACGAGAATATGTAATCACTTTGAATCATAAAAAATCACTTTAAAGATTATCTTAAAACCTAATAATCGCGATCTCTTACTCTCGAAACAAAAGGATTATTAAATGCTGGAGGCTTGCTTTACTAGTTCGTTAACGAGTTCTCTAAGGGCTTGTTTAGCAGCAAAATTAGTTTCACCTTCAAGAGATGATTCTTTACCTTGAGCAATAATAAAAGCGCTAATTTTTATCGTATTATCAATTTTAGCGAATTTGATGCATTTCATGACCTGATCAGCGCTGTCGTTATTGCGATAAATGTAGTCGTGAGGTCCATATGGTTGAATATAATATAATCTTTGATGTAGCGTTTCCTTGAAGCGATTGTTAAGTTCTCTAAAATCTCCTTCAAAACTTATGGTAATAGCGCTTCTTGTCTCAAGTGCGGTTTCGATATTTGCTGATTGATGATATTTACTTGAACGCTTTGAGTTTCGATCATAAAGACAGATTAGCACAATTCCGAAAGCGGCAAAGAACAACACTATGAACAATTCAACGCTCGTTTCTGGATAAGTTCTTACGACTTCAATAATTAATGGTATAACATCGCCAAAACTAACGGGGACGCCGCCACTAACGAACTGTAAATAGTACATTAAATAAACCGAAATGAAGACTTGAAATAGATAAAGCCCTAGAAGAATGGGAATACGACCCTTCTTTGGTCCTTTTGCGATTTTATAGCCGAGCGATAATAAGTAGGCAGTAAGAGCGGAGATCCATCCCGAAATAAACATCAAGAAGGCTCCGAGGATCACATAAATAATTACCCCTCCAAGACCCAGTAAAAAAGCGAGACAAATCGCCTTAAAATAAGATCCAGTTTTAGTATTTGCTTGTTCCATTAAACTCCCCTTTCATCATTAATGTTTCTACTTTTTCTTACATTATGCCAATTAATAGAGATAAAAACAAGAATTTTAAAAAAGAGTTTTTGTTTATTGGTTAAGTCCTAAAAGATGAATGATTATTTCTCGGAATAGTATTACTTTAATTTGTTCAGTTTTTAAAACATGATTGGTAACAAAAAAAGCGATAATCTTTGATACAAAAAAATATCTAATTGTTTTTTTGGTGTTTTGATAAACCGAAAATAGTTATTCAGCAAGAGTATAGCCGGCAGCCTTAATTACCGCGACGGCCTTTTCGTATTCATCATCACTAACGGTCACAGTCTTTGTTGGTAAATCAAACTCAGCCTCAATGTTACTAGCCAGTAATTGTCTTTGAATTTTGACAATACAATGTCCACAATTCATGTTTTTAACGATTATTTTCATCATTTCTCCCCTTTCTTTCTCAAATTGAATAGATTTAAACTTAATGCGTTCAATACAACCATTATGCTGCTAAATCCCATTCCGATTCCCGCAAGTCTCGGATCGAGATAGCCAAGTGCCGCGACAGGTACTAGGCTTATATTATATACGAAAGCCCAAAAAAAGTTAAGGTAAATACTCCTAAGTGTTGCTTTTGAAAGATCGATCGCTTGAAGTACAAGATTTAAATCTGGTTTCATTAAAACAACATCCGCACTATCAAGGGCAATGTCAGTGCCAGTAGAGACGACAAAACCGACATCTGCCATCTTTAATGCTGGAGCATCATTAATACCATCACCAACAAAAGCAACAACATTTCCGGTACTACGGATTTCCTCGATCAGCTTTGCTTTTTGATGTGGTAATGTTTCAGCGTAAACCGTTTCAATTCCAAGATCAAGGGCGAGATATGCGGCAGTATCTTTTTGATCTCCAGTAATCATTATCGGCTTAATATTTCGCGCGACAAGACTCTTAATTAATGCCTTTGCATCATCTTTTAAAGGATCAATTAATGATATCATATTCACAACTTTTTGATTAATAATCGTGAAAATGACCGTTTTCCCAGCCTTCGAATCAGTATCGTATTCTAAAGGATAGGGGTTAGTAAGCTGCAACTCATCGAGAATCCGTTTTGAACCAATCGTCACTTCATTACCCATAATTTGACCTTTAATCCCAGTTCCGGCGATGATTTCAAAATCCTGAACGACAAGAATCTCATCATTTTGATAAGCCTTAATCGCACTAGCTAGGGGATGATTAGAATGGGCTTCCAGCGATTTTGTAAAACGGTAAGAGGCGGGGTCACCAACGAAGTTAACTACTTTTGGATGACCAATAGTTAAGGTGCCAGTTTTATCAAAAGCAATCGCCGTAATGCGGTGTGCTTTTTCAAAAAACTCACCCCCTTTATAAAGGAAGCCTTGACGATACGCAAGACCCGAGGCAACCGCGATACTAGTTGGAGTGGCAAGACCTAAGGCACAAGGACAACTAACTACAAGGACGGCGATCGCGGTTTTAAAGGCCGTCTCAGAGTCTTTGGTAATGCTTAGTTGCAAAATGAAAGTTAGCACTGCAATTACAACGATTATTGGCACAAAGATACTGGCAATTTTATCGGCGATGCGCTGCGACTTCGGCTTATAAAGAGCAACGTCCTCAACCGTTTTAATGATTTGAGCGAGAACCGTTTCGGCTCCAACTGCCGTTACCGTAACGATGAGACGGCCAGTGAGATTAAGGGTCGCCCCAAGAACCACGTCGTCTTTGGTCTTAAATCGTGGCATTGACTCTCCGTTTAGCATTGCCTCATCAAGATAAGAGGCGCCATCATTAATTCGGCCATCAAGCGGGACTTTCTCTTGTGGTAAGACAACAACAATGTCGCCGACCTTTACTTGATCAAGTGGTAGCATTGTCTCGGTTCCATCAACTAAGACTCTGGCCTCTTTGACGCCTAAATTCATAATTGCTTCTAATGATGAAGCAGTCTTTTCTTTAACGCGAGCTTCAAAGAAATTTC
>JAISVG010000097.1 GCA_031271635.1 Erysipelotrichaceae bacterium
AACTGCTTTCTTGAAAGAAATAGCAACAGAGTAATGTCACCAAAAAAGAAACGACCTGAACTAAGATCGTGAAGGAAGTCGCTTTTTTAAATAATCGGTGCCGTCGCGACGTTTTTTGCCTCGAGATTGCAGTAATTTTTAAGATGCGTCCACTAAAAAGTGAAGCAAGAGTCGCGGAATCTAAAAGTGTTTTCCCGAAAAGAGGATCAAAAAAACAGTATTGATTCTTCTTTACTTGATGTAAATAAACACTATGAACACTTTGTGGGAGATTAAGATTAATAAGACAAGGTACTTGCTTAATGAGCTGCTCGAAAGTTGTTTCATAGGCTTTAAGCGTAAAGCCGTGCTTGGCTCCCAAACAAATCGCGTCATAAAACGAGAATTTCTCATCTTGAAAATGTGGATTCCCAAGATATAAATAGTTTTGATCTTTTGCGGCAGTCGCTAAATAAGTCTTTAAAGCCGCGATTAAACAATCTTTTTGATAAATCTGAGGTGCGAAATAAGGATGACATTTCATGTTTTCTAATAGACATAAAACGACGAAAAGAGACTATATTTCGTAGATAATTTGATTACGACCCGCAAAAGAAGTGGCTGATCCTGATAACTGTAAATCCTGCTTCATCGCCGCACTTTCAAAACTCTCCACTTCAGTTCTTGTTCCAACAATAAACGGAACTTGTCGATTAAAAATAGGGCCATAAGTAATCAGCTGGTAAGTAAGGTCAGGAGCATCACTTGGAATGATAAGAATCGCGTCAGTAATGATGAGACCATCTAATGCTGGAAAAACCATGGTTTCAGCGCCAATAAGACTAAAAGTCGTGATGGGTTTATAATTTAACTCATCACCAACTAGAATGGTTCCAGTTACTTCAATATTCTTTGTTCCATATGTACCTTTATCTCGGAATAAGACTCCAAAACTATTAGGGGCATGAAGCGTGGCGTTAATTACCACTTTAGCCTCGTTTCCATACTCAAACTTCACCGCTGAAGCAATATAATTAGAAATAATTTTTGCTTCAACATAAAGATAATTATTCTTCCCTTGCGCTGAATTATTAATCCCATTAGTCCAATTGCTTTGTCCAATAATTTCTCCATAAACATAAAGCGAACAATTATTTGAATTCCCAAAAATATAGACTCCATGCCCCTCATCTTTACGTGAAATAAGCAAGGCATCAACAATCACATTACAGTGGTTACTCACCACCAACTGACAGCCAAAAGCATCACCATTTGTAATGACACTACCCCCAAAACTTATTTCACCTCGTGTCACATTTTTGCATTCGATCCCAGAGGCGTTAATCGCGCTTGTAGCATTCGAAGTGATGTCCATGGTAACATTTAGTATTAAATCATCAACGCTTCGAAGATAGACACCTGTCGCCGCTTCACTTTCAGCATGCACTGTTCCAGAAAGCTTAATTACCGCTTTACTTAAATGCTTTTGATCCTTACTATCAACAAAAATCCCATAAGCAGCGCCACCGTCAGTGGAGGTGTTTTGGACCGTAACCACAACTTCAAAATCGAGGTTTATTACATCAGGAGTGGCATTATTATAATAATAAATTCCACTTACAAAAACACTAAAGGAGGTTTTGACGACAATTCGAAGATTATTAATCGTTACATTTTTGCTATTATAAAGATAGAAAGCAATTACCGCAGGAATAGCAGTACTATTTAACATTTGAACATAAGAAATCCAATCGCTAATATATAAAGTTGCCTCAAGTGAGGTGACTTCAATGTTAAAAGAGGTTAAGCTATCAAATTTAATCGTTTCACTAAGATAGTATTCGCCTGGTAAAAAAAGGATTATCTCATCTTTAACAATCGTTTCAAGATAGTCATTTAGCGTCCTAGTCCAAGAATCAAGATTAGTGTTATCAATTAATAAGTCAACTTGACTGGCCTCATAACCCATACTTTTAAGACCAATACGATACGTTGCCGGAATTGCTACGACCATTAAAACAAAGTCTTTGCTAAGTACACGATTATCAAGCGAGACTGTCGCTTTTAAGGTCACTGCACGAGCAACTCCATATCGCGTTATCACACCTTTTGAAGTAATCACATTTTCATTAGAACTTGACCATGAAACTAAGAAAGATGAATTCTTAAATTTTACCTGCATTGGTAAGTCAATATCGCTGGTCACCTTAGTAGCATCATCACCGGCTTGATAGCCAATTTCCAAAGTTTCAAGCGCCAGCGCTAGAACATCGTACTTAAGAACTATTAGTTGATAATCTTGTGACTTTTGAAAACCATTATAAGTTATTTTGGCGCTGAGAGTTACCTCAATATCAGCGTCAGTTCTAGTGACAAAACCTTCATGAGAGAGTACGCTTTCATTAGAAGAACTCCATGTCACAATTAGTACTTCCTGCTTTATTGTAATCATTTCTGGAAGAGAAAGATGATTCCTTACATGACTTGCATCATCGCCAATATGATAACCAATAGCAATGCTGTCAAAAGCTAAGTCAAAAATCTCATCAGCAATAACGTGGAAATTAAAGACTTTGCTAGCAATATCACTACCATAAAGTGCCTTTGCGGTAAGCGTGACATCAGTATCAACACTAGGTCGATTAACAACACCTTCGCGCGAAATAATCTGTTCATTTGAAGAAAGCCAGGAAATATCAACTATTTTACCTCCAACTTGTACAATCTGAGGTAAAGTAATATTATCAGTAATAAAATCAGGACTATTATCGCCCTCGAAACTAATTTCTAAAGTTTCAAGCGCTAGGGTCTCGGGGTGCTGAAGCACCATCTCGCGACATCCCCCTAAAAGAATTGGGACCACAATTAGTGCCATCAATAAGTGTTTTCTTCTCATATCTTCTCCATATAATATATCAAATAAATCTGTAAAATTCTTCAAAACTTATGTAAGAACAGTTTTCTTTATCTTGCGATGACGCGAAGCCTCACAAAAAAATCATCAAGGTAAGAATGGCATCTATCCTCTTAAAGCCAATCAATATTTCATTAATTGAACTACTTAATCTACCGTTTTATCGAACTTTGAAATAGCGATTAAACTGCTTTTCATCTCCAATCGTTGACTTCGCACCATGACCAGGATAGATGATTACTTCATCAGGTAGTCGTTTAAGAATCTCGAGCGATGTACTGGCTTTACGAGGCTCAGAAGCTGCTAAATCAAAGCGTCCAATTGAGTTTTTAAATAAGGTGTCACCAGTATAAAGCACCTTTGCATCTTCTAAATAATAGCAAACACTACCTTTAGTATGAAATGGGGTATGAAGTACTTTAATTTTGATCCCTAAAAGCTCAAGTTCATCTTGATCTTGAACCGTCATCATATGAGGATAATCAATCTCTACTACACGACCTGCACGCTTTAAATCTTCATCAAGAATAGAAGCATTATATGTCGGATCACTAAGACCAATTTCATCTAAGTGATGAAGATAAAGTGGGACGTCATCTTTTTTAAAGAAACCAATGCCATTAAAATGATCATAATGTGTATGGGTCAAAAGTATCGCGGCGACTTTTAAATCCGCTTTCTTAAGACGCCAGTAAAGCGCATCGCTATCATGACCAGGGTCAATAATAATAACAGCATTATCCTTAAAAATCAAGTAAGTGTTACTTGAAAAATCTTTACTATAAGTTATCGTCTCAAACTGCATTATTTCTTTTCTTTAAAAAGGGTTTTCTTGCGGCATTTAGGGCAATATTTTTCTTTCTCCATGCGCTCCGCGTGTTTCTTTTTATTACGGTCGACGAGATATACTTCTTCACCGCAGACGGTACATTTTAAGATTGAGTGTTCTCTTGGCATCTTTATCTCCTAACTTTATTTATTGTATCACAATCAGGCGGTTTATGGCAAGAGAGTGAAGATACTTTTTCTTTTCACATAACCTCCTCTTTTTTTCCAAATAATTATTTATTATTTATATATGATATTTTCCCATATAATCTCATCGAAATCTCTTCAATATCATTTGTTTTCAAATATCCCCATAGATATGCTTCTCGAAGATATAGCAACCGATCATCTGCATAGCAAACAATCCCCACTATGTATATCAGCCCAAAACTAATGCCAGCCACAATATCAGCCCAATACACACCACATCGAACGCCATCAATACAATTTAATCCTGACTCTGGAACGGTGATTTCTCCTTTCGGAAAAAGAATCGCCACATAGCATTCGTCAAAAACTCCTAAATCCTTCTTCATCTCAATATCACTAACAGTAAAACTCGAAGTTCCATATATTACTTCATGATCAAAAACGAAATCACTATACTGAAATCTTACTAAATAAGCTTCTTTCATTTTGCTTTCGATTTCAGGAGGAATTGTCTTTGGAGTACATGACACTATTAAAGCAAATAAAAATGACGAAGCTATGAGCGCTCATTGTTGCTTCAAAACAGTTGCGACAAACCTCCATCTTTTTTATTCTTATTTATATGGTAGCATAATGAATTCAATAATGTAAGCATCTTAGTCTGACTAGTTATTAAATAAAAATGTTTGTGACACGTTTCTAGAAAAATATGCATGTTTTGCCGTTTATTTTACTATTTTAAGTGCGAAAAGCAAGATGACAACAAAAATGATTTGCTAGAAAAGTAAGATGATTCTTTATTCTAGATAAAAGTAATGAACAAATAATTTCTGCGTAAGTTTAAAAAGAAAAGGACTGCTAAGAAGTTAGTTTCTTAACAGCCCGTTTTTTCTTAGTAAAAGAAATGATTCGATGCTAGTTCCAAAGGACGTGAGAATACTCACGTTGATATTGGCCATTGGGGTCCCTGACATAAACCATGACATCAAAAACCTTTCCTTGGAAATCATCAGGATTTATGGGAACCCTAATTCCAATGATATTATGACCGTTTTCAGGATTCTGAGCAAGATAAAGCGCATCAGATACCGTACTAACATCAAGACTATCAATTAAAACATCATCATAGTAGGTATTAAAGAAGAGTCCAACCGTGCTACTGGCATTGATCTCTAATGCATAGCGAAGGGCTGGATCATCAACTGAAGTCATGCTATACATGATACTTCCAATATTCATGAGAGGGTTTAACTCAAAATAGAAATCAAGTCTAAAATCAGTACCAGTATCAAGAATATCTGTTGGATAATGAGTAAAATCACTAACGATGACTACTTCATTAGTGCCATCCCATGTCCAATGGATATCAGTATTAATCACTTGTGTCGTGAAAGTATCATTTTGAGCCGTGATGGTTAAATCATACCAAACACCCGTTGTGGTACTATCAGGAGGAAAACTTAAGGTTAAAATATCATCTACTAATGAAATGCCGTTCTGACCTTGAGACATTAACTGATCTTCATTGCCTGATCCAAACAAACGACTATAAAGTCTGAAGGTGGGGGTGCCATCATAAAGACGCGTAATAATTATCACGAAGGCCTCAGAAGTACCACGTGATCTAGCGACAATTTCAATTTTGCTCCAAGTGGGATCATTCATCTCCATAAAATAAACTACTTCCTCAGCCTCGGTTGGAAGATTAATATTGCCCGATGAATAACTTGTAATAATTGGTTCATATGGGAGGAGTTTTAATTCACTATAGAAATTTCGCGTCTTACCTGATGCATTTGTCACAATAATACTGAGACGCCAGTGTCCACCAAGCGGGTATTGATCACTGTCACCATTCTGAGATAGCGTTGCTAAACCAGTGGTGAAATGGGCAAAAGGAGTATAATCGATTGAGGAAGTTCCACTAAGACGTTCCATCCATGTTCCACTACTATAGACTTCATGGGTAATCGAAGAAGCACTAATATTCTGCGGCATCATCGTATAAACAATGCTGGTCCAAGTAGGATCACTAATTTCAAAAAAGAAAGTAAAACTATCATCCTCATTAAGTCTTACGTCACCATGGAGATAATTAATCAACATTTTTTCACCATTATGAGTTAAATATAGGTCATCTTCGATGCTCTGAGTCAGTGTCGCACTAGTGGCCTCAATCATCATCTTAAAGTGAAATTCATCATGACCAGGAAAAAAATTTACCTCTTCAAGCGTAATAATAAGATGACCATCAACAATTGATAAATCATGAGGAATGGCGTCATTTGGCAAAAGATAATACGATCCTTGCTCCCGATCATATAAATCAACGGACAAAGGATTATTTGACATTATAAATCGAAAGTCATCTATTTCTTCATTATACGATTGTTCTTCCATTGTAATAATGATTTCGGTCCAAGTAGCATCTAAGATTTCAAAAGACAATGTCAGTGGTCCAACAAAATTTTGCCGATCCTCAACAACATCTAGAATAACCTGTCCGTTTGTATAATCACCAATAATTCTTGGCCTCTCAATACTATTAGTGTCGATAATCATTGCCGGTCGAATACAGGTCGTAGAGTCATAATATGGGATGTTTAAAATGAGTCCGT
Source organism: Erysipelotrichaceae bacterium (assembly GCA_031271635.1). Taxonomy (GTDB): domain Bacteria; phylum Bacillota_I; class Bacilli_A; order RFN20; family CAG-826; genus JAISVG01. The sequence continues at coordinate 6,490 of JAISVG010000097.1, forward strand.
CTTCACTCCTAATAGCCACCACATCCTGACTTGAAGCAGCACTTCTAGTCCAATAACTTCCGGCATTTGACATATAAAAGGAGGCTCCAGTTGCACGAGCATAGTCGGTCGTAATCGCGCCACGCGCTGGATTATAACCGGTAGTGTTTTGAAAACCATAAGCAGGATTCATATATTCAATAGCCGATGGCAAGAACACTTTGTCAACGGTGTTACTAACTGGAATACCACTAACACTATCATCGCCTTCATGATTGGCGAGTTGCACTAAATCTTGTTCCGCTTCGGTAAAATGGCGAATCAACCAATCTTCATTTAGATAACCACGAAGCGAGGAACTATCCCAACTAGTACCATAATCACTGAACATTTGTGATTCTAAGAGTTTATCCGTCATGATAAAACCTGTCGCCTCATCAACAATGCGCCACTTAATTGGCTCAACTTTAAAATAGTACGTATTATTTTCAACAATTAATTCACTATTATCAAAGTAGGCTCCTGGAGAATAAACATCGGGGTGGGCAACCACTCGCGCGTATTCTGCACCTTCAAATTCAATATAGCCACGAGTATTAACCGTCTCAATCTCATCAAGCTGGGGGATGAGCCAGGTACAATCTTCATCCACCAAAGTCTGAGGAAATGTTCCTAGTGATAAAAGACCATCACCATCAACTGTCACACCTGAAACTGGTGTAACCTCAGTTTTATTTTTAAAATCACGCCCAAGAAAAACAGCACTAACTACCGAAACACAACTAACAAATGTCAGTCCTATGGTGAGGACCATCGTCGCATTCTTTTTCATCAATTCTCCCTTCAAATGCACTTGCCATAAAAAAGCGCAAGATGCTAACATCGTATCATGTTTCAAATATTTGTCAATGGCTTTTTTATTTTTTTTCTAGTATAAAAAGATAAATATCTATCCATTCATTGGCGCTTTTTTAATTAACAATCAAATATCAAGAAAATTGCATGAAAAAGATGTGTTACCAAAATAGTCGTTTTTTTCACCCTAAAATGGCCTAAAAAACAATATCATTCTGTTTAAAACAAAAAAAGCAAAATAATGTTTACTTTTAAAAACGAAGTAACAAAATAGTTCGATTTATTCGACATAATATCGTCTTATCTTTTTATACTTAATGATAAAAAACTGCCAAGAAATTAAGTCCTGACAGTTTTTATGAAAAGATTCTTTTTTGACCTAATGCCAGGTGACAGTCCCATATTGATACTGAACACCACCATAAATATTCCTCGCAATCGCGGTCACATTAAAAGTCATATCACGGAACAACGCTTCATCGACTGGAATCAAGAATCCCACATGATCAAAGCTTGATCCTGAATAATGATCAATCACGACATCGAGTGACAAATCGTAGGAATTCATGAGGACATTTTCATAATAGGTATTAAAGACAAACTCATCACCATTAAGGATGAAAGAATATCGTAAAGCCGGATCACTAATTGAAGTCATACTATAAAAGATACTTTCGCAATCAATAAGTGATTGAAGTTCAAGAAAGATGTTAAGTCGATAAATTGGTCCTTCTTCGATAATATCAAGATCACCACTTGTAAAACCAAAGAAAAGCGGGGCGAAAGGTTGATTAAAAACATATTGTACAGATGTCTCAATATTTTGTCTTGAGTATGTTTCATTTTGTACAGTAATGCTTAAGTCAAAAAGCGGTCCAGTATTGATTTTACTTGTATTAAAGGGGAGCGAGAGCATATTTCCATTCATAGTACTACTCATGGAAAGAATATGTCGATCTGCTTCAGTACTCCCAAGAAGTCGTGAATAGCCATCATAAAGTACCCTATCAGCTCCTTTATCATTAATAATCGTAATCGCAAGAGCCTCGTTCGTACCTCGAGATACTGCAAGAATCTCAATTTTAGTCCAACTTAAATCCGCAAACTCAAATTCATAATAATTATAAATTGAAGTGGTGGGAATTTCGACAAGACCTGAAGTATAATCACTAATAATCGGGGCATAAGGACGCAAGATTAGTTCATTACGAATTATTTGCCCTTGAAATGAGATGCTGTAATAAACAATAATGGTGAGATCCCATCTTTCATTTAAGAGATACTTGCCATCTTCGCTACTTAGTGGGATTGAAATAACACCATTTGAAACCGTTACGCTATCAGATAGATCAATTGGGGGCATATCACCTTCATGGCTTTCAATCCATTCGATATAAGAACCACGATTTGTTATTTCATGAGTGATTATCGGGCTATTGCCGCTTACGGGAATCATTTCATAAGTGATCCTCGTCCAGTGTAGATCAGTTCCAAGATTATTAAGTTCAATGAAAAGGGTAAAAGAACCATCCTCATTCACTCTAACTTCGCCATGTAAATAATTAATCACTGTTTTTTGATGATCAGCATTGCTATTAAGATAGATGCAATCTTCGATTATTTGTTCATGACTACTCGTATTTATCGCGTGAATGGTCGTATGATAAAATAATGAGAGATAACCAGTTATGGCCAATTGATCAAGCGTGAGATAAAGATCCCCGTCCACTATTGCGGCGCTTGCCTCTGGTACTTCAATCCCAAGCCCACTAAGATCGCTTGCAAGAATGAAGGCATAATGGTAATAGACATATGTATCAACCGTTAAAGAGTAATGGTTTATTACGAAGCGAAAGCCACCGAAGTATTCTTCATCAAGCATGGTCAAGGAAATATCAGTCCATGTCTCATCGAGGATTTCAAAATAGAAAGAAACAGTACCACGGGGATCGTCTGGATCAATAGAATTACTAACATCAACGACGATATCACCTCTTGTATATTCGCCAACAATTACCGGTTCAAACAAACTAACATCAACAATAATTGCCGGACGGACGCAAACGACCTGAGAATAAGGGGGGATCGGTAAAAACTCGCCATTATCAGCATTTAAGCACGCTACTTGAGAAGAGGAAGCCCCACTTCTAGTATAATAAATGCTCGTATTATTCATTGATAAGGAACAGCCCATTGCACGAGCGTAGTCGCTTGTCACGGCCGTTCTTGCAGCATCAATGCTCGTACTAGAGCTAAAACCAAATTCCGGATTCATATATTCAGATGCTGAGGGGAGATAAACCCAGTCATTACTACCAGATGTCCACCGGCCACTAAACATATCACCAGCATGTTCTTGATAGAAAATGAAGCCTCGCTCCTCTTCTGTGAATGTTCCATAAAACCAGTCGTTATTAAGATAAGAACGAAGGGTAGAATATATCCATTCGGGATTTAAACTCTCACTAAACATTCGTGGTTCAAGAAGGATATCGCTTAATACCACACCGCGATCAGCATCAAGGACGCGCCACTTAATGGGTTCAACTTTAAAGTAATAAGTGTCACCTTCAACAATCGCGGCACCACTATCAAAGAAAGGGGCTCCTGAGGTAGGATCTGGGGCAGCAACAACCCGAGCATATTCTTCACCTTCATATTCAATATAACCGCGAGTATTGGTAGTCGTAATTAAATCAAGCTGTGGAATGAGCCACGTACAGTCTTCGCTCACTACCGTTTGGGGAAATGAACCCATTGTGAGAAGACCACTCTCAGAATCGTATCGACCTCTAGTTTCTTTTGGACCAGGATCTAATTCAGGATTACGTCTAAGAAAGACAACGGCAGTAACAGCGAGGCAACTAAGAAATGCGAGGCTTGAGGCCATAATCGTCATGACATTTTTCTTCATGAAATCTCCTTTAAGTGCTCTTACCTTAAAAAGCGCAAGATGTTTAAACTATAAATACATTCATTTCCTTTGTCAATGGTTTTTTTTGAGTTTTTTTTCGGCAAAAGAGCCATATGTGCCCACTAATTGGTATTTTTTAATGATAGAAAAAAAACAAGAAAAAATTGCATGAAAAAAAGAATGAATCGCGATTGATGTCGTTTTCTGAGCCCAAAAAATCCTGCGAATGTAGCTTCTATACGCCAAATAAAAGCTTTCAAATGGCCTTCGATTTAAAGACAGATTCGTCAAATAGTTTACTTTGTTCGACACATTTGTGATTAAAATATCATCACTTACAAGAACAAAATATTGATTTAAATCTCCTAATAAATAAAAAACTGCCAAGCGATTACGTCTTGACAGTTTTTATCAAAATGATTGTCTTAAATTAATGCCACGTTACCGTCGAATATTTGTACTGAGCACCCCCAAAATAACTCTTCACTACAGCAGTAACATTAAAAGTCTTCTCTTGAAATAACGCTGCATCAACCAGTACCAAGAAACTCAAATACGATATCTCTGTTGATACTGGAGAATAGAACATGTTATTATCGGAATCAGTACTTAAATCAAGACTCTCAATTAAGATATTATTATAGTATGTATTAAAGACCATAATCCCAGTTTCAAAAATTAGTGCATATCGTAGCGCTGGATCATCAACTGATGTCATCGTATAAAGAAGACCTGAAATATTGCCATAACGGGAAATCTCAAAGAAAATATCAAGTCGCATCCCAAGCGCACTGGGGACAAGATTCATATCACCGCTTGCATAATCATAGAAAAGGGATGCTGAGGCTTGGTTATACACATATTGAAGCGAAGTCTCAATTACTTGTGTCATATAATTAGCGTTCTTCGCAGTAATTGTTAAATCAAAGATGGGACCAGTATTCACCGGACTAGTTTCGAATTTTAATGTTAACTGATTGCCACTGGTTCCTGCAATCATAGAAGCAATATGTTGGTCTGGTTCATCTGTTCCAAGAAGGCGTGATTCAATACGATAAAAGACTCGATCAGCGGCTGGATCATTTTCTACTGTAATGATAAAAGCTTCGTTCGTGCCGCGAGACACTGCGATCATCTCGATGGTAGTCCAAGTAAGATCACCAAATGTAAAACCGTAGTAATTATAGATAGAAGTTGTCGAAATCTCAACCACACCAGAAGTATAATCAGTAATAATTGGAGCATAAGACCGCAAGATTAGTTCATTACGAATCAGTTGTGGGAATCCTGTATTTCCATCAACACTAATTATAAGATCCCATCGGTTATTTAGCGGGTATTTTTCATTATTAGCATCCATCATTAACGTAATAGTACTTCCAGAAAGATGCACACGACTTGAATGATCAAGGCTCGGCATTCCGTTCTCATATGACTCCACCCAACCAACACTACCATTACTATTGGTAATGCTGTGAAGAATATAGGGACTACTCCCGTCAATGGGAATCATTTCAAAACTGATTCTGGTCCAATGTTGGGTAAGTAAAGCTTCATTAATTTCAAAAAAGAAGGTGAAACAATCATTTTCATCAACACTAACTTCGCCGTGAAGGTAGTTTATGATCATTTTTTGCCAATCAGCATTACAACTTAAATAAATATAGTCATCAATTATTTGGATGCGGTTTTTGACATTGGTAGCCTCAATGGCAGTATAGATGAGATTTGATTCACGTCCCCTCATCCCTAAGTCAGAAAAAGTAAGATAAAGATCATTTTCGACTAGTGATATACTGAACATATCAGTTGGCATATCAAGTTCCACAGCGGAAATGAATTCCCCCAAATTATATAAATACACATCTAATGACAAAGGGTTATTACTAATTATAAATCGATATCCGTATTGGTATGACTCATCTAGCATATCATAAGTAATGGTCGTCCAAGTCTCATCTAGTATTTCAAAATAGAATGAGACGGAGCCTCTTGGATTATTTAGATCTAGTGAGCCAGTAACATCAACGACGACTTCGCCTCTTGTATATTCACCAATAATATTAACGTTCCCAAAAGCATACGGGTCAAGATTTAGTGCCGGGCGAACGCCGATACTTGGATTATTAGCTGCGGCATAATTAATCTGCCCATCTTCACCACTCCAACACACCATTTGACCCCCAGTAGCGGCACTTCTACTATGGTAAATGCCACAATTTGACATAAAGAAAAAGCAACCAGTTGCCCGAGCGTAGTCAGTAGCAACACTCCTTCTTGCATCATCAAAGCCAAGATCATTTTCAAAACCAAGATGAGGATCCATATATTCGACCCCAGAAGGAAGATAAACATAATCAAGGGTACTATTAACATATGCGCCACTAAAACTACTATCACCAAGATGTTCTGAATAAAGAATCAAATCCTTTTCATCTTGCGTAAAACTATTACTAAGCCACTGATCATTAAGATAAAAGCGGAGTGATGAGTATTGCCAGTCGGTGCTATATTTCATGTATTCACTAAACTCCTTAGCTTCAAGAATTTTATCACTAAGCACCATGCCACGATCTTCATCAAGAACGCGCCACTTAATGGGTTCAACTTTAAAGTAATAAGTGTCACCTTCAACAATTGGGGCACCACTATCAAAGTAACCAGCGGGTGAATAAGGATCAGGATGGGCGACAACACGTGCGTATTCCTCGCCATCATATTCGATATATCCTCTTGTATTGGTGGTTTGAATGGCATCAAGCCGGGGAATAAGCCACGTACAGTCTTCACTTACTACCGTTTGGGGAAATGATCCCATCAAGAGAAGTCCCTCTTCATCGATACCAAGTCCTGAAACTTCTGTTGTTTTTGAATTCTGATCAAAATCGCGTTCAAGAAATACAACAGTGATAACAGCAAGACAACTAAGAAATGCAAGGCCAGAAGCCATAATCGTCATGATATTTTTCTTCATGAAATCTCCTTTGAGGGTTCTTGCCTTTAAAAATGCAAGATGTTTAAACTATAAATCGATTCATTTCTTTTGTCAATGGTCTTTCTTATGTTCTTTCTGAGTCTAGTGGCAATATTATCCCATCAATTGGTACTTTTTTAGTGATAAAAAAATCATAAAAGAATTACATAAAAAAAGAAAGAAGGTAAAATTTGGGCTTTCTTAATCATTAGAAGTTTTATGAAATGGAAGCAATCAAATATGGGACTCACTCTCAAAAGTGAACCAACGGAATCGTTCAATTTTTAAGACATAATAATAAGTAATATCTTCGTTTCTTGAAGAACAAAATAGTGATTTCGGTGTCTAAATTAAGAAGAGAAACGTGATAAATATTTTTTTCTATCATGCTGCCACAAGGAAAAAGAGATTATTCATTTAGAGTTAACCAAGCATTTCCAACTAAACCTTCTTCAAAGACAGATATTAATTAAAACCATCTTTTTTTCTCTCATTAAGATGATAGACACAATGATGCTTTTATCATGTCAAAACAAGTCTCTCAATGACCTATAAACGAAATTGATACTAGAACTAATGAGGAAGGTAGAGAAAAGCATTACACTATTAAATATTCATGAGGAGTGTCTTTAATTGGTGAACGCTATAGATTCATCTGCCATCACTAAAAAAATATTATCATCAATTTCGAATTCTATTTGCAAATAAATTCCTTTTTAGTTAACCACAAACTTGAAATTATCAAGACAAACTCGACCACGATTATTGTCATTATTTACCAAATTAGTACTGATGAAAATTCTGACTCCAGAAACAGGCGTTGAGAAAACATAGTCATATGTTTCCATTTGTTCCTTAAGATTCATGGTTTTAGCATCAAAGGTTTCGGCTACTCTCCAAATATTGGAGGTTGCATCAAAATACTCAAGGTTGATGCTGGTTTCCACGGTTGTTAGGCCTTCGCTACGACTCCAAACTCCCATATCGAATTCAACGAAGGTAAGATCGCTTTCAAAATTAAAAGTAAGGAATGCTTCGGTAACATTGGCTTTTTTAGCTGATAATGTTAGATAATCATCAATTAAGCCAACACGACTACCATCAATTGAACATACAAAATTGGTACCATTTTGATAAACACGATCATAGAATGTTCCTGAGTACCTGTCAACCACTAAACCAAGGAGATGTTTACTAATTGTTCTTAACTCACCAGGATATTGACTTAAGGCGCGAACGATAACTCCACACCGATCAATACCGGGAGTTAAATGCTCATAAACTCTTAGATAAACAGTTTCGTCACGGTTAAGGCGATAGTCAATCTGAAAATTATTTATTGTCCCACTATTATCATCACTTGCAAGAAGATGATCAGTATAAGGATAGATAACTACTTGACGATGTAACGAACCGCGAACATCACTGGTTCCAGTTGAATAAAAACGATACTCGCCATTTTCTGGAGCGGTAAACCGGTAGTAATGATATTCACCATTTCCTAGTAACGGTTGGGTATCCTCATCATCAAGATAAATATCTTGAGGTGTTGAAGTATTAACATAATTAAGTGGTAAAAGATTGCGGTTTAAAGCCGGTGTTAAGTCACCAGAACCGGTTAATCCATAAATATAACCAGTGAAAATATTAGCAGAATCCATATAATTAATGGTATCAACTTTATAAATATGACTGGACATATTCTTTCTTGTTGTGACATGCGGGATATAATCGATATAGTAGTCAAAATGAGTATGTATTCCTAAAAATGTCATATTATCAGCACGTATCTTGTAGGTCAAGGGAATTCTTACCGCTTCATACTGATTGTATTCATTAAGATCTGGATCACAATCAAGCGCGCTTGCAATCGCGGCACAATACTCCTTTGCATCTAAGACTTTAACAATTTCATTAGTAAAGTCAGGCGCAAAAATATCTTCAAGAATCATGCTGACGATATCAAGTAAGAGAAGGGCTCCGGAAATTACAAGAGTAACCGGGTTAGAGATGCTAAGAACAGTAAGAACGATATCAATAGTAATTATCACTACATCAGTTGCAGTTGTCACGTATGTGTACTCTAACTCAATATTTTCGGCTTTAATTCTTTCATTTTGGAGTAATTGATAATCATTCTCTAACAAATCATATAGCTGGATAAAGAAATTATATAACTGGGTTCGCATTTCAATATCCCAAAGATATAAGACAGTATGTTCAATTTCACTCGCGTTTTTAATTCTTGGATCACTGAGCATACGATTAAATTCAAAGCCGCTTACAGTTTTACCATCTCTATTAAATTTCATGAGTGAATTCTCAACAAAAGTGTCGTTTGTTTCCATTCCAGGAGGAATACTGGCGGGATCAAAATCAGAAACCCAAAGAGCTGCTTTGGCGCCTTTGTTATAACGTAAGTCACTAATCTTTTCACTTTTGGTATGAAGATATCTAACTGAACCACTTAGTGTGTACTCAGCACCTTCTCTCCCCCAACCATTTTTTGAGACAACTCGAGCGTGATAATAACCAGCACCCAATTCAAAAGAAAGATATTCGTCAGAGGCATAATTTTTCCTTGATGCTATGATATAGGTAGTAATCTCCTCCTTTGTTGATCCAGACTGTGTCGCCTGCATATTTTGGGCTCTATATAATTCAAGATCATAGTCTAGGTCACTAGGTATATCAGTGAGCGATAAAGTGATCTGGGCTCTTCCATATGCGGGAAAAAGATACCAATCATTATCACACTATATACCAAAAAATGAATCAAGAGTTGCTCTAACTGTAAAGGAGTAGTTAACAGTTGATAACGGAATACTATCAATGTCTTTGATTTTTGTTGCAATAGATGGTGAATCATTTGACTCATACTGGTCAGCTCCAGTAGTTGTTCCAGTTGGAGTAATTGGAACATTAGCATTCTTTCGTTCAAACTCGACTTCCTGAAACGTTTCAATATCATCTACTTCATCTACAGCCTCTCCTCGAACACTAGAATTAGTCGAAATCAGCGAAAAACAGGAGACAAGCATCGTAAAAAGAATCTTTTTCATTTATAACCTCCCCGTTATTAAAGTAAAATGATCGTTTCAATAAACATCGTCGTTGGATTATAGTCTTCGTATATCGGATAGTAATAGAATTGTATTATCATGCCATTTGTGATTGTGGAACGATCAATAATCTCATTATTGTGAATAACATTTCGGTATGTGATAGCTCTTAGATTAGTTAGTTGCTCTGAGACGACATCAAGTCTAGGTTCTGGGTTATAAGTACGAGTAATTGTGGCAGTTCCGATTTTCTCTTCAACATAGGCGCTTTCAAGGATGTCAAGGACAATCTCGGCGGGTAGAATTTCATAAGAATCAGGATTGGAGGTAGTAATTTCATGTGGAGCAAAATCACTAAGACCACCCCCTATATTTTGAATATCAAGGTTAATTTCTTCTCCAGTCTTGCTAAAATTAAAGTCATATCCGGGATCGGTGTGTGGTCCATGAACAATCATATTAGGTGCTAAGAATATATGGGTGCCAAACGATGTTTGATGATTTTCTGGTAATTCTTCTGGTGGTGAAATACCATTAGAACCGATAAATGCATATGCAAGATCTTCGTTACGAATAATTAAGAGTTCATCAGGCGTAATAATATCGGTATTATCAAAAAAGCGACATGTGAATCTTGAATAGATAAACTCAAAGTCAGATCCATATTCAAGGGGAAAATAAGGTTCTAGTCCCTTTTCAATTTTAGCAGTAAAGTAATAACTATAAGTGAGTTCAAAGTCCCTTATTGTAATTCTACTTAAGTCATAGGTCGGACTCAGTGGGATAACCATTCTTTCAGTTTCAATATTATTTGCAGTTGCAACATTATAAATACTTTTAGCCACAAACTGAACTGCAGGATCATCATATCTTATTTCTGGTTCATTAAAATCACAACTGGTTAGGATTGGAATTCCAAGACATAGACTTAAACAAAAGCATATCGAAATAGTAAATCTTTTTTTCATCTTAAGCTCCTTTCACATCTACATTTTAATAGAAATAATGCAAATCGCACACTTTTTTTCATAATTGAAACAAAAAAGACTTTTTTGTGTTGCGGAAATGCCTTTAAATCAAATGATTTATTGTATATATCATGGATGAAACTTATCCAAGAAACGTTTTTTAATACTTAAAAGCATTAACCAACTAGAAATAACTCCATTAAATGGTGTTTAAATAGTTAAACTACTAATCGTAATTGATGCACCACCTAAGTTCACGCCGTTATCATCAAAGAGCAAACATCTTCTCTAAGAATAATTCGACTAGTATCTGCTGAATCTATTTTTCAAAAATACCAATTAAAGCAGTTTTTGCTAGACTAAATAGCACATCACCGAGGAATATTCATACTGCACTCCACCGGAGTAAGTTGTTACAATCGCTGCGACATCAAAGATTTTGCCGGCAAAGTCTTCTTCATCAACTGGAACTCGAATCTCAATAAAGGCCTGATATTGATCAACCGTCGGGATAATGCTATTACTAATATCACCAACTAGATTATATTCATCTATTATCACGTGGTCATAATATGTGTAGAAACTAGAAATACCAAGATATCCATCGAAAACAAACGAATAGTAAAGCGAAGGATCATCGCGCGAAATCAAGCTATACTGTGTTCTTCGCATATCATAGTATGCTGTAACATCATAATCAAAGTAAAACCTAAGTCTCGTATCATAATATCCGGAGATAATGTCAACATAATAATCTGAGTAATAATTGAAAATCGGCGCAAAAGGCTGATTAAAAATATATTGGACCGTAGTTTCAATTGTCTGAGTTAAATAATTCTCATTTTGCACCGTCATACTGACATCGAATAAAGGACCAGTAAGAACGGAAACATCGAAGCGTATTGAGAGCCTATTTCCATACATTTGAGCCATGAAAGATC
>JAISVG010000031.1 GCA_031271635.1 Erysipelotrichaceae bacterium
AAAGGGCTGGTAGTCTCATTAAAGCCGCCAATTGGAGAGCGTTTTTCGCATAATCGGAAAAGACTAAGAAACTTCCCGTATATGGTCTTACTCCTTGATGTAACAGCATTCCGTTTTGCATTGCTGTCATCAAGAATTCGCGAATTCCAAAGGCGATTCTTTTTTCAGCATAATCAAAGCGGGAGAGCCATTTTTCACCGTTAATATTAGTCACCACGGAACTTGCAACATCAGCGGAACCCCCAAAGAGGGCCGGGACATGATGGGCGATAATGTTTAAAATCTTTCCACTGGCAGCGCGAGTACTAATTAAAGTTTCACTTTGAAGTACCATTAGTTCTTTAAGTAACTCGTCATGATTAATGGTTTTAAAATCAGTAATTTCTTTAAAAACTGATTGATCTAGAGTCACATATAGACGCTTTCCGAGTTTTTTAACCTGACTCTGGAAATGTGTTTTAACAAGAGGCGGAATCGTAAAAGGTTCAAGAGAACAGTGCATCTTGAGTTTTAATTGCTCAATATCATCATCTTTAAGAGGTGAACCATGGACCGTACTAGTACCTTCAAGTAAGCTCCCATAGCCAATAATGGTTTTCACAATGATTAGAGTTGGCTTATCACTTCTTTTGGCCTGACGGATGGCTCGAGAAATCGCATCAACATCGTTTCCATCACGAACCGTAATAACATTCCAAAGCGCTGCTTTAAAGCGGAGACGTTGGTCTTCTAAGGATGAATTACTAAGCGGACCATCAAGTGTCACATCATTTTGATCGTAAAGGACGATTAAATCTTTAAGCTTGAGGGTTCCTGCAAGTGAGATTGCTTCTTGAGAAATGCCCTCCATTAAGCAGCCATCACCAACTAAGACATAGGTTTTAGTGACAGGCAATTTCGGGAATAATGCTCTTAAATGAACACTACTTAGAGCCATTCCAACCGCCATTGCAAGACCTTGCCCAAGCGGGCCAGTCGTTGCCATCACTCCATCAGTATGGAAGGCTTCGGGATGTCCTGGAGTTAAGGAATGGAGTTGTCGAAAACGTTTTAGTTCATCAAGGGAAAGATTAAAGCCAGCAAGATGCAGCGTCGCATATAAAAGCGCGGAAGCATGGCCTGCTGATAAGATGAAATTATCTTGAAATAAGGGTTGATTTTGGAGCCGATAAAAAGGGGCTAGACTTAAAAGATGCTTCGTAAAAAGGGTATAAAGGATTGGGGCACTTCCTAGTGCCATTCCAGGATGTCCCGAATTCGCGGCTCTAATCATGTCAACAGAAAGGGCTCGTAGTGTAGCGATACTACTTTGATCAATTTTTTTCATTTTTCTCCTTTAAAACCAGTGATAGTTCCTCAAGTTGTTTTGCTGCTACTGGTTTTGGGGCATTAGTAAGCGGGCAGACCGCGGAAACATTCTTGGGAAAGGCAATGACATCACGAATGTTATTCGTATTCGCTAAAATCATCGTTAAACGATCAAGGCCAAAAGCCATCCCACCATGTGGTGGTGTGCCGTATTTAAGGGCTTCTAAAAACCAGCCAAAGCGGTTCTCTTGTTCGGCCTTCGATAACTTTAATAAATCAAAAATCTGCGCTTGTAAACTCTCTTCATAAATTCTTAAACTACCACCACCAGCCTCATAACCATTAATGACGATATCAAAGGCTGAGGAAAGAGCCTTTAGAGGCTTTTTCGCTAAATATTTTTCATGTCCGGCCTTAGGCCTTGTAAAGGGATGATGCGAGGGTGTAATCTCACTCGTACCGTTTACGGCCTCAAACATGGGAAAATCAACCACCCATAATAAATCATAAGTATGGGGCGGAATAAGATTTAGTTCTTTTGCAAAAAAGGAACGAAGATTCCCAAGAACACTACAAAGTAAGTGATTAACATTACTAACCGCAATTAACAGGACATCCTGTTCCTTAAGATTTAAATCAATAATTAATGAAGTCGCCGTTATGTCATCAAAATATTTCATGATGCCACCCTCTAATTTTTGATTAACTACTTTTAGAGCATATAAGTTCTCAAGTTTCATGCTCTTAGCCATACTCACTAATTCATCAAGTTTCTTTCGCGATAAGGTTGTCGCGTAATTATTAATAATAATCCCTTTAATAAACTTATGCTTCAAAAAGGGTTCGAAAGACGTTTGATGTCCGATTTTGGTAAGATCTTGAAGCTTCATCTCATAGCGAGTATCAGGTTTATCACTCCCATAGGTATCAATGGCATCATGATATGTCAGTTGCCGAAGTGGTAATTTCACCTCATAATTAACGATTTGTTGAAACACTTTTTTAAGGACTTTCTCCATGAGTTTTAGAATCTCTTGTTGTGACATAAAACTCATCTCAAGGTCAATTTGAGTAAAATCAGGTTGACGGTCACTTCTTAAGTCTTCATCGCGGAAACAACGGGCGAATTGATAATATCGTTCAAGCCCCGCGACCATCAAAATTTGCTTAAAAAGCTGTGGCGATTGTGGTAAGGCATAAAAACTGCCAGGTTGGCCTCTTGAAGGCACAAGATAATCACGCGCCCCCTCAGGGGTTGATAAAGTAAGAATTGGGGTTTCGACTTCAATAAAGCCGTGATGGTCAAAAAACTCACGAAAGATTCGACTGATTTGATGACGAATTAGAAGCGGCCGGAGCGACTCTTTACGTCTGAGGTCAAGATATCGATATTTTAATTTGGTATCTTCACTCGCAGACGTTGATTCATTTAAATTAAACGGAAGGACCTGTGAGGTTGAGATCACATTTAGCTTACTTACTTTAATCTCAATCATTCCCGTGACGAGATTTGGGTTTGGAACAGCTTTTTCTTGCACAAGACCAGTAACGGCAATTAAATACTCAAATTTAATACTTTTCGTATCAATGACCTCATTATCAACGAGGAGTTGGATGATACCACTAATATCACGGAGATCAATGAAGGTAATTGAACCTAAATTACGGATGTTTTGCACCCATCCAAGTAAAGAAACTGTCTTATTTAGGTCTTTAAGGCCGAGTTTAGCGTTTTTATTAGTTCGTCGCATGTGTTTTTCTTCCTTTCTTTTTTAAGGTGAGAATGTCCTGAATGGCATCGATTTTTTCATAGAAGAATTCATCTTGATAAGAGAGTTTAATAATTGATTGTTTCATGGTTGCAAGATGCTTGACCTTTAATTCAATCATCTCTTCCGCTTCAAGGAGTGAGACCATAATCGCTAGAGTCG
>JAISVG010000084.1 GCA_031271635.1 Erysipelotrichaceae bacterium
TGAAGGAACAGTACCAGATCTAATGACAATCTTTACCACCGGAGATTTTAGTAGTGTTCTTAGTTGGGGCTTCCAGTGGGGCGGTTATTGCTTTATGGGAGCGGGGATTCTTTCTGGTGTGTCGGCAGTTTTATGTTTGATTTTCGGGTAGAAGCCGAGTATAACATTCATGGTCTTACAATCATTGAGGCGCTTTTGTTTGTCGAAAGGCAACTAATAGGAACCACAGACCTTAAGTGTATTCGGATTATTCATGGTTACATTAATGGTAGTGCGCTGAAGAGTTTCTTTACTAATTATCGGAGTAATGGTATTTTTTGGATTAACAGCATTGAGCACGCAAATAACCCTGGGGAAACAATTATCTTCTTAAAACCTAGTTATCGTGACATTATTCTTAAAAAACCGATTAAAACTAAATAAAAACCGGCGTAAAACCCAATTCTTTTAAGTATTTATGACTTTTAAGTATGTGTCGGTGGTAAAAACTTAAATCTTGGTTGTTGACTTCTTTTAGAAGAGAATACTAGCATATTCTGGATGGTCAATAAAGGGGTTTCTGTTACCTTGATATTCATATATCCGATCATTTCTTTGTTTTTCGAAAGCATCAACTGGATCTTCAAAACACCATCTTAACAAACTTGAAAGCTTTCCCATTGAGAGATCATCATTGACATCAAGTTCATCATTAAGCCTTAATCCATCATACCGTACATACATATAGAAAAGAATTCTCGCGACATCGCCACGATGGTCCCCACTATTTGCGTGGGCTCCTGAAAGCGAAGTGACATTAGGATTAATTGTTAAATTGGCTACATCATAATCATCAAAGAAGAGATTGCCGTGATGGCCATTTGAAGGACCACAAGCGACGCGAAGATTATGTAAGTCTGAAGTATGGTTCTTAGTGCTTTCATTCGGACGAGTTACATCGGTTAGTTGCATCTGGGCACAAGCCCAAACGTGTTCACGATTCCATGATGCTCCAGAGTCCCAGCGGGCAATAATTAGATCGCCATCGTAAAGGCCGTAATCATATCCCGGATTCTCGACATCCTCATCAGTGTAAAGAAGAATACTTTTGGCATCAGCATAACTCCTTGCCTTCATGTTTGAAGAAATTGTTGTTCGTAACGTCGTTAGAAGCACTGTGTCATTCTCTATTGATACATTACGATAATACTCGCTATCTGAATAACTGCTTAGATCGAACTCTTTCGGGATGTTGATGACAACTGGTCCGTCAGGAATGTCGTTGCCTGAAGAGATATTCAGACCATGATTTTCTGGCAAATCGAGTAGAATTTCGATTTTTTGGAAATAAATTGCTCGAGCTTTAGCTTGTAGAGTAATTGAAAAACTCTCCGTAGTGACTTCTAACTCATCGACGCCGTATGGCAAGGGATCATTAACATTGCTGAATGGTTCCGTATGTTCGTAATCATCCATGCTAACGATAAAGTCAGCACTCCCGCCACTAGCGGTGCATAAGAAAAGCGAATAACCAAGGACTCTTGTGGTTTCTGGGAAACTAGTGCTAAAGACAAGTGGTGTCGTCTGGGGATTGTTTCTTGAACCAATCTGAATGCCATACGTATAGGCACCAAGAAACGCAATTGCGGTATGCGACCACGATAAACCCGATAGCGTAACAGTTTCTTCGTTTGCTCCAATATCGCCTCGAATTAGGGTATGAGAATATAGTATGGTTTCTCGGTTTTGTTCGTTTTGTTTTATTTGATAACGAGCCTCAAGGATATAATCTCTAGTAATAATTAAATCTTCTAAGAAGACCTTTCTTTCGTTTTCATACCAACCTAAAAAAGAATATCCTTCCTTTTTCGGATCTGGCACCTGATTTAAATCAACCTTCGCATTATCTAAAACTTCAATCTCCTTTGAAAAGGAGTCAATTATAAAAGTGACTTGATGATAAATCTCTTTGGTACAGGAAGCGACTAATAATGTAGCAATTGCGAGAAATGATCTCAAAATATTTGTTTTCATTTCTTAACTTCTTACTGATCTTTTTCTTTTTCAGCTTCAGCTTTTCTTTGATGATAGTTCTTATATCCGGCTTTTTGGTTATCACCAGCATCCCATTTTTTGCCACCAGAGACAAAAAGACAAATCATTAGCACTAAGACTAGTACTACTCCGAGTACCGGCCAGAAGATTTTAGCCCAGTCATAATCAACAAGTGGTGTAAAGAACATAATGATATAAAGAATTCCTAAAAGGAGTAAAGCACCACCAATGAAAGCGCGAATCTTACGAGTAGTTAGTAAGTACTGCTTTGAAAAAGCCGTGCAAACAAGAACTAAACCAAAGCCTGAGGCAAGAACTGCAATCGCGAGAACCGGAGTGAACCAACTAAAGGCCGCTACTCCCGCAAGATTAAGAATCACGAAGATCAAAACAACAAGTAGAATTAATAAGTAAACGAATTTTTTCAAGAATGATTTTGACATAAATATTTTCCTCCTTTATCTTAAAATGATATTTATTGCCACCGGAGAAATTTCATCTCCGGCCTCAAAGACCACCTGCGAAAGATGTTTGTGACGTCTTGAAAGACCATTAACACGAATGTAAAAGGTATTAGCATTAGAGTCAGTGGTAAGAATAGTATAAATTCCCGGTTTGATTAAAGAATCTTTTCGAATGCGGTAAACTTCATTAGCCCGCAGTAAAATATCGTCTTTAGCGTGTGTCGCATCAGGTTTTTCAGTAGTGCCAACTTGAGTAGGATCAGTTGAGACTCTTTTTCCATCAACAACTTTCACCTTTTCAACGCTGCTATTAGCATTATTTTTAATGTCTTTAATGACTTTGTTCTTTTTTAAGAGCACGATTAAGAGGATTGCTGCCACAATAAAGAGAACGATTACTCCAATGCCAAGCAGCAAAATAACGGTATTATCAGCTTCATTTAGTTGAGCAAGAATGTTTTGCATATTTAAACCTCCTTTTAGTTATATAAGTACGCGAAGAGAGTGCCTAACCCTGCAACAACAAGAATTGCGAGAATAATCATAAGCACCTTAACGACAGATATCGGTGTTTTGCCGTTAATTTTACCGCTTTCCCCATTAATAAAGAAATTATAATTCTTGTTATGATATAAGAAGTATCCGACCCAAATTGGGAGTAAGACATACTTATGGGTCATATGTGAGAAATTGGTGTTAATATTAAGCGAAGAGACAACGTCATAATCATATCGTGCAAGGATTGATCTTCGAATATCAGCATTAATGATGGCCTTAGCCTCAAGCCAACACTGTTGCCCGTTCTTACTATATTGATTAGCGGTGAAACCTTGTAAATAATCAGGATTATATTGTTTAGCTTCATTCGTGCGATATGGAAGGATTTTTCTCATGGTGTTTTGATCAATGCGGGTTGAAGCTTGAATTAAAACATCATCAAAGAATTTGTTTAAAGAGCCACTAATGTTAAAATATCGAATGTGACTTTGGGTCACGGTTTTGCCATTTACGACTCGTGTTGTTGTATATCTTTTCCCCAGTCTTCCCGCATAAAGCGAACTAGTCTGACTATCATAAGTAAAGGAAGGATAGTAGATGCCATTAAGTTTACTAGGATCAGGATTCTTACGGAATTTTTCTGGAGCCATGATTCTTTTTCTGGCCCAAACCTTTAGTTTATCAATAGCCGGATCTTTTCCTACTAAGAAAGGACAGACTCCATTAGGTTTTTGTCCTGGGATAGCAGTTTCATCAAGCACCATTGGGGACCCGCAGAACGGACAATGGACCGAAATACTACCGGTCTTGCTAACCTCTCTTGCACCACAATTTTTACATTGGAGCACTTGAGTTTCACGGGACCAACTATTATCAATAACAATATTATCAAATGAGAGTTCCTCGGTCTCGCCAGAAACAATGGGTTTGGTGTAGTCGCAGTGTTCGCAGTAAAGACTGTTTTTTTCTGGGTGATATGAAAGATTAGAGCCACAGTTAGGACACTTTACGGTCTCGCTAGCTTTGGCTTCTTCATTAACTAGTTTTTCAATATCATTGCTACTCATTATAGTTTAGTTCCGCAGTCACCGCAAAATTTAGTTCCAGGGGCGACAGTTTTGCCACAGGCGGGACAGACTGTCACAATTTTGTAACCACATTCCGAGCAGAACTTTGAGTTGGCCTTAATTTGTTTTCCACAACCAGGACAAATTAGCATGACTTCCTTTTCTTGAGCATCACGATTTGCACTTTGCGAGATATCGCGTCCAAAAGACTGACCCATACCCCAGCCAATTCCGGCCCCCATCATGGTACCTGCAGCTCCAGGATTTTTTGCAGCCTCTTTTAAAGCTTCAATGCGTGAGAGTTCTAGTTCAACATCAAGATTCTGTCTTCTCATTCCAAGCGAAGTGTTACGCATCATCGCATCTTCAAGTTCTTTTGGGAGTGAGAAGTTCTCAATATTAATTTTGGAAATCTCAAGACCAATTTGACTAAATTCTGCTTTGGTAGCTTTAACAACTAAGTCGCCTAATTCTCTTAAATTTGCGGCAAGATCTAAAATGGGAAGTCCGCTTTCTGCGACAGTATCTGCAATCGCAGTTACAATTAAACTCTTTAAATAGTCACGAATGTCACTAACATCGTATGTCGAGTTGGTACTCGCTAATTCTTTCATAAAGATGTAGGCATCATTAACACGGAATGAATAGGTTCCAAAACCTCTAATTTGAATGGGTCCAAAATCTTTATCACGAACTAATAAGGGATTTGATGTTCCCCATTTTTGGTTAATGAATTGTTTCGTGTTAACAAAATAGATGTCACTCTTAAACGGGCTTTCGAAGCCATATTTCCATGACATTAGTTTTGTTAAGATAGGAACGTTTTCGGTATCTAGTTTATAGTATCCTGGCAAAAAGACATCTGCCAAACGACCTTTATCAACAAAAATAGCTACTTGAGATTCTCTAACGGTAAGGGCCGAGCCACGAGCGATAAAATCTTTTGATTTGTTGTAATCGAAGCGGTGAACGATGACTTCTTTGTTTTCATCTTTCCATTCGATAACTTTTAGCAATCCCATATGTAAGTCCTCCTATGATTGTAATCATATTATATATAAAAATACCTTTTTTTAATATCTTTTTTATTGGCAATTTTGCGATGAAATGTTTTTTGAGGGTTTTTGTTTAGCAAAACGGAATAATTATTTCTAAAGATCATTTAATAATATTTGTTAGTTCAAGCGATAAAATAGCAGCTCGAGCATGTTTTTAAGATAGAATAAAAGTATTATGGTACAAAAATGTGCTTTTTGTGGGGCAAAAATAAGAAAGAATAATGAAGATTGTCCTTATTGTGGTGCCTCGAAACAACTTTTATCTACGGATACTACGTTTAAAGTGATAATAGACACAACAGAGGAGTCATATTTTCGTGACTATTATACCGCTTTTGGCTATGAGATTACTAGAAAAGAAACAGTGACAACTAAAAGCATTTGTCTCGAAGTAAAACCTTGTATTGAACTAATAAGTAACGATGAAGTGAAGGCTTTAAGAGATGAGTATCACTCATTCAAGCAAGATTACGAACGGCAAAGTTATCGAAAGGTTTTCCCCGCATTAGTCATTGCTTGTATTTTTATAGTTTTAGGATTCCTTTTGTCTATTTTGGCCATTATTATTCATGTCACAATGATGTTCACCTTTGAGCAACTGGTGTCGACATATCTTGTGGGCCCAGTTTTAATAATACTGGGTCTTCTTGGTGTTTTAATTGTTGGTCTAACGAAACGAGAGAGAAATGTAATCATGCATCAAGAGTTAACAAGAATTCAAGAACAATCAAAAAACATCATTAATGATTTAAAAGAGAGGAGTAAAAATCATGAATAAGGATAAAGATTATGTGGTTGAAGAAATTGAGGAGACAGTTGTTGAAACGGTTGAACAAAATGATATCTCTTATGAAGACACAAAACCGAATAAGAGACCTTTTCTTTATTATCTTTATGAGCCAACAGGAACTTTAAAAACACAGTACAATATTTTAAAAGGAGTTATCCTTAGTTATCGCGGAATTAATTCACGAATCAGTAGTAATTATGAAAACTTTACCGCACACCGTAAGTCATATATTAAGCTTAAGGTTGCTGGTAATCACCTAAATGTTTATTTTGCGTTAAATCCAGAGGACTATCTTGGAGGAATTCTTCCAGTCAAAGATTATTCTCATGTTAAGAAATTTGCGGATACGCCTTTAATGATGAAAGTGAAGTCTAATTTGTCAGTTCGAAGAGCGATTGAACTAATTGCGAATACGATGGATCTTGACTTAATTCGACAGGACGAAGTCTATGATCTTGATTATTATGAAATCGGAAGAGAAGATGCCGAGTTGTTATTAAAGGATTTTGTTTATGAAGCTGATAATTATGAGGAGGAAGAATAATGGAAAAATCAAGATTAAAAGCATATGCGAAAACAATTGTCAGAATTGGGGCTAATGTTCAGAAGGGTCAGGAAGTCTTTATTACGATTGGAGTAGAGCATGAGGATTTTGCTTTCTTGTTATCAAAAGAGTGTTATGCGGCTGGAGCCAAGAAAGTCTTTTTTAATTGGACATCACAAAAACTTGAAAAACTCATGTATCAAAAAGAAAAACTGGATTCATTAATGAATGTGCGGTCGTTTCAAATTGAAAGATTTAAATATATGGCTCAGGAATTACCAGCCACAATCTACATTCTTAGCGATGACCCAAACGGCCTTGATGGTATCGACCACTTAAAATTTGGTAAAGCAAGACAGAGCTTTTCTCAAGCAATTAAGAGTTACCGTGATGCGATGGATGATAAACAACAATGGACCATCGCGGCGCTTCCAACTAAGAAATGGGCCAAGAAAGTTTTTCCTCATGAAACGACTTCTGAAGCGATGAAAAAACTCGGAAATCTCATTCTTGATGTCTCAAGGATTGATGATGATCCGCTTCTTGCTTGGGAGAAACACAATGCCTTTTTAAAGAATCAAGCGCAGAAACTCAATCAACTAGGAATTGATTATCTTCACTACACGAATACGCTCGGGACTGATTTTAAAGTGTGGTTAATTCCTGATTCACATTTTATTGCCGGTTCAGAAACAATTCCCGGAACTAAGATTACTTATAACCCTAATATGCCGAGTGAAGAATGCTTTATTACTCCATTAAAAGGGAAGGCTGAAGGACGAGTATATGCCACAAAGCCATTAAGTTATAATGGTCAATTGATTGATGATTTTTATTTGGATTTTAAAGACGGCAAAGTTGTCGATTTTAAAGCCAAAGTTGGTCAAAACGTCCTAGAAACGATGTTAAATATGGATGCAGGAGCAAGAATGCTTGGTGAAGTGGCTTTGGTCCCATATGATTCTCCAATTTCAAAGTCAAATGTCTTATTTTATGAGACTTTATTTGATGAAAACGCCTCATGCCATTTAGCACTAGGTCGAGGCTTTGCAGCCTCTTTTAATGATTTTGATAAATATACCCTCAAAGAGTTATATGAAAAAGGACTTAATGACTCATTAATTCATGTGGATTTTATGATGGGTAGCAAAGATTTAAAAATTGTGGCATACTTAAAAAGCGGAGAGAAAGTTCTCATCTTTAAAGATGGCAACTGGGCTCTATAGGAGAAAACATGGAAATACTCTTAAGTATTCTAACCTTTGAATGGACGATGGACATTCTTTTTGGGATTATTCTACTAATTTTATTATTAGTTGGTTTGATTCGAGGTTTTAAAAGATCGATAGTAGGTCTTTTGGTTTTTATCACTGTGACAATTGTCCTCTGGTTTACCACTAAGAACCTCATCATTAACTTTGTGTTAAATGATTTCATGAAGGCGATTGGTCAGTCATTTAAAGGTAGCTTTATTGATGCGACTGGTCAGACACATGAAGAGACGGCAACATCAATACTAGAATTCTTCCAGATAGCCAACAAGTATTTACATAACCCTCATCCCGATGATTATGTCAATGGTCTTGCCACTGGTATCGTTAGTGGGATTGCGTTAGCTTTGGTTGCTCTTGTTTCGTTCTTTATTTCATGGCTTGTTTCAGCTTTATTCTATATCCCAATTAAATTTACTAATAAAAAACTCGCACGAGCAACTGGGAAAAAGTATCGTGTTTCGTGGCTTTCAAGACTCTCGGGAGCGGCGATTGGTGTCGGTCAAGGCTTTGCTTTTATTTATATTTTTCTTCTTGGTCTTGATACCACGGTACCACTTTTTAATACTATCTTATCTGAAGAGCAGACGTTAGAGTCAAAAGGAATTTCGGTTTTAGGCGGTGACATTATTAAACTAATCACAGCACTTCAAGCAGATAATACGAAATTATTTAATTGGTTGCATGAACCAGGATCGAGTCTTACTTTTACTTACACTGATGAAAAAGGGAAAACGGTTGTGGCTAATGTGGTAACAGAGGCAAGTAGTTTTATTGATACTTTGATTAAAGATTCAATTGAGAACGCCGAAAGAGGTCTTAATCCTGGGGGAGAAGTACCTCCGACACCAGCGATCATTCCCTTAACGATTCAGGAGATTCCGGTTTCAAAATTAGTGCTTCCTCCGTTTTATTCTTACTAGTTTTCCTTAATTCTTGATATAATATTTGGCAGTGGGACTGTAGCTCATCTGGGAGAGCGCCTCGTTCGCAACGAGGAGGTAGCGAGTTCGATCCTCGTCAGTTCCACCAAATCAGTGTGTCTACCTCTAAGTCTTGGACTTCCAACCACATTGAATTAATATAATAGTTTAAGAAAAGGAGTTTGTTTTATAAAACACAGATCTTGAATTAATCCTGCAGTGAAATAAAGTTTTTCATCAGGGTTAATCTTGTTAGTAATCCGACTCCTCCGGGAACAGGAGATTGGAACAATACGCTCTGATTTGGAGCTACATCGCCTTCTAAACCATCAGTACCGTGATTAATTCCCACATCAATAATAACCGCATCTTTCTTATAGTGAGGATAATTAAGGAAATGGGCTTTTCCGATTGCAACAACAATAAGATCGGCTAATTGGATGAAAGCATCCATGCTCTCCTTAGTGGTTCGCGAATGAGTCAAAATAGTACTCATGTTTTCTTTAAGAAGCAGCTTCGCCATGGGCTTACCGACAATATTTGATCTCCCAATAATTAAGGCATTTTTGCCAGAAAAAACATAATTATTGGCTTTTAAATAAGTGACAATTCCTTGCGGAGTACAGGGAGAACATTTTGAGAGCGGATGAAAACCATCAACATCTTTATCAGGAGTCACCGTTTGTTTAATAGTGGTCTCGTTAATATGTACCGGAAGGGGCATTTGAACAATTAGACCTCCGACATCGGGATTTTTATTAAGTTGTTTGATTTTTCGAATGAGAAGAGTCTCACTGATGGCAGGATCAAACTTGAGGAGACGTGCTTTAATTCCAACTTCAGCACAATCTTTCAGTTTGCCTTTAATATAAGAGTTAGAAGCTGGATCATCATTAACCTGAACAATCACAAACTCACGATGAATCTTAAGAGTAGCGACCTCTTCTTTGAGTTTCTTTTTTTCACTTGTTACATAGTCTTTGATGTTCATAAATTCCATATGGTTATTTTACTTAAAATAAATAAAAAAACTTCCAAATTCGTCTTGGAAGCTTATGTTAAAGTGTTTTTTGTTAGGCTTGATAAGTAGTAATTAAAACGGCAATAAAAGAGAAGATGATGACGAGAATAAGGGTAATCCAAGAAATCACAAGTTCTGAACCTCGTTCTTTAGTTTTAGCGAAAACATTTAAACCGCCACCAGTAATTGCTCCTGAGGCCCCCTCTGACTTACCGCCTTGTAATAATGAAAGCACAATTACTAAAAGTGCGACGATTAAGAATATAATGTCATTCCACTGTAAACTCACCTGTTAGAACCTCCTCTTGATATTAATATCAATCAACTTATTTTAGCATATAATCATCATTTGTAAAGCAATATTAATCGCTTACTTATTCATCGCACGGAGTTCAAGAATAATATCTCTTAATTCGGCGGCACGTTCAAAGTTTAATTGCTTGGCTGCTTCACGCATCTCCTTTTCAAAGTCTCTCAGGTATTTATTAATCTCATTCCGTGATAATTTCCCATCAATAATCTTTTTAATGGTGGTCTCTCCTTTATCCTTAATGCTAATTGGAGGACGAATTTCTTTAAAAACCGTTTGAGGAATAATATGATTGAGCTTGTTATACTCTTCTTGAATGCCTCTTCTGCGGTTAGTTTCATTAATAGCCGTTTTCATAGAGTCGGTAAGATTATCAGCATACATCATGACTTCGCCATTAACATTTCTGGCAGTTCTTCCAATGATCTGGATGAGTGACCTGGACGATCTTAAAAAGCCTTCTTTATCAGCATCAAGAATAGCAATGAGAGATACTTCTGGTAAATCAATTCCCTCACGAATTAAATTAATGCCAACTAGAATATCATATTTACCTTTTCGAAATTCGTACAGGGTTTCAAGTCGTTCAAGTGTTTTAACTTCATTATGTAAATAAGTGACTTTATACTTCATGTTTTTTAAATACGTCGTCAAATCCTCGGCCATTTTAATTGTTAAAGCCACAATGATAACTCGCTCATTCTTTTCAATTCTTTTATTAATCTGTGCAATAAGATGATCAATCTGACCATTTGTCGGGACCACGGTTATCTTTGGGTCAAGGAGTCCGGTGGGACGAATGATTTGCTCAACCCATTTATTTCCCGCTCGCTTTAGTTCATAATCACCAGGAGTAGCGGAAGTACAAATTGTCTGTGGCATAATTTGTTCAAACTCTGCAAAAGAAAGCGGACGATTATCTAAAGCACTAGGTAATCTAAAACCATATTCAACTAGATTTAGTTTGCGACTGCGATCACCACCATACATGCCGTGAAGTTGCGGGATGGTAACGTGAGATTCATCAATAACTAGAAGATAATCATCTTTGAAATAATCAAGGAGGCAAAAGGGTCTACTACCTTCCGCGCGTTGATCGATATAACGGGAATAGTTTTCAATTCCAGCCGTCATTCCAAATTCCAGCATTGAATCAACATCCTGTTTGGTACGGTTCTCAATTCTTTCGGCTTCAAGAGGCTTGTTATTTTGAAGGAAGTATTCAACTCGTGCGATCATTTCCTTTAAAATAGGTGTTGTTGCCTCTTTAATGCGCAAGGCAGTTGAAGCATGTTCATAAGCAGGAAAGATGGGAAGTGATTTATAGCTTTCGACTTTACTGCCACTTACAATTTCAATTTTAGCAATGGATTCAATAACATCATCAAAGGTATCAATGCGATAAAGATAGTCTTTAGTATGAGGAGGAACAATATCGATAATATCACCATTAGTGCGGAAGGTTCCGGGCTGATAGTCATAAGAGTTTTTTGCGTATTGAGCGTTAATTAGATTTGAAAGCAGTAAATGGCGATCAAGTTTTTCACCAGTACGAAGATAGAAGACGAGATTTCGATATTCATCAGGA
The DNA here is from genome assembly GCA_031271635.1 of Erysipelotrichaceae bacterium. Lineage (GTDB taxonomy): Bacteria > Bacillota_I > Bacilli_A > RFN20 > CAG-826 > JAISVG01. Next base: position 11,569 of record JAISVG010000084.1, read on the forward strand.
TCAGTGAGACCATAGATTGAGGCTACCGAAGCGACAACAATCGTGTCTCTTCGTTCTAAGATGGAATTAATCGCGGAAGTGCGCATCATTTCGATTTCTTCATTCATTAAAGCTGTTTTCTCAATGTAGGTGTCAGACTTAGGAAGGTAGGCTTCAGGCTGATAAAAATCAAAGTTTGAGACAAAGTATTCGACACGATTATGGGGGAATAACTCTTTAAACTCTTCATATAATTGTCCGGCAAGAGTTTTATTATGAACTAAAACGAGAGTAGTTTTTTGGACTCTTTCAATGACGTTAGCAATCGTAAAAGTTTTTCCAGTTCCAGTGGCCCCAAGGAGTACTTGAAGCGCTTCGCCATCATTAATTCCGGTTACTAAACTTTCGATGGCTTTTGGTTGGTCACCAGTCGGGTGAAAGGGAGAAACAATTTTGAACTCGTGACTCATTTCTTTTTTGTCCCCTCAAGCCCGTGAGTTTTCTTGACATCAGAAATGACAATGCTCGCTTTTGAATCGGTGGCAAGAATCTGATTTTTGATGGTGTGATAGTCTTTATTCTCAATAATAACTCGTACCATTTTGCGACTATCATCATCGTTTTCAAGGGTGACAATTGAGGGCTTTTTATCAGAAACCTTGGCTAAAAGAGCGTCAATCTTGAGGTAGTCACTTGAAATGACTTCAATGAGGATTGACTTCCGATTATTAATGTAAATAATTTGGATCATCAAGGCCGTAGTTAGTGCGGAAAGAATTCCAATGAGACATGAAATGAATTGATCATTAGGAAGCGCGATCATGGCACTAAGAATAATCGCGGCATCAATTGCAATTGAAGAGATGGACTCTTTTACTTTAAAGTATTTATAGAGGATGAAATAAATAATATCAACCCCGCCAGTAGAACCTTTACCGACAAAGGTAAGAGCACAACCAACGCCAACAAAAGCCCCTCCAAAAATGCCGTTAATAAGTAGTAAAGCATTATCGCGAACTCCGTTAACCATTGGATCAACTAAGGCTGCTAAGTCAAGAAAGAGAGGCACACGAGTAAAAAGCATTAAAGCTAAAGGATAGACAATAGTTGAGATAAGAGTATTAATGGCAAATTTTATTCCCAAAACAAAAAGTCCAATAAAGAAGAGAATCCAACTGAGGATTAAAACAAAAAGCGAGACATCAAAACCAGTAAAATTATAAACAATGATACCGATTCCCGAGAGACCTCCGGCAACAATATCTGACTCAATTAGGAAAATTGCAGTTCCAAAAGCGAGGATGATGCTTCCAACAATTACAAAAAGGGCATTAATTAAATTCTGTTTAGTACAAAATGCCTTAATATTTATTCTTTTCATTTAATCCACCTCAAATAACTAAAGAGAAAACCATCAATCTCGCCAGCCATGACTCCAGCGACATCGGGAGTCGAATAACTCGTGCGACGATCTTTAACTAAAGTGTAAGGACAAAAAGTATATGATCTAATTTGTGACCCCCAACTAATTTCAAGTTTCTCACCAATAATTGAATTTAAGGAATCTTGTTTTTTCTGCGTTTCAAGATGATATAGTTTGGCTTTTAACATTCTCAGTGCCTGCTCTTTATTTAGTAATTGTGATCGTTCCGTTTGACACGCACTAACAAGGCCAGTTGGTAAATGAGTGATTCTCACGGCAGATTCCACTTTATTTACATTTTGCCCGCCAGCACCACCGGAGCGATAGGTATCAATTTTAAGATCCTTATCGTCAATTACAATATTGATATCATGAGTAAAATCTGGGATGACATTCACACTGGCAAAGGAGGTATGTCTCCTTCCGCTTGAATCAAAAGGAGAGATTCGTTCCAGACGGTGTACTCCTCTTTCTCCCTTGAGGAGACCATAAATGTTCTTACCGCTGATTTTGAAACTAACGCTTTTAATGCCAACTTCGTTTCCGAGTAGTTGGTCAAGAATTTCTAATTCAAACTCTTTTTTCTCGGCCCAACGGACATACATCCTAAATAGCATTTCGGCCCAATCATGAGATTCAGTACCTCCTGCCCCAGGATGAATTTCAATAATGGCATTTAAATTATCAAATTCTTTAGTGAATAAAGATCGATTTTCGAATTCAAGAAACTGTTCTTGGAGTTTGCTAAATTCGCTGTCGATATTCTTTACTGTTTCTTCATCACTCTCATCAACTAATTCAATTAAATCTAGTAAAGAATTAATAGAAGTTTCAAGATAACTAAATCTTTCAAGAGTAGTTTCTTTTTCTTTTAATTCACTTAAATACTCTTGTGCGGTTTTCGGGTTGTCCCAAAAATCATCTTGGCTTGAGATTATTCTTAATTCATCGATACGGTGATTGATGTTAGCGACTTCAAAGTGAATCGCCTAACTCTTGAAGGGATTTTTTGTAAGTGGTTAAGAAATTTCTAATTTCATATAAAGAAATCATTATTTCTCGCCTCCTTCAGTTTTAGGCGCCTCATCATTATCGGGATTAGGGGTTGTGGCCTCATCAGGTTTCTTTATTTGAACCTTGGCATTTAGAAGATTGAGAACGGTTTCCGTTGAAGCATTATCAATCATTTCGTTAAAATGAGCGTATCCCTCATTAACATAATCATATAAAGGATTTGAAGATCCATAACTACGAAGATGAATACCTTCTCGGAGTCGTGCCATATCATCAATATGTTTGGTCCAGTTGCGGTCTAATAAAGAAAGCGCGAAATGTTTCTCGACTTGATGAGTAATTTCTTCACCCCACCGCTCTTTTCTTTCCTGATAGGCTTTTAAAAGAATGTCGGTCACATCTTCAGCAACTTCATCAGCTGGAGATTCATTAAATAACTCGGCTTTAATACTATCTTCAGGGAGGAATTTTGGTTCAAGAAGCTTCTTTAGAGTCTCTCCAGAAATAATCTTTTCCGGATTTTTCCCCGGTAAAACTGCTTTATTTGTTAAATACTTGCCAGTAGTTTTGAAGAAATCATTAATGATGTCATCAATATTCGGGGCGAAAAGCATTTTATCACGCATCCCATAGATAATCTTTCTTTGTTTCGAAAGTACATCGTCATAATCAAGTAGATTCTTACGAGTATCAAAGTTTTGACCCTCAATACGCTTTTGTGCGGAAGAAATTGCTCCTGAGAACATTTTGTTTTCAATATGATCATCACCAAATGTCTTTGATAGTTTGACGAAAGCATCGCTTGAAAAGCGCTGCATCAATTCATCATCAAATGAGACATAGAACCGAGAATAGCCAGGATCACCCTGACGACCTGCACGGCCACGAAGTTGGTTATCAATCCGTCTTGCCTCATGTCTTTCAGTTCCTAAAACAGCGAGACCGCCAAGGGCCTTAACTTCATCACTAATCTTAATATCGGTACCACGACCTGCCATGTTAGTAGCAAGAGTAATCGCACCTTTTTCTCCAGCACGAGCAATAATCTCTGCCTCACGAGCGTGGTTCTTAGCATTTAGAATTTCATGTGGTAGTCCGGCAGCATCGAGGAGTTTTGAGACTTCTTCTGATGATTCAACGGACACCGTTCCAATAAGAAGTGGTTGTCCTTTTTCATGTCGTTCTTGAGCCTCAGCCACCAGAGCAGCCAACTTAGCGCGCTTGTTGCCAAAAATTTTATCACCAGCATCGATTCTAGCAATTTGACGATTGGTCGGGATTTGAATCACTCGCATGTTATAAATTTTGCGGAACTCTTCTTCCTCGGTCTTAGCAGTACCGGTCATTCCTGATAGTTTTAAATATTGACGGAAGAAATTTTGGTAGGTAACAGTAGCCATGGTAATGGTCTCTTGTTTAATCTTTACATTTTCTTTTGCCTGAATTGCTTGTTGAAGTCCATCAGAATATTCTCTCCCTTTTAGGACGCGACCAGTAAATTGATCGATTAATTGAATTTCGCCCTCAGCATCAACCATGTATTCAACATCGCGACCCATAATGTAGTTTGCTTTCAGGGCTTGGTGAATACGGTGTACTAAATCAGCATATTCAGGATCATAAAGGTTTTTAATTCCGAACATTCGTTCTGCCTTAGTATTTCCTTCATCAGTCAGATTAGCGGTCTTAGTCTTAATATCAATTACAAAATCTTTCTCGCGTTGTAAAAGTTTCACAAAACGATCGGCAACGGTATACTGTGAAGCCGAGGCTTTGGAGCCGCCAGAGATAATTAATGGGGTTCGAGACTCATCAATTAGAATGGAGTCGGCTTCATCAATAACGGCGTATTCAAGACCGCGAAGCACGCGGCGATTCGGGTCTTGAGACATATTATCGCGAAGATAATCAAAGCCGACTTCTGAATTGGTTGTATATGTAATGTCACATAAATAAGCGGCTTTCTTCTCATCTGGGCTTTTCTCACGAAGATTGACTCCGACAGTTAAACCTAAGTAGCGATAGATTTGTCCCATCCATTCGGCGTCTCTTTGGGCTAGGTATTCGTTAACTGTGACGACATGAACCCCTTTTCCTTGTAAGGCATTAAGATAGACCGCCATTGTCGCGGTTAAGGTTTTTCCTTCACCAGTTTTCATCTCAGCAACATCACCCTCATTTAAGACCAAGGCCCCCATTACTTGAACTTTAAAAGGGAATTGTCCAAGAGTTCTTTGTGCTGCCTCGCGAGCTACTGCAAAGGCCTCATATTTAATATCTTCAATGGTTTTTCCTTCACTTAATAGTTTTCTAAAATGATCAGTTTTTGCTTCTAAACTAATATCACTTAAAGCGCGCATTTCTTTTTCATAAGCAAGCACTTTGTCAGCGAGTTTAGAATACTTCTTGATGGCGCGAGCATCAAACCGGAATACTTTGTCAATAAAACCCATATTTCTCCTTAAAACAATCTATATGATACCATAAAATCCTGACACCTTCATAAGAAGGTGGAATATTAAAAGAAAGAAGCTTTTACTCCTCATCAATTTTGAAGACTTTAGCAAGGACTAGAACTTGAATTTTTCTTGGTTGATAGGGAAGAATCAAGTCAATCATTGCTCTAATTGTCGCTCCGGTCGTATAGACATCATCAAAAATCATGGCGTTTTTGCCGCTAAGTTTACTACCATCAATGATTTCTAACTTGCTTAAGATATTTTGTCTTGCCTCAAGGGAAAGATCACTTTGCTTAAAATCTTGTTTCTTGGTGATGCCACTGAAGGTATTAAGATGATATGGTTTAAGGATTTCCTCAAGATGAGAGAAACCCCTTGCTGAAATTCTTTCTTTACTTGATGGAGCAAGAATGAAAAGCCAATTACGAAACCGATACTGGATATAATTTGCATAATAATCAAGAAAAATTGGTGCTAGTTCAAGATCGCCACAGCCCTTATATCGGAAAAGTATTTCACGGAAGAAGGCGCTATATTCATAAAGAAAAGTGATTTTAAATCCTTTCTCCTTTCCCTTAAGATTTAATTGGATTAACTGTTCTTGGCATTTACGACAAAGATAATTTGTTTCTTTCATTAATGAATGAATTGTGTCTAAGGTAAAAGTTTTAAAACAACACTTACAGATGTTGGTTGTAACCATTAATTGTCGCCACTGCTTTAACAATGTGTTCCTCCTTTTTTGCGGCAAGAATCGAAATATCACCATGAGGAAAGTCCTTTTTCCTGCCGGCTCTCCCACTGATTTGGATGAGAGTTGCTGCGTCATAGATATGATTATCGCTAAAGAGGATGATAAGTTGAATATTAGCAAAAGTGACACCTCTTTCTAAGACTGAAGTTGTCACTAAGTAATTAAGGTTTCCTGTCTTTAGAGCCTCAATTAACTCATATCGCTTATTGACTTTCGAATTGATGTAGTTACCTTTTTTAACGAAAATATTAAGAAGATAATAAATGATTTTTGATAACTCAATAGTCGGGACAAAAACCAAACATGGTCGTTTCGTCCGTGCGTACATTTTTAGTTTCCTGATTGCAAAAATTATCTGCAAAACAGCTATCTTTTTATAAAACACAGGAATGGGAATGGGTTGTTTATGAAACCTGGTAAAAAGCGAATGAATTGGATAATTTCTTTCCTTGAAATATGTAATTATTGCTTCGCTAGGAGTGGCTGATAAAAGCAAATAACTCCCTCTTAATGCATTTTGAAAGAAGGCTTTTAAGAGTGCGTTATTTTTGAAAGGGAAGGCATCGATTTCATCCATGATAATTAAATCAAAATAGTGATCATATCGATATAACTGATGATTGGTCATAATAAGAATGTCGGCAATGGTTTCATTACTATGCCCGCCGTAAATTGCGACAACATGATTGTTCTTAAAGATGCTTTTGAAGCGTCTTTCCATTTCGATAACAACATCTTTTCGTGGCACCACAAAGGCGACATTATGACTTTGTTTTAACGCATAACTAATCGTTTTTAAAACTAATTCGGTTTTCCCGGCACCACACACCGCATATACAAGAGCGTTCCTCCCCTTTTGATAATCTAAAAGCAGGTCATCAGCAATGGTTTCTTGTTCTTTTGAAAGTTCATAATCAAGTGAATACTCAAAATGCTGCAGATGACGTTTTTGATATGGAATCTTTTTTCCATTAAAAGTGGTGCATAAGCGACAGTATGGAACCCCATTCTTGATTCCAATACTAAGAGGTTCTTGATTATGACAGATAGGACATACGAAAACACTACTCATGTTTTCTAATAGGCAAAAAGAGACTAATTTAGCAGATTTTTTCGATATCTGCAACTCTTTTAGCGTGTCTTTCGCCTAAGAAAGTTGCACTTAAGAAGATTTCAACGCGTCTTAAAACATCTTTAAGATCCATGGTTCGACTTCCAAAGGAAATCATGTTGGCATTATTATGTTGTACGATTAATGAAGCAACCGCGTCATCATAACCAATGCCGCATCTAATTCCAGCCACCTTATTAGCGGCAATCATAATACCTTCACCAGTTCCACAAACAAGAACTCCAAGATCCGCAGCCTTCGCAATAATCTTTTTTCCGGCCTCATGTCCATAAGATGGATAGCCAACACTTTCAGTGGAAAAGGTCCCAACATCAACGACCTGATAACCGAGTTTAACTAAATGTTTTTTAATGGCTTCTTTATATTCAAAGCCAGCATGATCAGAGCCAACAACAATGTTTTTCATAAGTTCTCCCAATATGTCTTGTAGACATTAAAATCAACGACACCATGACGAATTAATTTAAATCCTTCACTCATATCTATTATAGCAGAGGCTTGTCCTAGTTTGGGGCTTCCTTCAACAATTAAGAGGTTTTTACCAAATATTTTTGATAAATCATCAGTTGTTACTATAGGTTTCTCACCACTAATGTTAGCTGAAGTTTGAAGAAGCGGTTTTTTAATGATTTCTAAAATGTTCTTTAGTAACGGGGTGTTGGCGAGGCGGATGCCAATTTTACCAGTGTTTAAAGTAACATGAGGCGGGACAGAATCTTTACTTTTTAAAATGACTGTTAAAGGACCAGTAATGAATTTATTAAGGAACTTCATGGTTTGATCATTAACGACGGCTAATTCTTTGATGTCATCAAGGTGATTCACTATGATACCATAGGGGGTATCGGGCTTTCTTCTTTTTAAGCTATTCAAATTATTAAAGGCCCCAATTTGATCATAAAGGGCATAGAATCCAAAAACTGTATCTGCCGGCATCGCTACCACTTCGCCACCCGAAAGAGCGGTAACAATTAATTCGAGATTATTTTCATTAATGATCGGCATATTATTATTTTAACTATTTAACATTAATTAGTTTTAGAAAACGGACTTTATGATATAAATCGCGCATTAATGTTATTTCTGCTTGTGGGTAGTATTTCTGTGCCATGTCTTTTAAAGTCTCTGCAAAGAGGGGATTAATTTCGAAATAGAGGCTTCCATTAGGCTTTAAAACCATAAGTGATTGCTTTAGAATTTCTTGATAAAAATAAAGCGGAGGTTCCGCGAAGAGGGCTTGATGTGGTTCATAGTCAAAAACAGATTTATCAAGAATTTCTTCTTTACTAATATAGGGAGGATTTGAAACAATAAGATCAACTTGACAATTAGCTTTAACTAAAGCATCTAATAGATCGCTCTTCATTATTTGATAGTTAGTTATGGTTAGGATTCTTTTGGCGTTTCTTTTTGTCACACTTAGTGCCGCACTACTAATATCAAGTAAATAAACCTTTGTTTTAGTCTCCTTTGCTAATTCAATCCCAATAATGCCGGAACCGGTTCCCACATCCACAATGATTTTATCCTGTAGTCGTTGTTCTTTTTGGATAATATTAATTAGTTCTAGAGTTTCTGGTCTTGGAATGAGCACATGGCGGTTTAGATAGTAAATAGTTCCCTTATTCTCGAATTGTCTTATTGCATAGGAAACTGGTATTCCTTGAATTAATTTTCGCAAGTAGTAACGGATTCTTGGCAAGTTTAAAACTTCGTCATCATATTGCAAAATTAAAGAAGTGTAATTAAGTCCATTAACATAATAAATAACGGTTTTAATTTCTTCTAATAAGAGATGATGTCGGTTTTGATATTGATTGATTAGGGTACGATAGGTCACAAATCATCGCCTTCTAATTTCATTTGTTGATCATAGTAAATCAAAGCATCAATAATCTCTTCTAATTCACCTTCCATCACGCGATCAAGTTTTTGAAGCGAAAAACCAATCCGATGATCAGTAACTCGATTCTGAGGATAATTGTAAGTTCTAATCTTTTCTGATCTTTCTCCGGTTCCTACCTTAAGACGTCGTTCGTTTCCAATTTTGGTGTTCTGTTCTTCTTCGTATTTAGCAATAAGTTTGGTTTTAAGCATTCGCATCGCAGTTTCTTTATTAGTTAATTGTGATTTTTCAGTTTGACATGCGACCACAATACCAGAGGGAATGTGAGTGATTCTCACGGCAGATTCCGTCTTATTAACATTTTGTCCTCCGGCACCTTGGGAGCGATAGGTATCAATTTGTAAGTCAGCAGGATTAATTGAAATATCAATTTCTTCAGCTTCTGGCATCACGAGGACCGTAGCAATTGAAGTATGAATGCGACCGCTAGCCTCGGTTTTAGGAACTCTTTGCACACGGTGACCGCCACTTTCAAACTTTAATCTTGAATAGACATCTTTTCCTTTAATCATAAAAGATATCATTGAAAAACCACCGGCACTTGAAGAATTTTCATCAAGCATTTGGATTTTCCAGCCTCTAGCCTCAGCGTATCTAGTGTACATTCTAAATAAATCACCCGCGAAAATACCAGCTTCATCACCACCAACTGCACCGCGAATTTCAACAATGATATTCTTGCTGTCATTAGGATCACGGGGAAGGAGTAGCAGTTTTATCTCTTCGGTAATGGTTTCAAGTTGGACGGTGAGAAGCTTATGTTCTTCTTTTCCGAGTTCTGATAATTCAGGATCGCTTTCATTCGCCATTATATAGGCCTCATCAGCCTGTTTTAAGATATCTAAATATTTCCGGTATGCGGTGGCAACCTCACTTACGGCACTTTGTTCTTGGGTAATTTTTTTGAATCTCGTACGGTCTTTTAAGATGTTCTCATCACTTAAAAGTAGATCCAGTTCGGCTTCTTTTTTGAGGGTTGCCTCGAGTCTCGCTTTTAAACTTTCTTCCATATTCATTTAGTATTTTACTTTAATTTGTTCAAAAATACTATAATTACATTATTGGGGTATCGCCAAGCGGTAAGGCTCTAGACTCTGACTCTAGCACCCTAGGTTCGAATCCTAGTACCCCAGCCAAATTGTGTTTCGTTTTCGTAATATGCCTTTCGTGGTATAATTAAAGCCATGCGGTTATGGCGGAACTGGTAGACGCGCTAGACTTAGGATCTAGTGGGGAATCCCGTGCAGGTTCAAGTCCTGTTAACCGCACCATATAAAAAATTTAGTCCGAATAGTTCGGACTATTTTTAATTTTTGAATAGTTTCGTGATACACTTTTGATACACTTTTATGTATCAGAAGCATCAATCTTTAACTTAATTTTGCTCTTTAGATCTTCATCTGTAGGAGTATAATAGGTATCTGTTACGTTTGGATTAGAATGGCCTAACCAAGCGGCACGATCATACTTATCAAAACCAAGACTTTTAAGATAGAGATTAGAGGATCTTCTAAAGTCATGAATCTTGATACGCTTAAGATTAACGGCTTTAGTATACTCATCAAGAATTCTTCGAATCGAGGTTTCACCGATTACTAAGGAATTCTTATTCTCTGACTTAAAAAGATAATCTTCCGAATTTGTTTTTTTATCTAATAATAAATAAAGGGCCTTGATTTCTTTAGTTAATGGATAAACACGATTTGAAGAATTAGTCTTTAGTATTGATTCTACTTGATGGCCTTTACCGGTTTTATTGGTGATAGATCTTTCAATAAAAACTAGATCATTCATCGTATCAATATCTTGGTGCTTTAATCCCCTTAATTCACCAATTCTAAGGCCATAATAAAAAAGAAGTGAAAATAATAATTTATGATCAGTATTTTTAACTGCAGCAATAAATGATAGGAATTCTTCATGAGACCAAAATGATTGCTTATTCGTTTTCTTTAGCGGCACATTCTTTATCTTCAGAATTGAATAATCGAGATTCTTATCAAGGCCATATTTTGTTAAAAAATCTAAGAATAACTTTAAAGCGGCAATTAACTTAGTTTTATTAGATAGATTTACCCTCTCAAACTGCATTATGAGCTTACTTAAGGTAAGATTACTGATATTATCCACGCTGAGCCGCTCTAAATGAGGTTTAATGTATTTATTAAAAGTTAAAACATGAGTATAAGCCGTTGTGTCACGATATTCTTTTTCTAAGTGACTAAGATAAAGAGGAATTAGTTCATTTATGGTCCACTTCTTTTGCTTTTTTTCAGTAACACCAAGCGTGAGATTCTCGTAATGGAGAGCTGCAGCAGATAAAGCCTGGGCTTCGCTAGTAAAGCCTCTCCGAAGAAGTTTATCGCCTTTATAGCAAAGACGGTAATAAAACTGAAGCTTAGGTTTTCCATCAAGGTCTTTTACATAATAAGGATAAACTCTAACGCCTCGCATACATTGGTCTCCGACAAATTTCTTGAAGTTCATATTTTGAATAGTCAAATCGATGATCATTAATCATTGCTTTAATAAGACGGTTAATATCACCAAAAGAATAACAACTAAAAAACTTCTCAAGAACCATATCGGCATATTTAAAAAGCGATCTTTCGTCACGAAGGTTACAGGCCAGAATAAACTGCCGCTTTTCATAATCGGTTAAATTATAATAATTCATCTTTAATATTCTCCTTTTTAACAAGCTCGCCAGTAAGGCGATTATAGCCTGGGGACTCAATAAAACGCTTAAGGCTCTCTTTAGCCTCATCAAGCGTTACATGAGGTTTACCTTCATGACGGTTCATCTCATTAATAATTGCGAGATCTTTATAAGTAAATTTATCAAGTAACCTTTCACAAGAAATAGTTTCAATTAAAGAAGCTTTTGAAGGATCATTAATAATAAGTCTTGCTAGAATCATCGAAGCCGCTTTAATAAACCAATCTTTTTGGACGACCAAGGTTTTTTCAACTTCATACTGGACCTTAATAGATTCCTTAGAAACATTCTTAAGAAGCTTGTCCCATTTAGACCAATTTTCTTCTTTATTACGATTAGAAATATCATACTTAAGATTTTGCTTAAAGGCGACTAAACCACCAAGCGAAGCAGCAATTACACGATTAATAGTTTCACTCTCTAAAGCAAGATGAAGTTTAACAAACATTGTTTCAGCGACTTCATCATACCAACGAGCTTCAAATCTGACCCAATCAGCAACATTGACTAAATAGTTCTTTTTCTCACGTTCAGCGGCTTTATTATAAATACAAAGTTGTTTTGTTTCGCGACCACCGATATAAAAAGTAAAACCATCATTTTTAGAAATAATTAGTTTTTCTTTAACTTTATCAAGAATTTCAACGTCATTAACCGTAATGTTCCACTTTCTGAAGTTAGTAGCATACTCTCTTTTAATGATTTTTTGATAAAGTTCCATCGCTTTAATACTTCCAGAATAATCATCAATAGGAGTATCAATTCTCGTTGCTTTAAAACCCATTTTATAAAGCAAATCAAAAACCTTCAGCCAAGGATTATAGGAGTCAGAATTATTATTCTCAACATCACGACAAGCATCACCAGATAATAATATTTGAGTACGCCATTCACCATGATTCCGAGGCTCTTCATCAGTAAAGAATTTCACACGACTGCCATAAAGATAGCCTTTTTGATAACCATTAAGCGCATGATCCAAAGGAGTATACTCAAAAGGTTCATAGCCTAAGGACCTAATTAATAAAGAAAAATCGTTAGGAGTAAAAACTAACCTAAAAGTACCACTAACCCAATCGATTAAAGCATTGACTTTAAGATTATCTTGATCTTCTTTTAAATACATCATTGAAATTCTTTTCCTTTCATATTTTAAGACGACTGCCTCGACTAGTCGAGGATATAAGAATATTTAGATAACGATTACTTACGAGCCACACCCCGTATTACTACTGGGGTGTGGCTCTCTCGGCTTTTAGACTGTAGTAATCTAAAGATTACTAAAGAGTCCCCCAGGACGACATTATAGGGGGTCCTCTCGTAAAAGCCTCACGTTATCACCGCTTTCATCACCATGAAAGCTCCTCTAGTTTTTCATCTTTCTTTTCTTTCACTCCTGGGCCGCTTGGGCCCTTCTTTTTAAGGCCAGAAAAGAGGCCTTTAAGAAGCCTCTTAGGCCAATATCCTTCTTGGTACTCAAGATCATCTGAAGAAGGATAAAGGCTCTTAAACTGCGCCGAATGATAAACGGAGACGGTCGCGTCTTTATAAGTATTTTCAAAGACCGGCTTATAGATATCGGTAGCGAAACGTTCAGAGTAGATCTTCTTTGGTTGAATAAAGTAAGCTACTTTTTTTGACTCTTGATCTTTATCTTCTGAACCATGCTTAATGATCAAAGTATAAGACCTACTTTGATAAGTGTTTTCAAAAATAAAGAGCTTTTGCTGCAACTTTGCGGCAATCTTATTGGCCAAAAAAGAAAGAAGACTAAGATCACGGCGGTTCTCACGGTAGATGCTCCTAAACTCATTAATCTTAGAAAGGACCTTCTTCTGAAGCGGATAAAGAAACCAGTTAAAAGGATAAAGGATCTCCGCTTCAGGATCTTTCTCAATTGTAATAATCGTATCAAAGAGATGTCTTATTTTGGCCTGGATATCAGATGAGGCTTGCATGTCACAAAAAACCTTAATAAGCGGCTGATGATCAAGGGTTCTTGAATGCCGAATTACCTTATGAAAATCTTGAAAAGAATCATTTAATTGATTAACAAAATCATCATCTTTAGAAAGACTCTGAAGGTCGTCTTTATTACCTCTTTCTTTATCGAGTTCCGTGTAAGTAATAACTCCAGAGTCAAAATAAGAGATTCGCTCCGGGTCAAACTTTTTGCCAAGACGAAAATCATCATAGTTAATGTTGATCGAAAAAGCTTTAGAATCATAATAAAGAAGATCTACTTCAGATCTTTCAAAATAGTTATAGTCAAACTTAATAAAATGACCGGTATTAATAGCGACGTGATCATAGTTGATCGGATAGTTTGATGTTGCCAAAGGAACGTCTTGAATAAAAAGATAATAAGCCTCAAGATAAATTATTAAAGCATCGAAGATAGTAATTATCTTTAGGCCATCATAAGAATGCATCTTATTACTCTTATAACCAAAAATAAAAGGCTCATGACCTTTAACATTGGCACGGTCTTTAAGGCTACCATCATGATCAAGACGTTTCCTTGGATAATAATACATAAAGCTTATCCGGTCGATGTAGGCCTTAATGTGGACACGATTAAGGATCCTTCCGGCATTGATTTCTTGACGAAGACAAAACTCTAAAAATTCAAAATTAAAATCCGGAAACATCGTTCCATATTTATTAAGAATCTCAAGAACCGTGAAGCGAACTTTTGCCTCGAAACTCATTGAAAAATCAGTAATTAAAGTAGTCTTCCCGTCTCCAGGGGGCCCGACAACGCAGTTCATGACACCCATACTAGAAACAGCAGCTTCGTTAAGGGCTTCGCGGTGCATCAGTCTATTAATTCCGGTCCAACGTCGGACTTTATTAAAGTGTCTAATGACAAAAACAATAATAATGGGCCATAAATAAATTAAGGCCGGGAGAAAATATCTAATAAGCTTTGGAATAAAAGTAAAAAAAGTCGCATCGAAAGCGAACATATAAACATACATTAAAAATAAAGAAATAATAATCGGGATAGCATTAAGAATAAAACAAGAAACAATGATTAGAGTAATTTTAAAAACAAGATTATTGATCAAGAATCTAAAGAACGAAATAACCTCAAATTTAAGTTTATCAAAGTGAATAATCTTATTCCTAATAAACATAAATACTTGATAGCCTTTCGTTTCTTTTTGCTTCAGAGTACCGTCTTGAGCCACTAAAGAAGATGACTCATGAGCCGCCATAAAGCAAGTAAACAAGAGCTTCAAAAAGACATAAACAATAAGCACGATCATGATAATTCTTGTTAACGTCATCAAGAAATTAAGTACTAAAGAAATATAATCAAAGATGTTATCCTGGTTAATTAAATAAATAGGCCAAACTTTAAGTTGGATTAAGAACATGTTATCAAGAGCAAGCGGCGAAGCATCAATATTAATAATTCTGATCCCGAAAACTGAGATATTCTCCGGAATCACTAAGTAATCGATTTTTAGGCCAAAGAGACTAAATAAGTCAATAAAAGAGTTAACAAAGTGAAAAGCATTACCGGCGAATAAAAGCACTGTAACGGCCAAAATAGCAAGAATAATTAAGATCAAAAAAATAATATAAATGGCCTTCCTTAACTTCACTTGATGCTCCTTAAAAGATAAACAAGATTCTTATTCTGGTAAAAGATCTTAGCTTCAGATAAAGCAAGTAAAACATGATCAACATCATCGATTTTAAAAATAAAGATTCCTAAGTTAAATTCATAATCAACCCGAATAATTAAAGAATCATCATGGATCTGAAGCGAGTCTTTCCTGATATAAAAATAACCATCATCTTTACTTTCATAAATGTTACCAATAAAAGAGTCTAGCTCAAAGTGATAACTAGAAAAGACTGCTTTAGTCGTAACCAATAAATAAGACAAGACAAAAAGGATAATACTAATCAAAAGAATTCTTAAGACTGTAATAAATTTTGATTTCATTGTTCCCTCCTATTTGACAAGTCTACTAAGAAAAGTTATAATATAAATACAAGTTGAGCGGACCTAAGGCACCGCTCCTTTTTTATTTAAGAAATTTAATTACATAGAAATGATGACGACGTTTAATTTTATGACGACCGATAGATTGGAGATCCTTTAAATTAACAGTAATAACACCTTTACGAACTCCAGAAAATTTAGGAAGAGTAAGATCCTCTTTTGGAATCGAGTAAACAGAACCATCCCTTACATAATTGATCTTACCAAGCATATACTTCTGTTTGTCATATTCTAGAGATGTAAAAGTATTAACATCACAAGTATTACCATTAATAGATCTAATATAAACATAATGGCCCGATTTTAAACCAAGTTTCTTACCATCAACCCAAGCAATTTTACCCTTAAGTTTTTTATCTTTACTTCCCATAATCTCCTTTACCTTAAAAGGGGAGTAAATACCACTCCCCAGAACATTATTTAATCGCGATCAATTACGTCGGTCGCGTTGATTTCTTTATCTGGCCTTAAAACCCAGAGCTTAGAAACTTCTTTATCATAAGTTAAAACGTCGACTTGATTCTCATCTAAAAAGAAACTATGAGACATATTTCTTCCAAAAGTGACTTCCACTAGATGATACTTTTCTCCGTTAGTCTTTTCACCAAAAGATAATCTTGCTCGGACGTTTAATCGCATTTCTTTAGGGACATCTGGAAGATTTAGTTTCAATGAAACTTTAATAGCTTCAGCTTCATCAATTTTTACGCGGCAGTTAAGTCTCCCAATCATTACAATCGCATAATAATAGGGTAATACCGACTCGCGGCGCTTTTCTTTAACAATCTTGCATGGGAACTTAGCTAAAGCATTATAATCCGCCTCAGTAAGTTCAATTAGTCTTTTAAATTCTTTTGACATATATTTTCCTCCTTTATGTCAATGCTCAATTTTTAGATCTTAGAGCTAGATCTATATCGTCCTTGGGTATTCAAGGATCAATAACGACGTTTAGGCTTACTTGCTTTATTAAGTCTTTTAACATCTTTCTTTAGTTTCTGATGACTTAAAAAGCGGCTAATACGGCTAATAATACTAATCAAGATGATCAGTAAAATAACACCACCGATAATATAGATAATGGTTAAGAAAGAATCTTTATTATCGTTCCAAAGATCTAGAAGCTTATCCCACCAAGGACGATCTGGATCATCAATTGGGTCAGCAGGGTCTTCTTGAGGAGTTCCTTCAATCACGATCGTGTCATCTGGATCAAGATCTGGATGAATGTTACCATCAAGGTCAATTACTACCGGAAAGCCATATTCATTATTGACCACATGATAGCCGTTAGGGTTACCAGTCAATCTAATCGTCTCTCCGGCAACAGTTTCATAACGAATCTCATAGGCCGAAAACCAATTAATAAAACTCTTATGAGGCTTAGCGAGGTTGTCATTGACGTAGCCATCGACATACTCAGTGACATTCTGGTAACAATAATCATAACTATTACCATCAGAGGCCTTAACTGGGCCTTCCTTAAACCCATCGGTTTGACCACTAATATCAACACCAAAGATTGGTTCTACAGTGTCAATAAACTCCGTAATTGAGACATCGAGTTTTTGCTTATCAATACTAGGATAAGGAATACTCTGGCCGCTAGAATTACGAAGGACAGATTGGCCTTCTTGATAGTAAGCGACAAGTCGAGTGACGTTCTCAATTGGCTTTTGTTTTTCGCGGTCGAAGTAAAAATCAAAACCGAAACGCTGAAGATAGAATCTAGTATTAACTTCTTGCTCAGCGAAATATTCTTGTACAGTAATTAAACCCACCGTAAGAAGCACCCAGTACCAAGCAATATCAGCATCAGCAACAGCAGTTTCAACGTCATTAAAGCCAAAAGACTCATGATAAAAAATTCCTTCGGCCATGTCAAACCAATAAACAAACTCAAACGGAACAAAAGTATTAGTTGAAAGATTGTTAAGGCTAATAGAACCATCTATAACAGCATTAGGCCAACTATCGCCACGGCCAATAGTTACTTCTGTTAATACAATCCGTAACGAATTATTAATTATTGGAGCATAATCTTTAATATAAATATGATACTCAAAGCCACCACCATCAAGTGGAAATTGACCAACATCAAGATCATCTTTAGTAAAAATAAAAGGAGTAACAGCTCCAAGTTCAATATAATAGCCTTTAAAACCGATGGGCCAGAAAGGAGCAAGATCAGAGAGATTACCTGTGATTGAATTAGACACAACGAAATCGCCATCAACAACATTCGCTGATGTGATGTCCCAAGGAAGAGCAGCATACTTACCACTCATTGAAAGCGGCATATTAAAACTCACCGCAAAGTTATTAGTAAGTTGAGTAATACTTCTGATGTTTCGACCAGAAACATCACTTAAAACGGTCGGATAAAAAGTAACACCAAGCCGGAGTTCATATCTAACCCCTGGCATCGGCATTGAATAATTAATTGCCGCATAATATGGTCTTAATATCACTCCTTTAGAGCTAGTAAAAGCCAATGAATCAGGACCAACTTTAACATAGACAAGTGGCACTTCATTAACAAAAAGATAAGGAAGAACTAATTCCTTATCAATTAAAAGCGATTGAAGGTAAGTAAAAGGATTTACCGGATACCAAGGAGACTCATAAGCCGGTGAAGTTTCAACCTGAAAGATAAAATTCCAAGTAGAAGCAGATTCGCGAAGATAAAGATTAGCGTTACCGTTCTGATAAGTATAATAATCAGGATCAAGATCTCCTGGTAAAACGGAAACCGGGAAAACTTCACTTAATAAATCAGTTCTTCCGGTGTATAGAGTGACATAATTTCCAGATCTATTAAATCCTTCATATGAAAGATCATCCTGAGACATCAAGACCGGAAGCGGAAGCTGCGGGGCGAGCGCAGCATCCACCTCTTGCCAAACAAAATCAGTACTATCTGAAGCTTGAACAGATAAAGAAATATTAGTATGTAAAGGAATTAAGATTAATAAGCTTAATAATAGTACTAAGATTCTTTTCATGTTTTCTCCTTTTAAGAAATAACGACTTTGTAATTAACTAGTTCGATATGATAATTCCACTCAATTTCATAAGTAGAAACTGGATTAAAATTATCATCAAAAGTAGTAGCTGCTGAAAGCTCGAACTTTTCTAAAGTAACATCTAAGCCATCGGCAATAGCACCACTACCAACACTTGCTTGAATAGAGTCATCACCGAAAGGATTAAAATAAATTTCAAAAATGCCACCGCCTAAATAGATAACAGCAACATCAGTAGAAAGATAAGAAGTAGATTCGGTAGTTGTCTTATCTTCACCAATCGTCGAAGTATAAGCAGTCAAAATGCTTTTAACTCCGGCGATCGAAGCTACATCATCATCGGCCACACAAATCTTCATTAACTGATAAACGGTGGTTTGATTGTTTTCACCAATTGTTGGATCATATTCGTAGCCAGGGGCTACAGAAAGCGAAACCGACTCAATATCGCCAACTTCCATATGGCCAGTGATTTTATTGGCCTCATTAACGACTTTGTCCCAGTTAGCACCTAAGAAGCCAGTACCAACTGCAAGACCTACTGCAGCAAGTAAAACTGCTACAGTAATAACAATAGACTTTGTTTTATTTTGATTGTAATGTGACATATAGTCCTCCTTTTTTAATTAGATAGGTCGTCTAGATCTTCTTCTAAAAAGACTGCAGCGACCCACCTCATGAAGCCGTTACGGCGCTTTAATTTTGGAACAGAGATATTACGAATTTTAGCCTGGTGAATAGTTGATCCTTTTTTCTGATTGTAACTTTCAACAGACTTTTTAAGATCTTCCCATGACTCGCCTTCGGCAAGTTTTTTAGCGATCCATTTTTTGGCCGCTAGAAGTTCCTTTTGATCTTTAGGATGAGGAACTAAGTATTTTTGCTTGAACACAACTTTTACTTAACACCCAAAGCTTTACAAATTAGATCTTTAATAGTTAAGTAATCTTTAACATGTTTTTTTCCAACAGGAATAAAGAAACCATTTGAACCCTTCTTAATAGAAGGCTTTACTTTAGAATCGTTAACCATAGGATCGAAGATAACAGTTATTTTTCGACTACCTTTTTCATAAGATCTTCCCATGACTAAATTCTGAGTCATAATCCCTTTACCAAGAGTTGAAACAGCATGATCAGCAGTAATCTTAAGTTCTTCGTGATCACTTTTCATAAAACTAATTAATAACTCCTTTAATAACTATTTAGACTTAAACACGACGTTTTTTATTAGCAAGAGAAGCAAGCTTCTTTTTTTCAACAAGCTTAGCTTCTTTAGCTTTTAGTTTACGTTCCTGACGTTCTTTCTTTTGTTCAGGGGATAAACCAGCAAAGAATGCACTACGACGTGCTTTTGATTTAGATGGTAGACCTTTATTAGCAGCATAAGCTTCAGCTGAATCAGTTCTAGCCTGAAGATAACCTTTACGATAAGCAACCTCTTCAGGAGTTAAAATCTCCCCATTTGCATCAACACGATTTTTTAATTGATTCGAATAACGTTTGCCCTTTTCAGAAGGATCGAGAAGAACAATTTCGTTACCTCTTTTAGTTTTAACTATAGTACCCATATGTACCTCCATTAATTAATGCAGGCGGATCTTGCTAGTTTGCCGCGGTCAGTAACTCACCGCCTGACTCATTTTTTTTATGAAAGCATTCTTTATTCTTTAGATGCGCGGCCATCTTAAAGAAACAAAATAATTAATTAGTTTCCGGCAAGTCCTCCTTTAGTTCAACTCCGAAATATGAAAGAAGATACTCATATTCTTCTTTAGAAATATACCAACCACGATACCAACCACGTCTAAAATTAGATCTTTTCTCTGCTGCAAAATAAATAATTTCGCCATTTTTCTCAACATGAGAATAAAAACAAATAATAGACTTAATCGGAACAACAACATCACCAAGACTAATAATCGCTTCTCTTTTCATTTAGATCTCCTTTTCTTTTAACTGATTAATCATTGAACCTAGTTCGATTCTCTCAAAAATATATGAACCAGAATACTTATAATCTAACTTCCGGTAATTCTGAAAGGCTTCTTTACCATCTTTATCCGCTGCAGTAAAAATAAACCATGAGAATAATTCATGGAGCTTATCATTAATGAGCCGGTAGAATTTAAAACCTAAAGTCTTGGCTTCATCAACTAAAAGCCAATTATCAGGATTCTTAATAAATTCTTCACGTTGTTTATCATTTTTAAGAGTTTGATTAGGGTTACGTTTTTTAGTAACAGCTTTAACATCATTACCTTTTTCAAATTTTTTAGGAGCGAATAATTCAGTTAATTTATCTTTTAGGTTTAAAAAAAATTTATCAAGTTTTTTTGAATTTTCAATAAAAAAATGTTTGAAATTATCTTTAATATAAAAACCACCTAAAGAATAAACCGAAGTTTCTAAATTAAGATTTAATTGGATCTTTAAATCTTTTTTTTCTAAGAAGCTAAATAAGATTTCATATATGAAATAAAATGAATTAGAATTATTAACTTTACTAAATTTTATATCTTTAACATGACTCTTTTCAGGAATAAAAGGAAAAGCTTTAAACCAAGCTTGTTTAATTTCTTCTTCTAAAGCAAGATAAGAGTCGGACGTCCGACCTGATTTTTTAATCTCACGGATTTTCCTAATTGTAAAAGTTGCAGGAAGATTCTTCCTATCATCTTCAGGAATAGAAAGAAGTTCTGTTAATTGAGAAAAGGAATAATCTTTATATTCCTTCTTTAGTTCTAAGGAATACATTGAGTCATCTTGATTAGAAAAAGTGATATATACTCGAATTAAATTTTTGATAGTTGTAAGAGAAAGATTAAATCTTTCCTTTGCAAAGTCTTCAATTGTTTCATAATTAGCAGTTAAATAAAGTTTTTCATCTCTAATCTTAGAAAGTCTAGAACCAATTCTTAAAAATTGTTTTTCAATCTCTCCCATCGATGCATCAATGGAAGAAGAAAGATCTACCAATTTTTGATAATTTTTGATTAATGTGAAACTATCATTTAATTCGGTATTATTTTTTGCCATGTTCGAACTCCTTTGTGCAATGAAAGCACATTATGATTATATTATGAGAATAATTGACACAAATGTCAATCAAAATGTGCAATCAAAGAACAAAAAAGTAAAATTAAAATATGAAAATGCTTTTAAAGCTAAGAAAACAATACAAAAAAACACAAGAAGAAGTAGCTAAAGCAATTTATATGGACAGATCTCAGTATAGCAAAATAGAAAACGGAAAAATGGGAATTGCTTTCGATCAAATATTACTTTTATCAAAATTTTACGGAATATCATTAGCAGCATTTGGAAGTGATAACGAAGAATTAATTGTATTAACAAAAAACCAATACAAACTTTTAATACAAGTTAAAAACATGATAGAAGATCTTGAAAGAGGGCAAAATATAACAGATAATTTTAAAGATTCAACAATTAATGGAGATGTTGTAATAGGACATAACAACATAATAAAAAAAAAGTAATCATAAAAAAGGAGTATTATGGCAAAAATTTGTAAAATATGTGGAAAACAAGGGTACATGTACTTTCAATATTGTTATGAACACTTACAACAAATAAAAAAAGAAGGACAAAATAGTGAAGAAAAAAAAGAAAACACGTGCAAAAAATGTGGAAAACCAAGTGGAGAATATGATCTATGCTATAAATGCTATAGAACAAAAGTTGAAGAAGATCTAAAGCAAGACAGAAGCATATTAATTCAAAGCGAAAAAGATAGCGGAATTGATATTAGAGATAAATGGCCAGCAGAAATAAGAACAATACAAGGGTGTAAAGTAAGAAGTCATGCAGAATGCAGAATAGCAGACTGGCTATACTCACAAGAAGTAAGATATGATTACGAAAGACAACTATATAAAAAAGACGACGTAGAGAAATTTTTACTTTCGGATTTTTTTCTTCCTGATTACAAAATCTACATAGAGTACTGGGGATATAAAGATAGCGAAACATACAACAAAAGAAGAGAAGAAAAAATGCAAATATACAAATTTAACGAATGCATAGTTGAACACCTACAAGACAGGGATCTAAAAGTTTTAGACGACGCACTAAGAGCGATTGCAATAAAACACGGTATCAAACTAAAGAACCCGTGATACATTACATGATACATAACTATTTTATTCAAAAGAATAAATAATATTAATGTGATTCTCAACCACAAAAAATAAGTTAAATATTCAATAGTTGAATATTTATACTTAAATAATTGAAAGATCAATTCCTGTTAACCGCACCAACACACGATGAAATGGCCCATAAAAGGGCTGTTTTTATTTCTATGAAATTTAAGATTGTTTTATCTAAGATCCTGAGTTCATCCTTTTTAATGATTAGAAAGCTGTGAGGAACTTTGTGATAATTTAGCTTTAGAACAGATTCCTAATTTTTCTAAAAGTCATAGATTATTGAATATGGAGAGTTTTTGAACAACAAAGCAAGGTCAAAGTGCAGCAGGAGCATCTAAAGGCCATTTTATGGTAAATCAACTAGATAGTTCTTTTTGAAGGCCGTTCTGCCTTGTAACTTCGAGTGAACTTAGATTATCGCTCACTCGCTAGCGGATGATAAAAAAGAAATTATGTCATTGTCGATTTCAGAGTATCTAATGAGGAGCAAAAATGAGGAAAAATTATTTCGAGCTGGAAGATGGACGAAAACAAAGAAAGTCTCTCATATTTATCGCAGCGATGTCTTATGTGCTTTTTATCGTGGCGACAGTAATGGCGGTATGGTTTTACGTATTTCCTAGTGATTTACACTTGGAGTCTGGTCTAATTATTGGAGCTTTGATGGCTTTGATACTTGCTATTGTTGTGACTTGGGCTCTTAAAGTTAAACTCTACAAATACTTCTTGTTAATTACCGAAAGTGGCGTTGAATTTATGGAAAAAGGTCACTCTGAAAAATATCTTTTTCAGAGTTAGTACACTATGTGGTTGTGGATTGCAATTCAAAATATGAAATGCTGATTCTAGATTTTGAAAATAAATCTTTTTTGGTAACTGTTTCGATGACGCAGCGTTTAAGACTAAAACTCTGTGAAGCAATTGCCCAAAAGAAAACTGCTGAATCTTCTAGCAATAGCATTAAAAGTGAAATGAAATAAAAGGTAGTTTTAAACCACTATAGTAATGGATTAAAGTCTGATACTTGGATAAGCCTTAAGAAGTAGTAATGGAGCCCCAGTTACTTGGATCTACTTCGCCATTAACTGAAAGATTGGTAGTATTGCCGTTTCGCGAAAAGAGTTGTGAGGCGGCAATCGCATAGACGCTATAGCCGGAAATAACATAGAATTCGCTTTTGGCGATGGAAATAATGCTGGCATTACGAGTTAAAGTAATTACTGTATAATGAACAGTAAGGCTTTTTGTTGTTGAATCAATGGCATTTTGTTCCATGAATTGTGGAACAAAAATCGTCTTGCCACCATCAGCAATATATCCTGTATATGTCTCTCTTCGATATGATTCAGCGCTACCATAACCAAAGACTACGGTTCCGTATCTCCCGACGGTAAATGTCGCTCCAATCGGAATTACGATGATAAGAACAACTGCGATACTACTTCCCACAATCAAAATGATTTTCCAAAACTTTCTGAAGAAATTCTTAATCTTTTGCATAAATGCTCCTTATTTAATTATCAGCATTATAACAACTTAAAGGACATAAATCAAAACAATAATTGATAAGCGCGCAAGTTTTATTATCCTAAATAGTTAAAAATAGTAAGGTTGCGACTCCAAAATAAACGAATAAAGAGAATAAATCGTTGATCGTAGTAAGAATGGGTCCTGAAGCGGCAACAGGGTCAATCTTTAGTTTATTGCATAAAAGCGGGATTGCTGCTCCAATAAAAGCGGATAACATTAATGAGATTAGCATCGAGATTCCAACGGTAAAAGCAAGCTTGAAAGGACTGCTTTCGATGGCAGGAAGAAAGAGAGATAACATTAATACAAAACCAAAGGCAAGAACTGCGATGAAGACGGCATTAAGACAGCCGGTGAGAAATTCTTTTAACAAGAAAGTCTTTTTAATCTTGGTGTTTTCAATTTCCGATTCATGGATTTTAAGAATCGTTACTGCAAGCGACTGAGTTGAGATGTTTCCTGACATTCCAAGAATCATCGGTTGGAACAGGGCTAGGGCCACTACCGCGGCCATTGTTTCTTCAAAGATTGATAAGAAAGAGGCGACTAAGAGATTGAGGATTACCGAAAGAAGGAGCCAAGGAATTCTCGTGCGAACTCGTTTCATGACGGAACTTTTTTCATCATTATCATGAATAAGGGAGATTTTGTCGAAGGTTTCTTCGTGATATTCAACTAATTCTTCATAAATATCACTAGCCGTAACAATACCAACAATCTTTTCTTCCTTAATAATTGGTAGTACTTTTAAGTCATAGTCTTTGACTAGTTTAATTGCTGCCTCAATTGAAGCATCAGAGGCAATCGTGCGATCAGTATCATCAATTAAGTCAGCGACAGCCTGCTTCGCATTAGCGGTCAACAGTTTTCTAATTTCAACTTGTCCTAAATACTTATTTTCCGCATTAACCACGAAAACAGAATCAAGATAGTCGTTATCCTTTGAATCATAGATGATATTATTAATCGCGGGAGTTCGTAAGGTTTCTTCTTTAATGGTGATAAAATCGGTCGTCATAATTGAAGCCACGACATCAGCGTTATATTCAAGAAGCGATTTAATAATTTTCTGTTTGGTAATGGTTAGATCCTTTAAATATTCTTCGCCACTAGTTTCAATAAAATATTTCAGATTATCCATTTCGAGATTGTTGAGGATTTTTTTTCGTAAATCGTCATTAATTACACTTAAGAGTTCTTTTTGATCTGATACATTATTAAAAGTATCAATGAGTTTGTGGGTTTCAAGATGCTCTAAGATGCGGTTAATCTGCTTATTTGAATAGTCAAAAATAATATTAGCAATGTCATAGCCATGCATTGGTTCTAAGGACTTTGCTAAATCCGTATCCGAAGAGTGGAGGTTAATGAAGATTCGGTTCATGAGATATTCCCCAAAAGCAGTGTCGCGGTTCCAAGATAGATTAGAAGTGAGGCAATATCAATAATTGAAGTAATAAAGGGACCGCTTGCAACCGAGGCGTCAACCTTGATTTTAGTGAAGAAAAAGGGAATGATAAAGCCAAGAAGGGGGGCAATAGTCACACTAATCCATAATGATAAGCCAACGACAAAGGCGAGAAAGTAGCGATGAACATCAAGCCCTGGGAGAATAAAGGTAAAGATTAAAGCTGCTACAAAGGCGACTGAACCCATGATAAAGCCATTAATTAAGCCGGTGAGAATTTCTTTAAGAGTCACTTTTTTAATGGCTCTTTCGTTATTGACCAAGGTTTTTAAAGTAATCGCAAGAGTTTGAGTAGCGACATCACCAGAGGCATCAAGAATTAACGGCGTAAAGATCATCAAAAGCGCGATCTTACTAAGAATCGCTTCAAAGGTGGAAGTTACCATCGCGATTGGTAGTGAGAGAACTAAGAGGACAATTAACCACGGGAGACGTTTAATGGCATTTAAAAAGAAGCCTTTACCCTTTTGTGCTGGTAAGGCAGAAAGTTTTTGGAAGTCTTCAATTGCCTCTTCTTGATATGCATCCATTGCATCATCAATTGAAATTACTCCAAGGAGTTTTAAATTATCATCAACCACCGGAAGTTCATTAATATCATAGTCCCGCATGGCTTTTGAAGAATTAAATAAGGGCTCATGATCAGTCACAAAATGCCTTTCGTCTTTAATGGTACCAACTAAACAAGGCGTTTTTGCGCGTAGTAATTCTTTTAATGAAACCACTCCTAAGAAACGATCATTACTATCAACGACATAAATGTAAGAAATGTTTTCGACTTCTGGAGCTTTTTTCATGACTTCTTTGGTAACATCTTTAACATCAAGGTTTTCATTAAAGCGAAAGATATTGGGGTTCATGACCGAGCCAGTCTCGCTATCGGAGTATTGAATCAAATTATCAATATCATCTTTACTATCTTTATCAATTGCATTAAGAATTTCTTGTTTTGTTTCTTCATCAAGTTCTTGAAGAATATCCGCCGCATCATCTGGTTCAAGATTTTCAACCAGTCCAACACGGTGTTTCTGTGGAAGCTTTTCAAGTATTTCTGCCGCTAAAACTTCATCTAGATAAGAAAGAATCTCGGTTTGCTGGTCTTTTTTAACAAGTTTTAAGGTATTGATTACTTCATCTTCATCAAGTTGCTCGAGAATTTTCGCCACATCAAAAGGATGCGTTTCGTTAAGAAGCGCTTTTTGTTGTTCTTTACTAAGGGCTAAAAACTCTTCTTTCGTCATAGTAATATTATACTTTGATATAGTAAAGAGAATGACGAAAAACGAGATAAATGCTTTATAATGTAATCATGAAAACGATTAAAGTCGCACGAATTATTCTCTTAATCTCAGGCATATATTTTTTGCTTTCAATTGCTTTTTCAACTGGGCTTATGATCTATGATGCCATTACGCTTCGCGAGTATTTTAGTATTCCAGAGTTTAGACAGAATTTTTTGGTTGATTTAATCCTTCATTTATTTGCCATTTATTTTTATGTGGCCGTGGCTTTAGGGGCGATTCGTTTCTTTATTAAACCCACGTATTTAGATTTTCGTCGTATTTTGTTATATGGAGTAATCCTCTTAGTTTTCGTTGGAGTTGACATGGTCTTGGCTCTCATGGCTGGTGCTTTCCTATGGATTGTCATCATTCCTTTTTCTTTAGACATGGTTTTTTCCGTGTTATATTTTGTGAGTACGCTTCTTATTAAGAAGAATCTACCATACTAGATTATTATGATAAAACAAGCATTTGATGTCTTACCAGAGGCAATAAGTATTCTCAGTAAAACGCCACTTTGGACTAAAGATAATTATGAGCTGTTTCTTGCTTCCTTAAAAAGCCTTAAAGATGAAAAAATGATCGTCTTTAGTCGAAAGTTTATTTTCACTAAATATGAGATACTAGGACTGCGATCGCCATTAATCAAGAAGATTATTAAGAGCGTCGCGAAAGTCGATAATTTTGTGGATTTTGCTGAGTTTATTTATCATGAAGAGATTATTATTGTGTTAGGATATTTCGCGGCCCGTAATGACTTTGAGGGAGTTGTTGATATTATTAGTAACTACGCTGATTGTTGGGCTCATACTGATATGGTGAAGTTGTCTTTTAAAGATAAGAAGGCCGGGTTTCTAAGATTAAAGGAACTAGTATCTTCATCAAAAGAATATGTGGTCCGCTTTGGTTTTGTGATAATGCTTGGTTTCTATATTCGTAGCGAAGAATACTATCCTCAAATTGAAACTTTAATTTTAGAACTTGGTTTTCATACCTATTATATTGATATGGCGATCGCGTGGTTACTCCAGGATGCCTATCTTGGACAACCTGAGAAACTATTAACGCTATTATCAAAGAAACGCCTCCCAAAATTCATTCAGAATAAGGCAATTAGTAAATTACGAGACTCATTCCGGACTTCAGTAGCGGATAAAGCATTAATTGTAAACTATCGTATATAAGTGACTATCAATTTAAAAATTCAACTCGTAGTTGATTTTTTATCTTGACAGTTAAATATTATATGTTATACTTTAAGTACCTTAGGGTTAAAGGAGGAACCAATGATTAATCAAATTATTGTCGGGAAAAGAATTAAACACGGGAGAAGACGTCGCGGCCTTTCACAAGGTGAACTCGCAGATATGCTCACGGTCACACCCCAGGCGGTGAGTAAGTGGGAAAAAGGCGAGGCCTTACCTGACTTTGTTACAATTTCTAAAATGGCGGATATTTTTGGAGTTGACCTTAATTATTTTAGTAATGCAAAGACGGGTGATTTAAACGAAACCGATGATTTTGAGGAAGAATCTGAGGAGAAAGAGACGAATCAAGAGTCAGAATACGAAGATAAGTTTGATAAAAGAAGCTATCAATTCACTTTCAATACTTGGAAGAACAGCGACTTCTCACATCTTGATGGCGTTGGCTCACGTTTCTCTTTAGCTAATATTACTAATTGCAATTTTATGCATTCCGGTCTTAATAATTCCCATTTTAACGTTAATTCGCTTCTGGGAAATAATTTCGCTCACTCTGATTTATCAGAATCAGTCTTTAATACTTCCATTATTAATGATAATGATTTTACGGCTTCTTCGTTTATCCGTTCGAAGTTTAATGCCTGCAATATGCGGAATAATTTCTTTAATAAAGCTGATTTTTCGGAAGCTAGAATTAGTACTTGTCGTCTCGTTGATAATGAATTTAAGGAACTGATTCTTGAAAAAACTGAATTTAGTTTTTCCTATTTAAGAAGCGCTACTTTCGCTGATGCCACCATTAACAACACCACTTTTAGTAATGTGAGATTTCGCAATGCCTCTTTTATTAATTGTGAGTTTTTTCAAACAATGTTTAAGAATGTAAGACTAGAAGATGTTGATTTTATTGATTGTGTAGTTGATGATTTGACCTATGCCTTTCTTAAAAACTGTGGGGCAAGATTGATTGACGTTACTATTAAAAAATAGTCTGATGTAGGAAAAAAGAGGCTGGTTTTACAGCCTCTTTTATGTTTTAAAAGAAATCTTTAGGCTAGAGCAATAATATCAAAACCATCAATATTAACTCTAGTATTACCGTCAGTAACAGCAGTGAAAATAACTACTAATCGTACTGAGGTGGCTCCTACTACATTATCGGCATTCGTCGCCGTGAGGGAGAGAGTAGCATTCGTTGCAACTCCAGTATTTCCGGTTTGCGATGCCACATTCACCCAAGTTCCATTTACTAAAGCCTGGAAATGAAGACTGGCAACACGGGCGGCGTCAACCGAATCACTACCAAATTTCATATTAGCGTTATAAATCGGATCAATCGTATTTGCGCCAGGACTAATCGTCATGGCTGCCGCAAGAGGATCGCCACTAACTCCAAGAGTGGCCCCTCCTTCAATTGATGCTAGTGTTCCGATGTTAGCAAAGTTTCCGCTGTTTGCCCCCATTGTGCCTTGCGTTGTTCCTGCAGTTATGATAAAGGTCGCGCCATTATTCATCGTTCCAGCACCATTCTTTACATATGAATTAGCTCCTCCAGAAATGGTTAGAGTCGATACAATTTGAGGAGTACGAGTAGATGGTGGAAGGACATTTAAAGTATGCGTTCCGGTAATCGCACTATTGGTTTGGGAGGTAGCAGTAATGGTCACACTACCTTCACTGATGCCACGGACTACACCACTACTACTAATAGTTGCGATGGACGCGTTAGATGATTCCCAATTAACTGCTTGTGGGAGTGTGGCTGGGGTAATCGCTGCGGTCAAGGTGATTTCAGAATCAACATAAACACTTGTCGCGCCATCAATATAAAGGACTGGGGCGCCGGCGGCATGAACTTCAATTTCGTAAGTTCCAGTAACGGTATTATCACTAACAGAAGTAGCGGTAATCGTCACACTACCTTCAGCAACACCAACAACATAGCCATCACTAACTGTGGCAATGGCGCTATTACTTGTGGCCCAAACCACTTCTTGTGGGGCGTTTGTGGGATTAACTACCGCGGTTAATTCAATTTGTTCTCCAACGTAGACAGAAGTTGGTCCTGAGATTTGAACGGATTCAACAGCAACAGGCTCAGGGATGCTACAAGCATAGAAACGGAAATTATCAAAACCGGCATCCATGTTTCCGGTTGGAGCGATGCCACCAACACGTTGGAGTTTGATGGTGACAACATCAACGGTATAACAGATAATTTCTAGTTCCGTAATCGCGGCACTGACACGGTTGACCGTGTAGGTAGTATCAGCTTCAATAATCAGTTCCGTATTCGCGGTTGTTAGTTTGTAATCAAGTAATACCCGATCGATACCACTCACGTCAAGGTAGGTTTCTTTTAGGGGGTTCGCGGCGTTAAGACGCATGGCCCAAGTGTAATTATCGATTTTCATCGAATTAGTAGTATTGACTAAGGCTTCACCAGAGATGCGACCAATTTGACTGAAGACTCCATGATAAACAGTGCCACTTGCGGCGCCACTTCGATCACCTTCAAAATTCTCTGAATCAGCAAGGGTATAGGCGTATGCTCCACTTTTAAGTGCTCTTGAGGAATCAAAAAACTTGAGACCTGGTTTCAAGATGATTAGGGAGCCCAGCAGTGCGATGGATAAAATTCCAAATGAGACTACTTTCTTTTTCATTATTCTCCTCCAAATAAAGACACTTGTATTTTATTAAAATAAAATGAGAAATGCAAGTTTAACCGCTAAAAAACTTTTTTCTTTTTATTGACAATCGAGTCCTTTACCATTATAATTCAGTTACATGTGCGAGCGACGCTCTGGAACGCCAAGCGATGTTGTCGTAACATGAGGAAAGTTATTACATAAGGAGGAACAAAGAATGGCTAAATCGAAGGTAGTTCGTATCCGTTTACAGGCTTATGATCATGCATTGCTAGATCAAAGTGCTGCACAGATAGTAGCCCAAACCAAAAAGACCGGCGCAACAGTAGTTGGTCCAATTCCGCTTCCAACGGAGAAACAAGTCTATACTGTCTTAAGAGCGGTTCATAAATACAAAGATGCTCGTGAACAATTTGAAATCAGAACTCATAAAAGAGTGATTGATTTAACTAATGTTAGTAAAGAAACATTAGATGTTTTAAAAAGAATGACAATGCCAGCTGGGGTTGATGTCTTCATCAAGTTATAGGTATTAACAGTATGAAAGCAATTATCGGAAGAAAGATTGGGATGACACAAGTATTCGCCACTGATGGTACCATGTATCCAGTGACGGTTGTCGAAGTGTTGCCTAATTCAGTTGTTCAAGTCAAAACAAAAGCTCATGACGGTTATGATGCTTTAAAAGTTGGCTATGAAGATGAAAAAGAAGCCCGTTTAACAAGACCTGAAAAAGGGATTTTTGTTAAATCTGGCACCAGTTTCAAGAAGATTCTTAGCGAAGTTAAAGGCGACGAATTACTTGATAAGAAAGTTGGTGATAACCTCACGGTTGATTTATTTAAAGCTGGTGAAGTCGTGGATGTCATTGGTACTTCTAAGGGAAAAGGATTTACTGGTGTCATTAAACAATATCATTATCATATTGGACCTAAGGGTCATGGTTCTGGTTATCATCGTGGCAGTGGTTCTTTTGCCAATAATGGTCGTTGCAATAACCGGGTGATTCCGGGTAAGAAAATGGCCGGAAGAAGAGGCCATGATTCAGTAACCATTTTAAACTTAGTGGTTGTTGATGTTAATGTTGAAAAGAATTACTTATTAATTAAAGGAGCAATCCCTGGCCCGAAGAAAGCCTTAGTCACTGTCCGTAGTGCAATTAAGACCGCTTTAAAAGCCGCGCCACAAATCAAGACTTTAGTTAATTATGCAAAAGAAGTTGTTGCTCCCGTAGCCCCGACTGAGGAAGGAGTTAATTAATTATGCTAGAGAAGAAAATCCATTTGCCTTTACTAAATGTTAAAGGTGAAAAGGTCAAAGATGTGACCTTAAAAAACGAAGTCTTTAATGTTGAAATGAATAAAGACGCCGTTTATTCTGATGTTAAAGTTTATCATTCAAATCTAAGACAAGCGACTGCAAAAACGAAAACGAGATCAGAAGTAAATGGTGGAGGTCGTAAACCCTTCCGCCAAAAAGGGACCGGACAGGCTCGAGCGGGTTCTTCACGTTCCCCGATCTGGGTCGGTGGCGGTAATATCTTTGGACCTCGAGGCAATCAAAACTTTAAACTCAAACAAAACCGTAAAGTGCATCGCTTAGCCTTAAAAGCCGTCTTAAGTGAAAAAGTCAAAAGCGGTTTAATCGTGGTTGATGAAATGAAATTAGAAACAAATAAAACGAAAGAATTACTCGCAGTGCTTAAAGCCCTTAAAGTAGGCAAAAAAGCAATCTTAGTTGTTGGTTATGAAGATGAAGTTGCTAATCTTGCTCTTGCAAGCCGTAACCTTCCTTTATTAACGGATGTTATCTATCCAGAACAACTCACTACTTATGATGTGCTTTACACTGATAGCTTAATTCTTACAAGCAAGGCTCTTGCGGCCTTAGAGGAGGTTTTAGGCTAATATGGCTCGTGCAAAGAAACCAGAAGTGGTCGAAACTAAAAAAGCAGAAAAATTATTAAAACCAACTCTTAAGGAGTTAGAGGTAATAATTGAACCAGTTTATACTGAAAAAGCCATGCTTGCTAATCAAGCGGGAAATACAGTGACCTTTAAAGTGAGAAAAGACGCGAATCGCTTAGAGATTAAGAAGGCCATTCAAGCGCTTTATAATGTGAATGTTGAAAAAGTAAGAGTGATTAATGTCCACGCAAAAGAAGTCATGAAGGATCGCCGTCATAAAGGTACTGTTTCCGGTTATAAAAAAGCCATTGTGAAATTGCAAGAAGGCAGCACCATTAGTTTATTTGAGGATAAAGGAGAATAGTTATGCCGATTAGAACATATAAACCTTATACCCCATCACGTCGTAATATGTCGAATTCGACTTTTAGCGAAATCACGACCGCAACTCCAGAAAAGAGTCTTCTTGAATCTTTATCTAAAAGTGGTGGCCGTAATAATCAAGGAGTCATCACGACAAGACATGTTGGTGGAGGCCATAAAAGAAAGTATCGTATTATCGATTTTAAAAGAGATAAGGACAATATTCCAGCTACAGTTAAGACGATTGAGTATGATCCTAATCGGAATGCTAATATCTCATTAGTAGTCTATAAGGATGGTGAAAAAAGATATATCCTTGCTCCTTTAGGCTTACAAGTAGGAACCGTCATTTATTCGGGCGATAATGTTGACATTAAAGTTGGTAACGCCTTACCTTTAGATAACATTCCTGAAGGTAGTGTCGTTCATAACATCGAACTAGTTCCTGGAAAAGGCGGACAAATGGCCCGTGCAGCAGGAACCTCGGCCCAAGTCCTTGGTAAAGAAGGAA
>JAISVG010000092.1 GCA_031271635.1 Erysipelotrichaceae bacterium
TTCAGTTTCAGTTAAAATTCTTAGCGCCAAGATATCATATATCTGTTCAAAACTATATCCTTTTTCATAAATCTTAAGATAGATTGAATAGATTGATTTCACTCGACTTAAAATCTCAAAAGGGATTTGATGTTGTAGAAGGATCCCTGCGATTCGTTTTTTTAATGCATCAAGTGATTTAGCTAAATTCTTTTCCTTTGAATGAAGGGCATCAAAGATTTGCTGATACTTTTCCGGTTCAAGGTACTTTAGTGACAAATCTTCAAGTTCAACTTTAATAATGTTTAACCCAAGTCGGTGGGCAATAGGGGTGAAAACATTTAAGGTTTCTCTTGCAAGAATTAGTTGCCGATCGCGAGATAAGGCCATCAGAGTTCGCATGTTATGAAGGCGATCCGCGAGTTTAATAATAATCACCCGAATGTCCTTGGCCATCCCAAGGAAAATTTTCCGTTGATCTTCATATACTAATTCTTCTTCTGGGCGCTTTGAAAGTTTTAAACGCTGAATCTTAGTAAGAGCGTTTACTAAAGAGGCAACATCAACACCAAATAATTCTTGAATTGTTTCGATACTGACTCCAGAGTCTTCGACTACATCATGAAGAAAGCCAGCGGAAATAGTAATAGGAGAAGCTTGGAGGGTCGCTAAAATATAAGCCACTTCGATTAGATGCTGTAAATAAGGCTCTCCAGACTTACGAAACTGTCCGTCATGTTTTTCTTTCGCGAATTCATAGGACTTTTTGATGAGGTCAACATCTTTCTCATGATGGATGTAATAATTAGTTTTATCAAGAACATCAAAAAAGTTATGGATCGGATAACCACCATTCACCATAACTTTTTCACTTGGCATAATAATATTCTACAATTATTATGACTAAATAGCATTAAAACTAAACTATTTACGAATTTTTTTACGAGCGTTTTCGCTTTTCACTTTTCGCTTCAAAGCGTTATTCATAAAATGACGATGCTTTTTAACATCTTCGAGGACTCCCGAACGATTGACGTTACGTTTAAAACGTTTTAAAAGTTCTTCTAATTGCTCATCAGCTTTTGCAACTGTTTTTGGCATAATTATTTCACCTCACTTTTCATTATTTCGACGCCACTGCTAGTGCCGATTCTTGAGGCCCCAGCTTCAATCATTTGTAACATTTGTTCACGGTTTTTCACTCCGCCACTGGCCTTAACCCCCATATAAGCGCCAACGATCTCGCGCATAAGACGAACATTCTCAAGAGTCGCTCCAGCGGCAGCAAAACCGGTTGAAGTTTTAACAAAATCAGCTCCGGCCTCGCGAGAAAGAAGACAGGCTTCAATGATTTCGTCCTTTGTTAATAAGGCGGTTTCTAAAATGACTTTAAGAACAATATCCTTTCCGACCGCGGCCTTAATCTTTCTAATTTCGTCAGTAACAAACTTATAGCGACGAGCTTTAAGATAACCAACATTAAGAACCATATCAACTTCTTTCGCACCGAGTTTAACGCAAAGCTTTGCTTCCGCGATCTTGGTTTTAGTCAGGTTTTGTCCCAAGGGAAAACCAATCACCGTGCAAACTAAAACATCCGTGTCTTCAAGAAGTTTTACGGCTAGTGGCACATAAACAGGGTTAACACAGACGGACTTAAAGTCATATTCTTTGGCTTCAAGGCAGAGTTTCTTGATTTGTTTTGGACTTGCATCAGGTTTTAGTAAGGTATGATCAATATACTTGTTATATGTCATTATTCCTTAACTTCCTTCTTTGCTTTCTTTTCTTTCTTCTCTTTTTTGTTTTTCGCGGCTTCTTTTGCCTTCTCTGCTAGCTCTTTACGTTCTGCTTTCACTACTACTACGTGCTTTCCATCATAATAGCCACATTGAGGGCAAATCTGATGTGATTTAATTAAAGCGCCACAATGAGCGCAGGTCACTAAACCAGTGGCGGTAATCTTGAAATGAGTACGTCTCATTCGTTTACTTGTTTTTGAAATTCTTCGAAACGGTACTGCCATATTTTCTCCTTTGTCTAGTATTAATTATATTAATAATTCACCAGACTGCAAGGAAAAATGTTAGACAATGTCTAAATATATAGCCAATATCATTCGACTTATAAAGCGTTAAAATACTTGTTTAAAATATCAAGGGCTTTGGTGAGGCAGTCTAGTTCTTTTTGATCCAATCGCTTTGTAATTTGATCAACAATCGTGTCATGAAACCTTAAATGCTCCTCATTAATTAATTCTCCTAGCGGAGTTAGGTCAATATAAAAAATCCGTTTATCAGTCTCGTCTCGCTTCTTCATTAAATAGCCTTTCCGCTCTAAACGATTAAAGGAAGTAGTCAAGGTTCCAAGAGTAATTCCTAGCGTTTTGGCAATATTAGAAAAAGAATTTCGGTGCACCTTTCTTTCACAAAAAACGGCATCAATGACATGAATTTCCTTTAAAGACAACTTCCTTTGTGAGAGATTACTTAAAACTCTTTCTTCGGCACGGAGAATAGAATAAAAACAATCAACAAAGAAACTATTCAGCTTATTCTTCGATTCCATATCATTATTATCGTTGTTAAAACAAAATAAAGCAATTAAATCTTAAAGCGAGGGGCTCCCTCAAAGAAAATAATTGAGGCTCCACAGCCGACATGAGCCCCAATAACTGGACCAACAATTGACTCTTTAATGACTAACTTCGGATAACGACGTTTTAATTCCTGCTTTAAGAAATCGTAGGTATCATTCTTTGAAGTGCGAACTAAGTAGAGTGGCCGATCAAAGAAATTATCTTTAGCCTCTACCCCATGCTTCTGAAGCATTTCTAGAAGATAGGCGACCGCTTTACGATTACCCTTAATCGTGTTTTGAACCTGCAGTTTTCCGTTTGATGAAATCAAAATTATCGGATT
>JAISVG010000004.1 GCA_031271635.1 Erysipelotrichaceae bacterium
GCTTGATGTGCTTTTCTTAAAACAATCCCATATTCATCATCCACATCAATCATATTTGTCCCATCAGAAAAGATGGTGACACTACGATCTAAGTATGTATCTGAACCAATAACTTCATAATTACCGGCGAAATCTAGCATAAAACCAAAATAAGCCCCATTTCTTAAAAAGTCTTCAAGTTCGGAGGCCCTGATGGTTTGCCGCATCGCCCAACTACTAAACTCGGTGTCTTCATAGGCCGTCCATGTTTCACTACTAGGATCATATTTAAGAAAACGATACTGACGAACCGAACTTTGAATGAAGGTCGCATAATAATCCTGTCCTACTTTAATTAAAGTAGCTTCATTTCCACCGTTTCTATGGTGGGTAATTTTTAAAGTCATTGGAAGATTATACTCACCAAGAATTTCATCATCTTGAGTAATATCTTCATCTCCTGGACCCTGAATTAAAACGGTATTTCCGGCCATTCTAATAAAGCAATGATAACCATTTTCAAAGTACGAGACGGCGGTATCACTAACATTCAAGTCGGTTATTCCATCTTCGACAAGTGATGCCAGAATAATTTGGAGTTCGGTTTCGCCAAGATTTTGAAGCTCCGTAAAAGCCATTGCCAATTGCTCAAACTGGGCTTCCACTGCCGCAACGTCCATTGCGACATAGGCCACCAACATGTGGGGCTTTGTTTCAAGATCTTTAATGCCAGCAACATAGCCCTCTAATTCATAAGTCTCAATATTTTCCCAGCCATTTGATTCAAAAACTACGACTGCTTCATTAACGGTTCTAACAGCCAAAAATTCATCAGTCCAAGTCGGAATATCGGGGGTAGTTCCAAGACTAAGATTGCCTAAGGGAAGCTCAATACCACAAGATGAGAGTATGAAACTGCCTAACATCATTAAGATGGTGCTTTTAAGAGTTGTTTTCATTTATTCTTCCTCATCAGCAAGGCGTTGCTTTTGTTGTTCTTGCTTTACAGCTGTAGTCGCCGCATTCATCATTTCGGTCTGAGCATTAACAAGGGAGTCAATAAAACCACCCTTTGCCATCATTCTTTCTTGCATTTCGGCCTCAAGTTCAGCGGCCCTTAGTTCATTTGCTTCTTGACGTCTCTTTAACTCTACCTCGTGTGCGGATAATCCTTCACACATCTGATTTTGGTTCTCGGTTTGATAATCATTTATCACCTCTAAAGCGCTACTTTTTCTTCCGGGGATGATTTTATCAATCACCTTATTTTCAAGCTCATCTTTCTTCCCTAAAACTGCATTTTTTATTTTGTTAAAAAAGCCCATTTAATTCCCTCCTTTTATCATGGAACACTCTATTTATAGAGAAAATAATCAAAGGATTCATCATCCTTTAGCATGAAGATGAGGATGATTTTGGTTATTTATTTAGTTGAAGAAAGTTTTGCAAATAATTCAAAGCGCGAATTAATGCCTAATTTGCTGTAAATATTCGCGGTATGGGTCTTAACTGTTGCTAGACTGATAAACAGCTCCTTAGCAATCGCGACTTGAGTCTTACCCGTCACGATCAAAAGAAGAATCTCTTTTTCTCTTGCGGTTAAATGATATTTGGTTGTAACATCTTCGAGAACTTCACTTTGAATCATGATTTCTGAAACCGAGGCTTCAGAGACTAAAGTTTTCATTTGTTTTTGCTTTTTAAGTCTAAAAGCGATGAAAAAGCTCCCAGCTCCTAAGATCGTAATCCCAAAAACAATAATCAGCGCTACTGCCCATGGTTCAAGACCACCTTGATTAATCGGGCGCCAGATGGGAAAAACCCCTTGAGAAAGACTTACTTGACCCTTATTCAATTCAATAATATTACCCTCACGGTCTTTCCAACCATGGACTTGTTGGTCATTCTTTCGAATCACAAATTCTTGATTAACAGTTTCAATTTGTGCGGTCTCTAAATCATCACAAATCGACTCAATCGTATCAATAAAAGCTAAAGAAGGAATCGCTTCACTATAAATAGCCGAACCGCCAAAGGCATCGCTATAATAATTATTAAGAAAACGGCAATCTTGATACCTGGCTCGGGGAAAACCGGCGCCACTTGGTACTTTCGCAGTAAAAACCGCGGCAACCAAGGCGCGATTACGAATGAAAATCGTGCGACGTATTTCTAAAGTAAAGGCCATAATATTTCGAGAATCAGGTGATGGAAGGGCGTTATAAAGGCTATTTGAATACTCCGTACAGTGGATCGCGGCTCCATTAATGAAACCATCTTCCCCGAGGCCTTCAAAGACACAGTTTTCAATGAGAAGATTAACCCCACCATTTGGCACCGATAGGCCACCGATGCCGCTACTTGAACGGAAGATAATATTCGCAAAGGAAACTGACAGTCGTTTGGTATGATCTTTTGTCCACATTACAAAATGACGATCATAGTCTTTAGCAGACCAGACATAATTGCCATCTTGATCAATAAGATCACCGGCAACTTTGGTATTACGGGGATATTCAATAGTGTTATCAAAAATAAAGACTGCCGGTGCCCCAACCGCCTCAAAACGAATATCTCGTGTTAAATCAATAGCGGTTGGAAAATGAATCGTTCCCGTCACTAGTTGATACTCAGCTTTTGTTTCATCATGGGCAATAGTTTTAAGAGTCTCATAGTCTTTAGCGACCAGCGTCTCATTTGACCCCGCTTGGACTAATACTTTATTACCATTTAAAGTGACAGTATTAATGGATAAAAGCATTAAAAGTGAGACGAAGACGAATAGTTTTTTAGAAAAAGACCTCATGTTTTAATTCTATCATTTTTAATTAAGGTTTGAAAATTATAAATCATGCAATTTTATAATAAATGTCGCAGTCAGGCTTCGAAATACTGCGACATGACCGTGATAGCATTGATGTTACAGAAAGAGAATTAAAACGGAACTGTTCCTAATGCGCGCGATCGCTTTTTATGTTCAGAGGATATTCTCACTAACTCGCTTGATTGTAAAAAAGAGCATTAAAATGCTTCTTCTAATAAAAAATCTAATACATTAATTATTCTAATTCCGTTATATGTATTTCCGGCGGTGTATTCATCAAGCGTTATTATAAACTTTGGGTAGTGGTCTCTTATGGCATTAAGCGGCTCAAGTTCTCGGTTAAGAGTGTTTTTATCCGTTAAGTTTGCAGCAACCTGATAATAGTTTGTTCCATTTTTGTTTTGAACAACAAAATCAACTTCTTTTGTATCAAACTTTCCAATAGCGATTTTTTCATCCTTACCAACCGTTATGCTCTTTGGATTTCTTCTTAAAAGCTCTAAATAAACAATGTTTTCCAAAACATGTCCTAAGTCCGTTTCTTTATTTGCAAGCAACATATTGCGAAGTCCGACATCAACAATATAGTATTTAGCTTGCCGCTTTAGATATTCTTTTCTTTTGATATCATATCTACCGACTTCACACACTATAAAACTGTCTTTTAAATATCCAAGATATTTTTCTACAGTGTTATAAACAATCTTTCTTCCATTTGAAGTTAAGGTATTGGCAATTTTACTACTTGATATAGGGCTGCCAACACTATGGACGACAAATCTGAGTATCATTCTTAAAATTTCAAGATCCACCGTTACCTCGCGGTCCATAATGTCTTTAACGATTACAGTATTTAAACTCCAGCTAAATAATTATCTATTGAAGTATCGGCGTCCATTTCAAGGGTTTGCGGAAAACCACCAAATTTAATATAGTCATCAAACGCAATTCTGGTCCAATTCAGTTCTGCTTTGATTGCATTTCTATCGGGCTTATCGGAAACATTCTTAATTGCAATACCGTATGGACTAAAACCCTGTAATACATTGGGTCTAGCATCTTCTTTTAACAAAAGATACTCTTTAAAGGAAAGTGGCAGCATTGATATTTCGACAAATCTACCTGTTAGAAGGGTAGATATTCTATTTGAAAGCAAATATGAATTGCTCCCTGTTATGTAGATATCGACCAAGATATCATTCTTTCCGTTTTTGACATAAATACTATCAACGACCTTTTGAAAGTCTTTCACCATTTGAATTTCGTCCAAAAAGATATAGGTATACTTACCTTTGACTATTTTTGCAACTAAGTATTCATTGAGTTTTCTATAGTCTGTTAATTCTTCGTTTTCAATTCTTCAAAATTAAGTGAGACAATTTGATCTATACTTGCACCATTTTGCTTTAAGTAATCTTGAAACTGAGAAAGCAAAACCGACTTCCCACATCTCCTTATCCCAGTTATTATTTTTATAACATTCTTTTCCTTAACATCTTTAAGCCGATTTGAATATTCAACCCGTTCAATTATTTTATGCATATATGTCTCCAAACATTTTATTACACTATCATAATTACATATTATTTATCGATTTAAGCAATAATTTCATCATTCGTGAAAGAACTTCAAAATACAATATTTTTTTCATTTATGTCCTCTACTTCTTCTTGTAGTGATGGTCACGGGAAACCTTTTCATGACTCCAACACATCAATCCAATCGCACTTATTTAATGATCACTAATTCAAAACGACGAATAAATCAAAAGTAATCTTTAATCAATATGTTTATCGAGATAACTAATAAAACTGCATTCGTATTCTAAATACATGACTTCAATCAAGTATATTAGGGGTTTCTTAAATGAAGATTATGTTTCGCCTGTTAGAATTCACGCGCCTGATATTAATTGAAGATGCCTAAAATAAAACGGCCCTTAAATAATTTTGATGTCCTTAATTTTCATGTCTTTTAGTAAAGCCATGAGAGCGATAAAACTCTCTTGAAGACTCATACTTGCATCAATTCTAAAATCAGTTAAAGCTTGACTAATTTGGTCAGCTAGGGCAACGCTTTCATTACGAGAATCTTCTCGATAATCAATATCGGCAATGTTTTTACATAGTACAGTTTCGGGCAAAATATCATTAGTTTCTAAATTAAAATTAAATGTGGTGTCACGGAAAAGGAGATATTTAGCTTCGTTAATATCCTGAGCCACCCTTTTTATCACTTCACGCCAGCCTTCAAGATTTCTCTTATCATCATCAATCGTCGTTAGAAACATCTTTTTTGCTTCCTTATCTTGGACTAATAAAAACATCACTAGATAATGATACTTACCGGCAAAGAAATAAATTTTTTGGTATCCAAAACAATAAACTAATGGTAAAACCCCGCTATTTACGTTATTTTCATCTACACTCATTTTCGAATCCTCCTTTTGAATTC
Organism: Erysipelotrichaceae bacterium; assembly: GCA_031271635.1. Lineage (GTDB taxonomy): Bacteria > Bacillota_I > Bacilli_A > RFN20 > CAG-826 > JAISVG01. The sequence continues at coordinate 5,258 of JAISVG010000004.1, forward strand.
CTTCTTGAACATCATGTTCCTTTATAGTTTCAACATCATTTAACAACGATTCATCGCTACTAGTTACTATCGCTTGATCATCATTTTTAACTACTGAAGTCGTTGATGGATTAGTTTTTTCTTCTAAAGTAGTTAACGACTCACGTAAGGGATCATTTTCATCAATTCCCGCATACTGCAACATTTCTTCAGGACTACTAAAAACATCATATTGTTTTTCATTCGTATAAGTTCCATTAATACGGTCCAGAATTTCATGATTCATAGTTGCAACTCTTTTAATTTCTTGCTCTTGATCAGCCTTAAGATTATAACTAACATTAGACCAATTTCCCGTAGCCGCGGCCTCCTCATGAGAAATAAACCGCTTCACTACTTCGGGACGATACTTTAGTTCACCATGTTCATCAAAATAAGCGCCTGGTATTTTCTTTCCGGTAACATTATCATAGAGTAAGGCACGATTTAAAGGCGATTTTACATCACTTTTTACCCGAAAGAAGGACTCGTCTCCGCTCGAATTCCTCAGTTTTTCAGCATCAATACCGGCCGCCTCTAAGGCAGCATTCAAATTGTAACCATCAAAATCATGCTTTAAAAAATCAAAACCAGATAAACTGTTAATGACATCCTTACCATATCTTTCTGGCATCGGATTCCGCGTCACATCATCGACATATATCACATATGGCTCACGATCTCTGATACTAGCATGGTAATAAGCAGTGATTCCGTTAAACTTTAGTACCGATTTAGGAATAATTTCCCCAATAATTCTTTTGGGATTAGGAAGCATAAAAATCCACGCCCTTTGTGGCTCGATGATAAATTCATTATTTAGTAATTTATACTCTCCAAGTCCTAACGGTAATACTCTCCCATTATCAACGGTACTAATAATGAATACTCCCTTGGTAAATAAATCCAAAATGACGACGATATTCTCATCGCTTAGTCCAACATAGACGCCTTCAGATTTCATGTAATCCATTTATCTCTCCTTTCGCATTGTTTTTTTGGAAGTAAGATTTTCTTAAAAATTATATCATTTCATCCTAAAGAAATCACGACTGGAATGGAAAAATTGAAAGATATCACTTGATTTTTTGGGACTACGTATTACTAACTGATTCATGTCTGTTGGGGGAGGGCTCTTTTGAAACGTAATTGCTAAGCGGACCAAAGCCATGATTATTAGGACTCCCATCATAGCAATTGGAATCGAAGACCTAAATAATTAGCAGGAAAAATATTGAAATAAAAAGGAATTATGAACCAAGGATTAATAACATCACGGCAAAAGACATTACATACTGGATGAATGAAAGCCAGAAATGGTATTTAATGAACAGATTCTTAATTGACGAAATCAACGGAACCAGCACGATAAAACCTAAAAAAGCGAAATTCATTCCGAAATTGCAGGTAATTACCACACGAAGTACAAAACCAAAAGAGGATGTCGCTAATACAACATGTGAATTTGTTTTTATGGCTAGACTTAGTTATTTATAATGTCTTCCCAAAAATCATCCTTCATTTTAATGATTTCTCTCATTCTAAAATTATGTATAATATGATTATAAAGTGCTTAGGAGGCAAAATTGAAAAAAATTATTTTCCTATCCTTCGTGTTTCTAACTGTTTGGGCAACATCAAGTGACCCAGTGGCATCTGCTATGTTGCCTTATGTTGATGATGGAATTAGATCCGTAATAGTGCCTCATGTTCCCGCGCCATCAGGCCAACCCCAACAATTTAAGGCAGATTGTGCTCTCTATGGCTTTAGCATCGACGAACAAAGGGTTCCGTATAGCGGCACAACATTCAGAAAAAACTCTTATCAAAGATTTGATGGAGGACATCTGCAATATCAAACTAATATTCAGCAAGTCTTGCTTAAGAACATTAATAATGTTAATACTTTCAGTGTAGTGTATCGAGTAGTTACAAGCCCAGTGGGTCGACGTGATTGGGGATTTTTAGGAATAGGAAGCCATAGCGATACTTGGTATACGCGTGTTGTTAATTCTTATGCCAATCTAGGCTCTAACAAAACTATGGGTCAATGGGCTCCGAAGAATGAATATGCAAACTTTAGCGGCACCATTGGTATTGGAGTTGATTCTAGTGGTCCATCAATTTCTGCGTCAGTGAATTTCTCGATTGATCAACTAAGTGTTGTTAGTAGGACTAATGTGGCTTCCAATTACTATGAGACTGATTACGATATTCTATGGGACAATAATTACAATTTATACTCAGCTGAGTATCTTGGTTTCTTTGCCTTTGCAAGAACTAATTCGACCGTTTCCCCGACGTTTTCAGTGGCACATCGAGTTTCGTACTTCGGTAGTCAATGGTTTGGACTCGAGACAGCCACTTATCACGTTAGTCTATAGTTTTGCATCGTGATGCTACACTTATTCAAAACTGGTTTTGGAGATTATTATGAAAAAGAAAGCACTATTACTCAATTCAATTACTTTAACATCAATTTTGGTAGCGTGTGGTTCAAATCCATTTGATGATGCAATTGCTTTTTTAGATAAATACGACGCTGCCTTTTATTATTGTGGAAATGAATCCACTGTCTTTAGTAAGATAAGTGGATATCATGAATTGTCAGGTTCTGATTTTCCTGAGGAGTATCCGCTATTCTCAGCCTTTGTGATTGATGTCCAAAATAAGTGTTCTGTAATCACTAAAGATTTCCTAAATGAGATTTTCTCTGCTTTTTATCAGGATACATATGTTTATGTTATGTTCATTAATTATAGTCAAGACTTATCATTTCTAGCTGACTCATATTTTTCTTATGAATGGCCCGATTATAATGAAAGAATTGATGCCGATCTCGTTATTTTTTATAATGATGGAAAACATGACTATTTATCCACCAACTTCTTTACTTTCACTTATACATTTTCTAGCGACTATACCACTGAAAACTATCATAAAAGCATCATTCAAACTTACTATAGTTTTGTAAAAAATGCTTTGATTGTTCAATAATTGCATGATTGAGTTAAAAACTATTTCTAAAGCATTTAAATTGGGAAATGAAGATTTTTTTGCATTGAAAGATCTATCACTTAAGATTCCTGAAAACAAGATTACTGTCATCTCGGGACCAAGCGGGAGTGGAAAAAGCACTTTACTCAGTATTATTGGTCTTTTACAGACTCCGACCACTGGTGAACTTTTGATTGATGATAAAAAGATTAATTTCAGCGATGCATCTTTTTTAAGAAGTTTTATCAGCCAGAATGTCACATATGTTTTTCAAGAAGCTAATCTGATTGATGATTTTAGTGTAGTCGATAATCTCAGGATGATTTCTGATGATTTGAAAGCTATTGATGACATTTTAGTAACAATAGGTCTACTCAGTAAAAAACAAACACCAACAAAACTACTTTCGGGAGGCGAAAAGCAGCGTCTCGCGATTGGAAGAGCCATTGCTAAGGGTGGAAGCATTATTCTCTTTGATGAACCAACTGGAAATCTTGACGAGGAAAACAGTCATCTTATATTTGATTTGCTAAAGCGCTTTTCGCTTAGTAAAACAATTATCGTCGTTACTCATAACATGAAAATGGCATCAATTTATGCTGACTTTTTAGTCCTCCTTAACTCAGGACGAATAATTTCCCAATTTTCATTAAATCAGAATTCGTTTGAAGTTGATCTTGTAAATCATAACATCGATGGTTTTTTACCACTCCTTGATCATCTTAGTTATCGTATCAAAAATAATATTGTCAGAATCCAAGTAAGTGATGGTACTAGTAGAAAAGACTATTTGATTAGTGATTCAACGCTACTTAGTGTTTTTAATGAGATTTATCTTGAGTATCAAGGAAAAGCGATCACGATACTTATTATCTCTGAAACGGAGACAGAATTAAATCCTAGTCCTCTTAATGCAACTTATCAAGCATCTAATGTTTTTCCTCCTAAATTCGTTTTTAAGTATTCCACAGTGCTTTTTAAGAATAAACTATGGCGGAATATCTTTTCGATTTTCCTCCTCATCTTAAATATGGCGATGATTTTCGTTTATACTAATATCGCGACTTATGATTATGTTACTGCTACAAAAAACGCCATCACGGAAAATAATGCCATTTTTTCGCAGCCCTATCTTTTCGAAACCAACGACGTTACTTTAGAAATGAATAGATACTTTTCTGGAGCGCCTTTATATGATGCACTTAGTGAGTTAGGTGCTGATCCACTGCCGATGCTGCGAGTAAATTCAGACTTACTCGGGCTACAACTATCACTTGTTGTTATCGATCAACCAATAAGATTTAAAGACACTTTAATTGCTCCGCCATCAATAAATAAAATTATTGTCTCAAACTTTATTTCAAAACTAGTGGAGGATGAAGAAATCACCATTTCTAGTGATCTCAATAATGAGTTTTACTTCAATGACTATGTACTTACTATTGAAAAGATAATTAGCAGCAATGTTGATCCCCATGACATGCAAAATTTTCTTAATGATTCCAACTATCAAAACGTTGTTAAAGATAAATTTGTAAATGAGTATTCAATCGTCTTTGTATCTAAAGAGACATTTACGCAAATCAAAAAAAGCCCTGAATTTCGTCTTCCAGCAGCAAATTTTTTCCTTAGTGACAGCAATCAATCAATGCAATCATATGCTAGTAATAAACTATATTATGCCACTTTTGCCAGTAATAATCTAGTTGCTGGGCGTGCGCCAACTGATGAGTATGAAGTCGTTGTTACTACTAGTTTATTTGAACAATATCAATTCTTTACAGGTTTTGAATCAATGAATGAGTGTCTTGAAAAAGAGTTTAATTACCGTGATTTAAATGATTCACCTAATCGCGATCTCTATCAAACAATTCTCAATTTATACGAAATAACACCAAAGATAAGAATTGTC
>JAISVG010000022.1 GCA_031271635.1 Erysipelotrichaceae bacterium
AGTAAGATGGGCCATAGAACTCAATTTCATTAATTGAGGCAACGCCTTGAGAAAAGACTGGTTGAATTGCCGCCGCACCAGTTAAACCATCAATGCGGAAAATTCTTAGCTGAATCGCTTTATAATCATGAACGGTAAAATTAATATCAATTGAATTTCCCGTCTTCGGAGAAGATTCATATGTGGCTAACGGCAAGACTCTTGTATAATTTGTCCCGACGGTGCCTCCTTGACTAAAACGACCGTTAACTTGGATGACAAACTTTTGCGAATAGACATTATTAGAATCTAAAAAGATGCGAATCGTTCCGATCGTTCTTAGATCATCAAATTCAATTGTGAGAGCACTAAACTCACTAGCCTCATCTTTCCAAGCTAAACTCTTGAACATTGTGTTTTTATCACCATCAAAAGCATTAACGCCGGGATATAGGGGGTCCGCGTAATCACCACTACCATCATCATATGGGGAACTACTCATCGTTCCAGCTCCATGAGTGACATTAACGCTTTCAACTCCAGTACTAATGGGCATTCCTGAGAACGGTAAATCACCTTGTAAGTAAGCAAAATCAGGCACAATAAGACCGCTTTGATATGGCACAGCGACTTGTGTCACTGCGACTTCATCATCTTCAAGGACATTCTCATAGATCTTGAAACTTTCAAGACTCGCGCCACTAACCGCACTTAGTGTGGTTCCTAAGAAATTTGGCGCGTCTGCGTAATCATTACCTAAAAATAGTTTTAAATCTTCTGCTTTATTAACGGCAGCTCCGGCATAATCAATATTAGAAAAGTTGACGTTACGTACTCGTGAAGTATTGGAATCGCCTCCAAGTCTTGTCCGAATACTACTATCAATTTTCATGACTTTAATGTTATCAAAAAAGACACCATTGATGGTTCCAAGATTGCCCTGTGAATCTGGACTCGACCAATCGGCATTAAAGGCAATATTTAGATCAATAAAGAAGTTATTATTAGGATCAGAGTCTTCGGTTTGATCATTCATGCGATCGCCTAACATCATGCCATTTTCTAAAGTGATATTTTGGAATCTGATTTGTGAAACATCTGCAATATCACATAAATGAATTGACATAGCGGGTTTATGGAAATTATTAATGATCACGATGTCATGAAAGGTTACATTTCTCAAGTATTCACCACGTGTTTCAAAGCCAATCTCTAAAGATTGTGCTAAATCAGTCCATACTGAAACTCCACCAACATCTACGTTTTCAGTATTATGATCATCATTATCCTTAATTACGATGCTATCATCCCAAGTTCGGACAAAACCACCCTTAATGTTAACATCACGGCATCCTTGGACCGAAATCCCATCACCATTAGGACGACTAGTAATGATCTTGATGTTATTGACTGTTACATTAGTGCAGTTATATAAAGTTACTGCCCATCCTGCAGGATCAAAAATACTAATTCCATCAATCGTAATATGGGAACTTGATTTAATCTCTACCGGAAGATAGAATTCGGCCTCGGCTGTGCGATTAAAGATTTCTCCAGCAATAATGCCACGACCACGAATTATGAGATTATCAACTAATTCAGCTCTAATTTGGCCATAGACATAGGCCCCTCCAGCAAGATAGATCGTTTTATTACTGGCTGTCGGAATCGCCCACGAATGATAGATGCCGGGACCAACATAAATCACATCTTCAGGAATGTTATTTGGATCAATTTTTTCGGCTTCAGTTTCAAGAGGATTAGTGATGAGATGGAAAGCCTTTCTCGCCCCACTAAGGGTGTACTGTATCGTATACGTTACTGGCTGATCAATTGTAAAAGCAATTTTATTTCCCGTAACGGTAGGATTAATGCCAAATATCATTGGTGAAACACTAACATTACTAATCGGACTATCATTATTAACTGTCAAAGAAATATCAACTTGTCCTGCAAAATCAAACAGGGCCACTGGAGTATCTTCGCGCTGAATCGACCAAGTGAACTGACGGAGGTAATTAGTTTTTACATTATAAACAAAAAGTTCTTCGTTTTCGACCATTGCCGTCACTAAAGGCGAAGTGACAAAAATGTCTGGAACCGCATATGTCACAACTTTAGTAGTTGTTACTTCTAAGCGGTTGTCTTCTTTTGCTTCCCAAAGTGCAACAAGAGTAATATCACGTGTAATTGGCGTGGTTTCAAAAACGAAATTCTGACCTTCAAGTTGCCATGCTTTTAAATCAAAACCATCTCGTGAAACTGAAATTCCAAAAATGGTATCGCCACTTGAAACAGTGACCTCGACATAACGATCTGGAGTTTCATAATTCTTATCAAAAGTGACCGTATGAGTTACTGGTGGTGGTGGCTCATCAGGACCACAACCAATTAAGGCAAAAAAAATCGGGACTACTGCAAAAACGCGTTTTAAGTTTTTAAAGTTCTTCATTAATAAAATTTTACTTGATTAACGGTTTTTAAGTGAAGATATTAAATCGTAAAATAGGTAGAGAAAACTGCTTATCGTTAATTCACACTAATTCTGATACCTTGAAGTGTCGCTAGTTCCGCGTTTGTCATAAAGCGTTTCACACTAGAACCACTAATTCTTTCAAGGGTATTAATGATTTCAAGATTTGTTACATAGTCATTCGTAATTAAATATTCATAATTCTGATCAAGTATTTGATTCACAATTTTAACACCATTAATTAAAACATTATTAACATATGATTCGCTTAAATAGTAATCGTCCATAACCATATATTGTTGTCCCACAATATGAACTGCAAGATTAAGGCCAGTACGAGTAGATTTTACTAAAACATTAGAAATTGACACGTCATTAATATCACCAATCGGAAGGACATGAGTATAATTAGAACTAGATCGTGCTGTGATTTCAATTAAAGAAGTTGAATTATAGCCGTTTTCTCCAAGTCCCGCATCACCAAGACCCATTGAAGCGTCTTCTACTGTAATGTCTTGATAGGTAATATCATGGACATAGGCATCGTTCGCGTTATGGATTGAAATAATGGGCTTATGGAAATTATGAAGAACGGTAATATTACTAAAATCAATATTATTAATTTCTTCTCCTGCGGTTTCATAGCCAATTTCCATTGATTGAGCTAGATCAGTCCACAGAATAATGTCATGAAAATTAAGATTAATACTGGCTCTTCTCCGCGCGGACGGATTAGTCCATTGTCCTTCGGGATTAGTATAATTCTTAACCACCAAAGAATCATCAAAGCTTCTCACAAAGCAGTTCATGATTTCTCCGTTCTGACACGATTGAAGGGTAATTCCGTCACCATTCGCTCGAGAACTAATTACTTTCATATTATCAATCACAAAATCAGTACAGTAATAAAGATTCGTGACCCACGCTCCAGGATCAAGAATCGCAAACCCACTTAGTAGTAAATCGGTAGACTCGCGAAGATTAATGGGAACTGAATTTCCGCCTTGATTACGAGAAAAGGTCGTTCCATCCAGAATGCCCCCGCCAATGATTTTAAGATTTGTTTTCCCTGTCGCACGAATCTTAGCCTGTACCACCGCCCCATAATCAAGAATGATTGTCGTGTTACTATTAGGACTAATAAAGCCACTACTATCAATATAGCTCGAATTATCTTTATGATGCAGTCCTGCTGGAAAACGGATAATCGTATCACCATTCTCAATCAGGCTTTCATAATAATTAACTTCGCTACCACTAGCGTCCACCTTTAGTTCATCGATAAAAAGATGAATGGCAAGATTTGAATCTCGATTTGGTTCGATGACATATTGACCAGGATTATAGATCTCAAAAGTAATCGTCTTCGTTGCAACATCACAAACCGGCATAATGCGATATTCACTTGGTAAAACATTGATATTACGAGTAATCTCATAGTTTGTTTTAATAGTAATAGTCGCACGACCACGTAGTTTAAAGATTCCCGCCGCACTTGCAGTCCGCTCTGGAATTGGATTAACGTAAACATGCGAAGTATTAACCATTACTTCATATAAATCTGCTTCTTGGTCCTCGATGTACATTCGTGCGGCTTCATATCTTTTAACACCTTCTGGCATGGAGTATAAATGTACCATTGAAGCTTCATCTTTAATATCTTCTTCCCAATGAGCGACTAAAGTTAAATGATCATTAATCGGAGTTTCAAAATCAAATAAAACCTCTTCTAAAAACCAGCCTGTAAAGCGATAATCTAGACGCGAAACTTCAATCGGTGCAACAGTCTCGCCTGATAGAACCGTCACTTCAAAATAGCGATCCTCAGTTTCATAATTCTGATCAAAGGTAACCGTAAAAAGTTCGCTCCAAATCGCGACAAGAGTAATATCACTAGTAACTAGGGTCTCAAAATCATAGACTACACCATCTAATTGCCAATTAATTAAAGAGAAGCCATCTCGTAACACTGTAATTGGACTAACTTGAGTTTCGTGTGCTACTTCAACTGAAACGTAACGTTCAGGAGTATCATAATTCTTGTCGAATGTAACAACATGAGGAGATGGAATTACAATTGGAACATCGCACGCAAAAAGTGATAAAAGAAGAAAAACTCCGAGTGTTTTATGGCTTCTCATTAATTTAATTATAGAATTAAAACTATGAATCGGTTTTTCTTAGCAGTTCCATACCCCTATTTTGCATTTTTATTAACTGTATGGGCTCTTTGATAATTCTCTTTTTTACATGATGACTCTCGTGATTTCATTCTCGGCCTGTTTTCCTTTTTTTCAAACATGCCATTTTTTGCACATTTCTATGCTATCACAGTTTATCGTTTTTACGTTAGAGACCATCTTGTTTGCGTTTCATCATCCTCTTTGCAAACACACTTAAATCCGACTTTGTTTTGTCAGTAAGATCATGCCAACACACGCCCTGAATTGCTCCTTCAAACGCATAAAGTCGCATTGCACATGCTGAAGGGTCAACTACCCGAACCCGTAGCCATGCTTCTTTGCTCCCGATGTCGCACAGTTGTTCGTATGTTTCTATCCCAGCGGCATTCAATTGCTTTACAAGTGCTGAGCCGATGTTTGGCAATTTTTCCATGACCTCATTTTATCATTTTTCCGTCTTTCAAAAAACCTTTCCGCAATATACAAGGTTTTAAATAGTAAAAAAGCCTTAACCGAAATTAAGACTTTTTACTTTGTATACTTGGTAGACCGTGCAGGATTCGAACCTGTGACCCGCTGATTAAGAGTCAGCTGCTCTACCAACTGAGCTAACGGTCCATGAGATTTATTATAGCATGAAAAACATGCATATTAAAGTGAATCTCCTCCAAAATATCACAGGAATTTACTTACATCAAGCAAAAGTGCGTCCCACTCTGAGGACGCACTTAATTGATAAACTAAATGGTTAACCGGTAGTGTTTGCTTGAATCCAGCAACTAAAACTTCCAGGACCACTAGGACCATCTTTAAAGTAGATGTCAAGACGACAAGTCACCAGCACCGAAACATTATTACCTCCATAGCCATCGGAGACTAATTCAATAAGACCAGCAGCAAAAGCTGAGTTCTCTCCGGTTTCCCAACCGCTAGTAATCCAACGACCATCACCAGGATTATATAGTTTAAATTGATCTCCAGCTTGGAAAGAAACATTAGTCACATAGTATTCAGTTCCTTCGCCCTTATAGTTAGGATTAATAGTCATTTTATGGGCATTAGTAAGATCTTCTTGCCAATTACTGAAATTACCAACAACATACCAGTCTCCGGGATTGGTAACGCCTCCAGTCGGTTGCGTTACTAAGAAACCATAGGCACCAAGACTGCCGGCGGTCGAATTCCAGCTACCCACGACAGGACCAGTAGTGTTCATACTAATGGTTGAACCAGTAGTATTGATATAAACATTCATCGAATTGACACCATCATAAAGATTAAAGGCAACAACATTATCGTTATCCGTAATCGCAGTATACTTTCCTTGATCTGGGAAGCCAGCCAAGTTTTTAATCCGTCCTAATTCTTGATAGAGCTTTAACATACTACCAGCAGTAGTATCTTGAGTTGCTACGCTTTGCAGACTATTTTTATTATAATCATCCCACTCAATCTGGTACGATCCTGCTTTATAATCGGTAGTTACCGCATTATCACCCCACTTAAAGGGTTGACGGTACCAAATATCCTTTGAATTATCGCTACCATACATTTCTTTATGCTTTGAAGTATTCCCTGACATTCCAAGTTCATCGCCATAGTAAATCCATGAAATACCACGTTGGAGTAAGGTGGTCGCAGCATGATACTGTGCGAGACCTTTTTCTACTGCAGTACCACTAACATCACCGCCCCAATTAGCGACTTCATTAATCGCACGGTTAGCATCATGATTGGAAGTGAAAGCACTATTAATAAAGTCAGGCCGACCATCATAATTAGCTTTAACATAGCCACCTGTATTACCAGGTCCAACGCCACTAGCAAACATATCATAGGTCGATTGAATTCGCTGCGAATTATTCATCGGATTTTGGAACTCATCGGCCCCATGGTGATTAGGAAGATTGCACACGGCGTCATGATTATGGAAGTATAAACCAAAATCAAACTGCGAATCTAAAGCTTCATAGTAAGGAGCAATCCGTTGATCCCAACCATCAAAGTTTTCACCAACAAAGAAACAATTAGGATAATCTCTTTTCACACCATTCGCAAATTCTTTCCAGAAGTTTACGTTTTTAAGACGATCACTTGAATAATCAAATGGAACGGTTCTCGTTTGCCCCATTTCATCATCGTAGAAGGTTCGTTCCCCAACATCAATGACGACATCGTTACTAACATTTGAAGTTTCATCGGCCATATAGATATGCTTAATAGCATCAAGTCTAAAGCCGTCAACACCTTTATTCATCCAGAATTTGGCCGTATCGACTGCTAAATCTCTTGTATCTTGGTTATCATAATTTAGTTCCACCATCCCAGAACCAAACTTTCCAAAATAATAATAACTAGATTCTCCATCCTTATACCAGTCTTCATGATTCTGCACTGGTACTTGCTTATAAGTAGCAGTCGGAGGATTAACGCTACTATTGATTTGATCAACTTTTCTTACTTGATCACCACTATATTTCCAGTGATATAAATTACGATAATTTATTCCGTTTTCCACCACGGCCTTCTGTGAGTTCTTAAACCACACATTATTCTTTGAGGTATGATTAAGAACTAAGTCCATCATTACTTTCATGCCTTTGGCGTGGGCTTCACTAAGAAGATTCTCATAGTCTTCCATTGTTCCAAACTTCGAATCAATCTTTTCATAATCAGTCACATCATAACCATGATATGATTCGCTTTCTTGTACTGGGGTCAACCATAAAACATTAACTCCAAGACCTGCTAAGTAGTCTAAAGCATCTCTAATACCATTAATATCACCTAACCCATCACCATTTGAGTCACGGAACGAAGCAACAAAAATTTGATATCCGATTCCCAGTTGCTTAAATGAAGGTGAAGTAGTTACGGCAGGTTGATTGTCAATATGAGAAGTATTCGCAAGAGCGTATTCGGAACGATATTGTCCGGTAGTATCACTAACAGTGGGATTAGTGTCATAAGTATCACTATAGGTATAGCGATATTGATCAACCGCGCCACTAATAAGGAAAACATGTCTTGCCCCGTTTGAACGTAATGGTCCGCCAGCATCAATAGTTTGATCGAAGTTCTTAATATAAGTATTGGCACCACCATCACTAACCCAGTGAGATCCACCACCCATTGAACTAATTTGTGGTATTAAGAAGCCGACTTGAGTCGCTCCCTCAAAAGTAGTTGGTTGTCCAGTTTTACCACCAACAATATTAGGATCATTTAAATTCACATCAATAATTCTTCCGGATTGGTCCATGTCTTGCCCGCCACCACCAATGTTTGACATCCATGATGTTGACATCGGATGCATCGGAACAGTGCCGCTTGTAGAACCAGAATACGCGTATAAAGCACCTTCTAAATCTAAAGGCTTATTCTGCCAAATCCATAAGGCATATTTATTATAATCAGCAGGGCCAGCCGCATCAAGACGTTTATAGTGAATGTAAAGATGACCTGGTTGTGACCATGAATCAATCCATTGTTCATATTCACCATCAACTCTTTCTTCAGTCCAAGAGGCTACTAATGTGAAATCACTTATAACTGCAGTACTAAAATCATAAGGTGCTCCATCACGGTTCCAACTCTCAAGATAAAAACCTTCTCTTGAAACCGTAATGGCAGTCACTTTTGCTTCATGAGCAACTTCAACTTCAACATAACGTTCAGGAGTATCATAACCCTTGTCAAAAGTTACCGTATGTGTCTCTCCCGGAGGAGGGTCATCAGGCCCACAAGACGCGAGCGTTGCTACGGTCAAAAGACCCAATAATAAACATTTTAACTTCATAATACTCCTTTACTTTATTTTTGAAATTACTTCTATTTTAGACAGTTACTGGTTCAATCCAGCAACTATAGGTGTCAGGACCATTAGGCCCATCTTTAAAGTAGATATTAAGCGAACAGGCACTGATGACGCCAACATTGTTTCCACCATAACCATCGGATACTAGTTCAATAAGACCAGCCGCAAAAGCGGAGCCAGCATCAGTTTCCCAGCCACTAGTGATCCATCGTCCTGTGCCTACAGGACTATATAACTTAAATTGATCTCCAGCTTGGAAGGAAATATTAGTCACAAAGTATTCAATTCCGGCGCCAACATAACTAGGATTAACTGCCATAGCATGGGCTAAGGCTAAGTTATCAGCCCAGTTACTAAAACTACCAACAACATACCAAACGGCATCTGGTGTTGGACCAATAATATTAGGATCAGCGGCGATCCAAGTAGAGGTTCCACCGTCCTCCCATGTTTTAAAGTAAACACTAAAGACTCCGGTTGCATCAACTACTACTTTATTATCAGCAGCAAGATGCATCTGATTTGCGGTTAACGCATTACCAGTACCGGTTTCAAAACCTTCCGTCGAAATTGTTGCGGTTCCATTACTAATACTCCATTCATCTCCTTGTGACATACTAATACTTAAAACCATATATTCAGCAACTAATGTTGGGAACGAAACTCGATCTGGATTGGGATTTTCTTGCATTGGAACACCAGACGCTGTCGTCCACGGAGTTCCAGTCACAAAAGAACCTGAACCAATAATGTAGTAATCACTTGGATCAACACTACTTGTAGTAACTGTAACAGCATAATCGGCCTTAACTTCAGGATAACCAACAACCGCTGCTGTCACGGTCACGGCTCCAGCAGTCATTCCCGTCACTGTGCCTTGTGCAATTGAAACACTACCAGCACCAGAAGAGGTCCAGTCAATTGCCCAATTTCCTGCTGGTAATACTTGAGTGGAAAGTTGGATTGATGACCCAACTGCCACACTAGTAGGTCCGCTGATGGAAATTGAAGTAGGAACTACAACGCCATCACCAGTAACTACCACTGAATGAGTGGCAGAAATTGTCGTATCAACTGTTGAAGTAGCCCTAATGATTGCAGTTCCAGCACTCATGCCACGAACTACACCATTACTAACAGTAGCCACATCGTTTTTGTCTGAAGTCCACGAAACTGATTGTGACGCTCCGGCTGGTAAAACATCTGCTGTTAAAGAAATTGTCGCATTAACTTCTACCGTCGTCGCACCACTAATCGTGATTGATGTTGGTGCTTCAAGTTCTTCAGCGCATTCTGGTAAATCAGGATTTAATGTGCAGAAGTCATCCTCGCCACCGCCACAACCAAAGAGCAACCCAACTAGGAGTAGTCCCGTAGTCAAAAGTAATCTTTTTTTCATATTCTCTCCTTTTTTATGTTTTTAAACCAATGTAACAATTGTAAGTACCATCGCCATAATCTTTAAAGTAAATGTCTAAGCTACAGTTTTGATTCACCTTAACATTATAGCCATCATAGCCATCCGAAGAAAGGCTAATGTGACCAGTGACAAAGGCACCATTTTGATCTTCCCAACCATTAGAAATCCAGCGTCCATCCTCAGAATTATAGAGTTTAAATTCGGTTCCGGCAGTGACTTCAAAACCTAAGTACATGTATTCAGTCCCAACGCCTTTATAACTTGAATTCTTCGTCATGAAGAAGGCGCGACTAATATCGTTAGCCCAATCACTAAAGGTTCCGACGATACACCAGCCAGTAAGTTCTTTTTCAATAACTTCAACGACAAGAGTATCAGAAACATTGGTTGCCGCATCTGAAACAGCAGTAATTGTGGCTGTTCCAAGTTTTAATCCTTTAATCATTCCGTATGGAGAAACACTAATGACACTGGCATCACTGGTTGACCAGGTAACATCGTCAACTGTATCAAGTGGAAGAGTGCTAATCATTAATTCTGCGGTTTTATTAAGAACAACTCTTGATGGTCCTTGAATTTCAATACTTGTCGGAGCTGGGCCATTAGTTTTACCTTTTTGCCAGACTGCATATAATACAAAACTGCTGCTTACTGTTGCATTAAAGTCATATGCAATTTCATTTCGATTCATCGACCAGTGCACAAAAGTATCACTTTGAAGCGAAACGGGATCAGCAGGTCTTGCAATTTTATTCCCATCACCAACAATCTTCTCCACAATTGGTGCTGGAGCCCCAGTAAAGTTGTAATCAAAGGTGACAAAATACTCAATGGGTAGTGGTTGACATTCCGGTTCATCAGGGAAGAGGGTACAAAAACAATCATCGCCTTCACAGGGAGTAATTAAACATTCATCACCCACACAATCATCAGTATTACAGGCCACTAACATTGTACTAGTCATTGCCAGTAGTCCTAAGATTAAGCCTTTTAATTTCATTTTTTCTCCTTTATTTCCCGCATTGTTCTAACATCAGTATTACGCCAATTGCCAAGATGAACCCTAGAATCGAAACAATCCAGAAGGCCACTTTGTATTTTTTTGGCATTTGGTCATGATCATTTTGTCCCATTAAAGCGAATAGATTGCAATCTGATGTGTTGCTAAGGTGACACCACCAGAATAACCTGGAGCGTTCGTCTTGCTATTATGAATTAGGGTGGCTCTTGAATAATCAGAATTATCAAATGGCACTGCACTCACATTAGCGCGACCACCAATAAAGATGAAATAACTCTTGCCACTACTCTTAATAAAGATGCCAATTGAATTTCCCGTTGACCAGGCATCAACATTTTCCGGGTTGCTAGCGTCTGGATAGGCATAATGACCAACTAACTTTCTAATTCTAATCATTTCTTTCATTGAATTAAACTGCGAAAGGTAGGTTACTTTACGGTCATATTTATAAGAATTACATTCATCATCAGATTTATAGGAGTTATGTGACACATAGTAGCCATACATGTTTACAATGTATTCCCATTCTTGAGCGTCAGGTCCTTTTGCTTGAGTTGCGGCAAGTTCGGCTTCAGAAATACGCTTACTTCTAAAGATTTCTTCACCACCATTAATAAAAGTAATTCCTTGGGAGAAGATCGTTGCCGCATGAGCGGCAAGAGAAGCGTTAACAGCTTCCACTTCGCTTGGAGCGGTTTTCCCACCATCAGGTGACATCGTCCATAACATTTGGTCAAACGCCGTATAGTTATCATGACAAGAAGCATAGGCGACCATTTGATAAGGATTACTGCCATTATCAGTGTGGGTACCACGAATCATGTCAAGAGCCCTTTCTCTAGTGTTATCTCTTATATCATCAACGCCTTGATTCATGAAGCCCCACTGTGGATATTGTTCTTTTGGAGGTGCGCCCCAAGCATTATTAGAACCACGGATCGCATCACGACCAGCATCATTAAAGCCACCAATAGCAATTGGAGCTTCGGCTGTTGGGTATAAATAACGATAAATATTTGAAGTATTAGTTGGGGTTGCATTTTTAATCCCACTCACGGCCATTCCGGTCCAGCCTTCACCATATACGACGATATCTGGATCAATCTTATACATCGCGCGTCGTACTTCATCCATCGTTTGGACATCCATGAGACCCATGAGATCAAATCTAAAACCTTTAATCTTATAGTCTCTCACCCAGTGGACACAAGAATCAACAATGAGTTTTCGTGCCATTTTATTCTCGGACTTAACTTCATTACCAACTCCAGAACCATTAGTGTATGAACCTTCAGCATTAGTTCTAAAGAAGTATCGGGGAAGAATCTTAGTTAAATTAGAAGCCGAAACACTTGAAACGTGATTATAAACTACGTCCATAATAATTCTTGTCTTATTGGCGTTGTTCGCAAAAGCCGCTACTAATTGTCTAAATTCATTAATTCTAACAAAGCCATTATAAGGATCGCTTGAATATCCGCCTTCAAGCACATTGTAATTAAGCGGATTATAGCCCCAGTTAAACTTAATATTTGGCTCATCATTATCTTGATCATAGAAAGGAAGAATTTGAATTGCATTAACTCCTAGCTCTTCAAGATGATCAAAACCAGTTTTAACGGTTGTATTACCTCTAGTGTAGGTAGTACCTTTTTCAATAAAACCTAAGTATTTACCACGATTAGCTTCAGTTCCGGTCCAAGTATCATCCATCGTTAAATCACGGATGTGAACTTCAGAGACAACTAAATCAGTTGGTTTACCAATATCATAGGCAGTTTTATCCCAGTTTAATGGTAAAGAGGCCCATTCAGTCGGCGTGACATCTTCTCTTGCAAAATCTACAACTTGACCACGGAGTCCATTTACACCAGCAGAGGTTGCATATGGATCAACAACTTCCGAGGTACCGTCCGCAGTGACAATATAATAAGTGTAGTATTTACCATGCAAATCACCAGCGACTTTAGCATACCAAACGCCATACTGCGTAATTTCCATATCGATTCCTTGATAGAAATCATTAATCGGGCTTAAGGGATTCGTCATAAAAGAGGGGGTCCCGACTTGATAAATCTTAAGCATGACTCTCGCTGAGGTGGGAGCCCAAAGCATGAATTCAGTGGCTTCAGGGGTACAAACTGCTCCTAAAACTCCATCATAAGTAAGATGATGTTTAAATCTACTTGTATCGTACAATTTAGTAAAACCAACGATTTTACTTGTTTCACGGTTCGGATTACTCGCAAAATATGCTGCTACTTGGTATTGAAGATCAGTTCTTGCCACGCTCGCTAAAGGAATATCAAATTCTTTCGCGTTAGGAGTGCCAGTAGCAATTAAAAACTCTTCCTTCATTGCCGGACGTTCCGCAACTTTTGCTAATAAATACCTCTTATCAAAAGCATAAACCTTATATGAAGCCACTGTTCCAGCATTAGGATTAGTGGTCGTATCACCAGTTCCAACAACATGAATGGCGTGCCAATCAGGAGTAATATCTGCAGACTGAAAACGGTCGCCTGAGGCTTCGGCCTTTGTTTTATATACATCAAGAATATTGGTACCATTATCAAGACTCCAAATTTCTAACACTTGTTGATTGCCCACTAAAGTTGGAGGGTAATCTTTATATTGAATTTCGGTATCAAGTGTTTGTCCATTCCAAGTTGCTTGATATTTAATAATGAAGAAATAGGCTTCATGAGGAGGATAATCTCTTTTTGGGTAAATCGTGATGTGCATTCCAAAATCATCAACTCCATCCGCAGGAACTTCAACACCATCAACCCCAATTGTCCAAATCCAAAAACGCAGCGAAGTATAAGAATTATCATCACGGTGGTAATGAAGTACTAACTTATCAGGAACAATAAATTCATCTCCTGGTTCTTCTGCTGCTAGCGTTTTTGTCCCATAAGCAGAAAAATCAATTAGGTTTAACTGTTCGCCCATTTTTGTAAGGGGATTAGCTAAGCCTATCACAAAGGCAGACGCCAAGAATAGTGCGGCTAGTTTTTTCATTCTAAATACCTCCGGTTTCGAATTTAAGAATCCTATTGTTATAATTATAAACGATTGTGGAAAAAGGTGCAAGAGCAACTTTGCCATTTTGAATTTGTGGAACGATACCGTAGGTATCAATACTGTCTAAAATACTAAACTCAGCTTCAACATCAAATACTGAATATGTCGTGCTGGTATTATGAATAATGTGTAAATCGTTGTTGTTATTAGTGAGCTTGAAAGATGCTAATTCTGGATGATCAAGGATTGTTTCTTTGCTAATTTTTCCCCTTAAAAAATACTCGGAATAAGAATTACGAATTGACAACACTTTGCGGTAATGATTTAAAAGTGAATTATTTGTAGCGGTCTCATTTTTAGCTCCAAAAGTGGCGGGATAATTATACGAATAAGTTGCTCCGCTTAAGGGATTGCATTCAATGCTTTGATCATTCCAAATCATCGGCATGCGGCGATTTGCATCGGTATTTTGATTTGGTTCGCGCACTCCCCTTAAACCAATTTCCTCACCATAATAGATAAAAGGATGTCCTTTGGTTAAAAGATATAGTGATGATAAAAGTTTCATTTGATCATCCGAAACTCCGTTTTGAATGCGGTCCTGGTCGTGATTTGATAAAAAGGAAGTTAAAGTAACATTACTGCTCCGTCTTTGTTGTTCATTTTCAAGGATAATCATGTTCGAAACAATGTCATCCCCCTGAGCGGCGATTAGTTTCGCCTTAAAGCCCACAGCATTAGAATGCGACATCGGGAAATTAAAGAAGTTGACTCCAGATGCCGAATAATCAAGGAACTGCGATGTTGCCCGATCAATCCACGCTTCGCCCACAAGATAGACATCACTTTTATATGACTTAATATTTTGATTAAACCAACTTAAAAAACTAACATTCTTTATATCATCACCAGTATAAAAAGAAGTTACTGCATCTAGTCGAAAGCCTAAAACTCCTTTATCCAACCAAAACTTCGCAATCTTGATTAATTCTTCTCTAAGAGCGGAGTTATCAAGATTTAAATCCGGCATACTGGGTGAAAAACGGGCCTCATAATAAATACCCTGTGTTGCGGCATAGCCGTTTTGCATCGTCCATGAAAAATTATAATAGTCTTTCTTCGAAGTGGCGGAAGTATTATTATTTTTAAAATCTTGAACTGCTGCTAAAAACCACGGATGATTGTTTGAAGAATGATTAAGAACTAAATCGATAATAATTTTAATGTTATTAGTGTTTGCTACTGTAATTAAGGTGTCAAAGTCAACCATTGTCCCATAACTAGAATCAACTTGATAGTAGTCCTTAACATCGTATTTATGATCGCTGTCTGAGGGGTGAATTGGCATTAGCCAAAGGTTTGAAACCCCAAGATCTTTTAGGTAAGGAAGCTTCGCCTTTAAACCATTAAAGTCACCAATTCCATCTTGGTTTGAATCAGCAAATTGGTGCACAAACACTTCATAAAAGGCACCGCCAATATTATCACTAGTTTTAGTGTTATATGAAAATCCTTGATTACTGCTGATGTTATTAGCAGTATCGCCATGATTAGGAAAACTATTATTAGGATTATTACATGATCCTAGTAGCAAAATACTTAAGAGGAAACTAGCCTTTAACCGCACCGCCAGTTACTCCGCCAACATAGAAGCGCTGCATCACAATGAAAAGCGCGGTAATCGGAATTCCAATAATAACGGAGCCCGCACAGAATTGATTAAAATAGTCATTAGCCCGTGTTTGATCGAGCATTTGGAAAAGACCAATGGCAACCGTCCAGCCACCTTGTGCTGTTACCTCGGTTCCATGTAAAATATATGAAGATAAAATATAATCCGCCCATGGTCCCATAAATGAAGTTAAAACAGTATAAACAATGATGGGTTTTGCTAAAGGAATGGTAATCTTAAAGAAAATCTGCAGTCTTGTCGCGCCATCAAGCATTGCGGCTTCATCAATTGACTTTGAGATCGTATCAAAGAAGCCTTTAGAAATATAATACCCCATTCCAGCACCACCAGCATAACAGACAATAAGACTGACTAAACTTCCGGTTAAGGTTTGATCTGGATTAAATAACTTAAATAATTGATATAGGAGAATCATTGATAAAAAGCCGGGGAACATTCCTAACGAAAGAATAACTTTCATCATTCCTTGACGTCCTTTGAAGCGCAATCTTGAAAAAGCAAAACTCACTGATAAAACTAAAATCGTAGAAATTAACGCCGTAATTGCCGCGATCATCAAAGTGTTTCCAATCCAACTACGATAATTAAAAATTGAATCTTCAACTACATAATCATTCACAGTCGGCGAAAAGCGTTCTACTTTGTTAGTCAATAAATACACGTAGTTTTTAAAGGAGAAGCTATCAGGAACTAGTTTCGATCTTGCTGTTGCTCCTAAATCACCTGACAGAGACTGTAAAACTAACCACACAATCGGAGAAATCCAAATTAAAGATAAAATACTAAGCAATACATAAATCAGGGCATCGACAATTCTTCTTTTTGTTTTCATTAGTTAAATTGATCCTCCTTCGTTCCACGATTCATTCTGGTAAAGAATATTAATGATAGGTAGTTACAAATCACGAAAATAACAATTCCTAGTGATGAGGCAATGTTATATCGATTGTCATTCCCAGTGGTAATCTTATAGAGCCAAGTAATTAGAAGATCAGTCTGCCCTGCTGCATTAGGATCAAGATCTGGGCCACCCTGTGTTAAAAAATAAATTACATTAAAGTTATTAATGTTTCCAATAAACTGTGTTAATAAATATGGTCCCGTGACAAATAACATGTAAGGCAAGGTAATTTTAAAGAACTGCTGCGAAGAAGAGGCGCCATCAATTCTGGCTGACTCATATAAATCTTCGGGAATATTCATTAAAATACCAGAAACAATGAGAATAGTATAAGGAATACCAACCCATACGTTAACGATAATGACGGTTACTTTAGCAAATTGTGCATCAGATAAGAATGGTAGATAATCAAGGGTTCTTCCAGTTACATTAGTGGTCCAATCGGCAATAAAACGTCCAAAATCGGTAATAATCTTCTCGCCATTTTCAAGCAATGGAGCTCCAAGCGCATCTCTCTCCCAAGACCACTTAGTAATCAAAGAGTTAATCGGTCCTGAATCTGCCAAGAGATTTCTCATTACTAATAGGGTCACAAATTGTGGAATCGCAATTGAAATTACAAACATAGTGCGCCAAAACTTTTTTAGTCTAATAGTTTTACGATTGATTAAAAGTGCGACAATCATCCCTAAAATATAGTTTAGGAAAGTCGCAAAGAAAGCCCATACTAATGTCCAACCTAGCAAACGCCACATCGTATCAGCAATGCTTGAACTTCCACTTGAAAATAAAGCCGTAAAATTAGTAAAACCAACCCAACTAAATAACTGATTTGGTGGGGTATGTCTTCCATCAAACGAAGTAAATGCAACAAGAATAGTAAAAATTAGTGGTAAAACAACAATTAAAAGTGTTGTAATCACCGGCGTAAATAAAACTGCCACGGAAAAGTGTTCATTTAAGAGGCCGCGTCCGGTTCGTTTCGCACCAAAAGGCTTACCGATATAAGCATTAACGGCACTGTTCTTCCAATCATAGATTTCTTTTTCATACTGGAGAATTAAAACCTCGACTTCGGCTTCAGTTTTATTAGGAAGATCAAGGTTATAAATCGTTCCTGCTGTCTCATAATTAGTAGCAAAATCAACTACTAATCGCGATTTAATGATATCTTTCGTTGGTTTAAAGTCAATTCCACCGGTAACAATTTGTTCAACCTGTTTCTGATATCGCACGATTTCTTTTTCTAAAGATGGAATCTCTTTTTCAAGATAACCCCGCTTAATCATCTTAATATCAAGGATGTAGCTTGCTTTAAACTCAGGAGGGTTTTCAAGTTGTTGATATTTACTCATGATTGCTGTACAGAAGTCACGCGTCGCAATCAACCTTCCAGCAGCTGCAGCGTTGTTGTGCAAGATATATTCATCGATCATCGTTTGTCCTAAGAAAGATAATGAATAAATCTTGGTGTGGAGATTACGAATTTCTTCTTTAGCAGTTTCGAGTGCTGATTCCTTCATGCTTTCAGTTTCAGCATAAAGTTTCGCAACAGCGTCTTTCGCTTTTAGTGCTTTAAGTACTACTAAATCTCTTTGTAAGACTTCATAATATTCATTATATTTGGCGTATTCTCGCACAAATAATGCAAAAGAAATATCGTAATCATTTCTAGTTTTTTCTAAATCCTTATCTGCAGCCTTAAAATCAAAATTCGAGGCAGTATAGGCCTCAATTTTAGTAAAGCCTTTCGTTTCAAGCAAGTATTTAATGCAATCGGCCTTCTTTTCAAACATCGGAGCGTATTCACCGCGATTCTTTAAAATATCAAGTCCTTTACGATAACCACTGACATATTCGCCTTGATATTTAATACAGTTATTTGTGTATGCAGCACGATTATTTCTAAGATAAATGTAAATAAATAATCCAATAAAGGCAATTGAGATAATTCCAAATAAAAGCGATAACAACGAGTTATCGCCATCTATCGGAACTTGAAGATAACAAGTTCCACTAGTTGGATCTGGACCTATAAGTGATGGATGATCAAATGGGACCGGACAATAATTTGTCGGGGTTTCACCAATTACCCAATTAAACCAAGTTGGTTCTGGAAGATATTCTCCAGCAGGAATAAATTCAGTAACTCCAAGCGTTATCATGTTAATGATAGCTGGAATTCCGAAAAAAGCGAGGAAAATAATGAAACTAACTTCTGCAATAATGTATAAAACACCATTCATAACTTGACCATTCTTAATCGAACTATATCCCATCAAGTAATATGAGATTTTACCATCACGATCTTTTTCTTTATATTTTCTTCTGCTGTCTTTACAAAGCTTAATGATCGGTCGATACAAAAACACGATCTTTTTGACCACTCGATAGATTTGAAGTGAAATCACCACTACTGCTTTTTCAATAAACCAGAGAATAAACACCAAAACACGCAGAATTAAGAAAAGGAGGCCATACAAAAAATGTCCCACAAAAGACCAAAATGTTCTTTTATTTAGTGAAACATCCTTTAAAGCAGAGGTATTAATCTCGTTAACATGAATATGATTATCACCACCATCATCACGGGTCACTGCTTCTTTCTTTTTTAAGACATCTTCATCTTTGTAGACATCTTTTAAAAAGTTCCAAATAATCCTAAAAATTGATTTTCGTTTGGGTTTTGTTGTCGATTCTGCCATGATATCTCCTCTTTATATCAAAAGTGAGGGCTACCTTTTAAGGTCGCCCTCACAAATAGTAATACTAACTGAGCGGATTAGTTAATTGAGCAATAAACGCATCTAGAATCGTTTTTGCAGTTTGTCCGCTACCCCATGTTCCATTCTTGAAGCATGTACCGACTGCCGCCATTGGATCCCAGAAATTACCACTAACGGTTGTTGCTTGACTAAAGACCACAGAGCGAGCGTTTTGTTCGCTTAATGCCGCTAACATTAAATTTGCTTTAACTGCTGGGCTTTCAGCCACTTCTTTATTGGATGGACCAATTTGTCGTACATTAAATCGTCTCTCTTGAGCTTCTTTACCAGTCGCAAATTCCGCAAAATCAAGAGCTTGAGCTAGTTTATTGCCAATATTTGCTTTAATTGAAAGTGCTTTTGAACCTCTAAATGAACCAAGCGGCTTATCAACACCATTAATCTTGATTGATGGAAGTGGGGCAAATTTTAAATTATCACCTAATTCACCTTGAACTGTTGGAGCATTCCACGTTCCTGTCACTGCGGCACAAACGTTTCCATTCATTAAACCAGCAGTCACATTGGCGTCGCCTGAATCTGGAACTAAGACTCCAGCATAAGTTTTCGCAAGTTCCATGAAAGCTTCGGCTGCCGCCACTCCATTAGCGTTATTGAAGTTTGAAACTTGTGCTCCCTCACCATCTAATGATAATGAACCTCCATTTGCAAAAAAGATTGAAGGGGTATACCAAGAGTTGGCATAATCAAAAAGAACTTGTTTTCCAAGAGTTTTTGCTTTGGCTAACAATGTTTCAAGGGAATTAATCTCAGATGCATTAATCATCGAACTATTGTAGAATAAAAAGTATCCGTTATCCGCTGTTTGAGGAAAACCATAGGCTCGACCACCAATTTTTACCGCTTCAACGCTACTTGCAATGTTAGCAGCAGTAAATCTAGTCACATAATCTGTAGGAATTCGTAATAATTTCGATCCATTGGCTAATTCACGAATGTTGTCATCAACAATTGCAAAAACATCTGGAGCCGTATCAATATCAGTCAAAAGCGTCTGTGCAATATCACCTTCTCTAATCTCTGTGATTTCAAATTTAACATTAGGATTCTTGACTCGGTACTGTTGAACAATCCAATCTGTTACTGCACGATCTTCTGACGGACAAGATATTCTTAGTGTAATTTCGGTTCCAGGCTTTTCGCCACCACAACCAACAAGCAGCATCGCCGCTCCGAGTATCGGAATTAAAATTTTCGTCTTTGACATGTTTACCTCCTTAAAATTACAAAGAATAGCAGTCTTCTTTTAAAAAAGTCCGTACTCTCCTACTTAATGTCATTGAAATTATTATAAAACAAATAAGCAAAAAAGTAATGATTTATTATAATAATAATAGTGAGGTCATTATGATACTAAAAAATAAGAAAGTTGCCGCCTTGTTTCTTCTCCCGATTCTTTTAGCTTGTAAGGGGAATGTCGTGCTTCCTGCACCAGAACCATTAGTAACTAGTGCAATGGTTGCTCTTAAAGAAGCAAAGAATAAAATTAATCTTGGAGAAAGCACCAGCGAGCTTCAATACCTAGGAGCCATTCAATTCTCATTTGATACTCGTCCGTTAGAACCTACTGATACTCCTGAAGAACTAACCGGCGTTATTTATGCTTTCCAAATCCTGAAGAAGTCTCCAGTCGCAGGTGATAGTGGCACCAAAGTGAATGAGGAGACTATTTATGGTCTTGCGCGAAGAATTAGTAGCACAATCTCGACCAAACTTGATTTTGAAGAAACTGAAAATCCTGAAATTTATCAAGCTTCGATTACATCGCTCATCAGCGGAATGAAACGCGCCGACTATACTCCACCACGAGAAGAAAACATGGGCTTTAATAATTTCCAAGTCATCACCTACTATACTTTTGATTTAGAAGATATCCAAACCAAATACTTAACCCTTTAGTTTATAATATAGAGTACTACTTCTAAGTTACTTACCGGAAACTGCTAAGTTTTTAATTAGAGCATAAGGCAGTTCCATTCCATTGAGCAATAGTTTATTATCTTTTGACAAAACTCTAATGTCCTTCATTAATTGAAAGAGGTTTCCCGCCACGGTGATTAAAGAAAGAGGTCGATCAATTTTTCCGTCCTTAATTAAAAACCCATTGGTCTGAAGCGAAAAATCACCACTTCTCTCATCAAGTCCCGCATGAAGTCCTTGCAATTCGTTAATAAGAATACCTTCCTTAATCGTAGTAATGATTTGGTCTTTAGTTTTCTTACCTGGTTTGACATAGAGATTTTGATATCCAATCCCGACTTTTCCACCTTTGCCATAACCATTTCCAGTTGTTTCTCTTCCCTCTTTAGCGGCCGTTTCAAGATTATATAAAAAGGTCTTGAGAATGCCTTTATCAACAATTCTCTTGTTATATGTTGCAACGCCTTCATCATCAAAATAACGATAATTAAAGTTATTAACTAAAGGTCGCTCCTCAATTGTTACAATCTTTGATGCAACTTCTTGATTTAACATATCTTTTAAGGCTGAACTGTTGCGCTGGACTTCTTCGCTTGAAGTACTAGCAATGAAAGCGCCAAGTAAGGCTGCAAAACTATCAGGATTAAGCAAAATGGGATACTTTTTTGACTCGCACTGTGTTCCACCAAGTTTACTTAAAGCATCCTCGGCTGTTTTTCGTACTAAATCAGTAATGTCAAATTTTTCTAAATCATCACTGAGGAAGATTTCTCCACCAGTTTTTACTTCATCGTTTTCCTTAACCATAATATAAGCACTATAGTAATAATATGCGCCTTTTGCCGATAATTTCAAACCGTATGAGTTATTAATTCCAGTAACAAATGAGGACTCAGCATAAGCTACACTCATAATTTCTGTAATTCTGGGATCCAAATCTTTTAGCTGCTTTTCAATCTCATATAATTTCGCAATCTTTTCACCAATTGGAGTATCAACTAAGCGCTGATTATAAAAAGTTCTTTTTCGGTATTTCGGACTACCTTTAAAAATAATCGCCTTTTCAGGTTTTTCGATAACTGCAGCGTTTTCCTTAATGTCATTAATAATACTTTTAAAATGGGCTGTTTCAAGTTTTGGAGTCGAAATCACTCCAAACTTTCCGTTTAAAATACCGCGAACCTGAGTTGTGGTATCTTCTTCAATTTGTTGCGACTCAATCTCACCATGATATAATTCGACACTCGTACTTTTGGCCGTTGATGATGTAATTTCAATCGCTTCAAGTCCCGACGCTTTCGCTAGTTCAAATAGTTTTTTAAAGTTCATTTTAACTCTCCTCCACGACCGCCGACAGTCATTTGTTTAACTCTTAGGGTGGGCTGTCCGACACACACTGGAATTGATCCTGATGCCGCGCCACACATCCCTTGCGATAATTCTAAATCATTCGCCACCATATCAATATCTAAAAGTATTTTCGCACCATTCCCGACCAAGGTTGCCCCCTTTACTAGCTCAGCAATCTTGCCATCGCGAATAATATATGCTTCAGAACATGAGAAATTAAAATCTCCCGTTGCCGGATTAACTGAACCACCACCAAGCGATTTAGCGTAAAGACC
The DNA here is from genome assembly GCA_031271635.1 of Erysipelotrichaceae bacterium. GTDB lineage: Bacteria > Bacillota_I > Bacilli_A > RFN20 > CAG-826 > JAISVG01. The sequence goes on from JAISVG010000022.1 coordinate 22,846, forward strand.
TAGTTTAGTAGCTCCAATAACCTCGCTAACAGAGGAATGTCCTTTATCAATATAAGTATTAGACATTCTACTTGTTGGCTCATATTTAAAGTTTTGCCTTCTCGTTGAACCATTGGCTTTTTGATTCATTCTCCTGCCGTTTAAATCATCAATCAAATAATTCGTTAAAATACCATTCTCAATTAACTGCGTTCTTTCACCAGCCATTCCCGTATCATCAACATTGTATGAACCCCATTCATCAGCAATAGTGGCATCATCAACTGCTGAGACAACTTCACTAGCAATGCGCTCACCAAGTTTTCCGGTAAATACGGAGTGGCCTTTGCTCACTGAACTTGCCTCAAGAGGATGACCGCAGGCTTCATGAAATAATAATCCTCCAAAGGCATTGCCAATTACCACTGGCATCACGCCACTAGGACATTCTTTGGCATCAAGATTTAGGACTGCAAGTCGCGCTGCTTCTTTAGCTAAATTAACAAAGTCCTTTTCTTCTAGAAAACTTAGACCTTTTAAAGAACCAGGACCAGCATAACCCTGTTCAAGCTTGCCATCTTTTGATGCCATCGCAATAACAAAGGCTCGGATATAGGTTCTTTCGTCTTTAATAATCTCGCCATTTGAGTTATAAATTGTAAATACTTTATTATTCTCATTAATTGAAGCATCAACCCGAACGATTAAAGGAGACTCGTTTTTTGCCGCCTCACTCGCGGCTTTTAAAAGGGCCACTTTTTCATTAATCTTGGCAAAAGGGACTTTCTTTGTAATTTGACATGAGTTTTTTCTTAGAGTCAATTCTTCTACTGTTGCAGCTCTAGTATCATTAAAAGCCGCTGCTAGTGATGAAATTAAAGTCAGCAAATTGGTCTTTGACAAATTTGAAGCATAACCATAAACGCTTTTTACACCTCTTAGTAATCTAACTCCAACCCCATACGTCTCGTTTGTAGTTGCGGTTTCAATTTTACCATTGATTAGAGAAATCCCTTTTCCTTTTGAATCTTCAAAATAGAGTTCTGCAAAGTCCGCACCGGTAGCTAGACCAGCGTTAAGAATATCTAAATAATCTTTTTTATTCATTAATTTTCCTCCTAAACATAGTTTTTATTGTACCATAAAAGTCATTTTTAAAGGCAATAATTAAATCGAAAAACAGCATTAATCACCTTAAATCATCAAATTTTCTTTTTATAATCACTAATCAAATTTTCGTAGATCTCTTTAAGACCAATGCCAATCTTTTCAAGACTTCGATCGGAAACAACCTGGTATGCCGCTTCAATCATTTGGCTATTATCCTTTGATAATAAAGCGCTAAGTTTTTCATGAAACTCATTAACTGATGCGGCCATATAACAACTCACATCTTCCTTAAGCCATTCATCATAAACGCCAATTCTTCTAACTAGTAACGGGAGGCGACTCGCCATCGCTTCAAGAACTACAATACCTTCGGTTTCTTCAAAAGAAGGAAAAAGAAGACATGAAGCATATTGCATCGCCCCTTTAATCACATCATTACTGATGTAGCCAGGAAGAATCACGTTGTCTGGTTTTTTCTTAATCGCATTAAGAATCTCAGTACTATTTAAGATCGATGCTAAATGACCGAACCAAATAAAAGTAATCTCCGGATTTAATCTTGCGACTTCAATAAAATCTAAGACCCCTTTTCGCACAAAAGGATAACCAATTCCGATTACAACTTTTTCATTAGTAATCGAAAAAAAGTCTTTAAAAACTTGAAGCTTTTGTTCATCGCTTCTATATGCATTTAAATCAATACCATTACTAAGATAAACAACCTTCGTGTCTAATTGATACGAATCAATAATGCGTTTTGAATATGGAGTCGGAGTAATGATTAAATCAGCTTGACGGTAAATACTCAGCAACTGGGGATAAAAATAAAGACTCATCGTTTTCCAACCGCGAAACGAATCACGAAAATCTTCTAGTGTTGAATGACCGTGAACAATAATTGGAATTTTCTTCTTACGATATTTACGAATGAGACTCTGAGTTTGTGTTAGTAAAGTATTGATATGAATTAAATCAAATTCACCTTCATCAATTAGTGAATACTCAATTCCGACTGCATCAAGGGCCTGCATTTGATGTTTCATCGCCCGACCGACTCCGCTTTTTTTAATGGCTTTTTGCCCTTGAAAATACAAAAGAACTCGCATTATTGATCATACTCCTCAAGATATTCTTTACTTAAAAGCAATCGCGGCACTAGAAGAAGATT
>JAISVG010000079.1 GCA_031271635.1 Erysipelotrichaceae bacterium
AGATGAATTTGGTGGCACCGACGGCTTAATTACAATGGAAGACATCCTTGAAGAAATTGTTGGGGAGATTTTTGATGAAACTGATGACTATATTCGTGAAGTGGTGGAACTTGGGAAGCGCGAGTTCATTATTGATGGTAGTATGAAGTCTGAGGATTTCTTTGAACTAGTTGACCTTCATGAAGCTATTGATCCGAGCTATGTAACAGTCGGAGGTTGGACCCAAAAGGTCTTAGGAAGATTCGCAGTGATTGGAGATGAATTCCGATATAAGAACCTTAAAGTCAAAGTTTTAGCGGTGGATGAATTTGCCACCGAAAAGATTAAAGTGAAGATTTTACGAACTAAAAGACAAAAATAATGATTTTTCGGGTACAATATACCCGTGTTTAGGAAAAAAATCCCCCTTGAAGAACGTGGCGAAGAAACTCCCAAGTTCAGTATTAAAAATAAAGCCGATCGTAAGATTCTTACCGTAGTGCTAAGCATTATCGGGGTGGCATTAGTCCTTTTGACGCTTTGTCTGCTGTTATGGTTTAATTAGGGAAAGAAGATGTTAAGTATTATTGATGTTGCGCTTCAATTCGATGGTAAGTATCTTTTTAAAGATGTAAATGTTAATTTTGTTAGTGGACATTGTTATGGAATCATCGGGGCGAATGGTGCTGGGAAAACCACTTTAGTAAAGGTGATTTCTAAGGAAATTGAACCCACTAAGGGTGAGATTTTTCTTGCTAAAGGGGCGAGACTTTCAGTCTTAAAACAAGATCACTTTCTTTATCAAAACGATACGGCCTTAGAGGCGGTGATTAAAGGCTATCCGCGTCTAGTCGCCGTTCAAGAAGAAAAGGATGCGCTTTATGCCAAGGAGGATTTTTCTTTAGAAGATGGGATTAAGGCAAGTGAACTTGAACTTGAATATGCTAACATGGACGGCTATGAAAGCGAGAGTAACGCGAGTGCCCTTCTTAATTCACTAGGGATTAAAAAGGAACTCCACTTTACTAAACTAAAAGACTTAAACGATACCGAAAAGACTAAAGTCCTTCTCGCACAGGCCTTATTTGGAAGACCGGATATTCTCTTGCTTGATGAACCGACAAACTCCCTTGATCCAATGAACATTAGGTGGCTAGAAAATTTCATCATGAATTATGAGGGCATTGTCATTATCGTCTCGCATGATCGTCATTTCCTTAATAAAGTGTGTACGAGGATTCTTGATATTGATTATCAAAAAGTATCCTATTATGTTGGTAATTATGATTTTTGGCTTCAAAGCAGTGAGCTTGTTTTAAAGCAACGTAAAAATGACAATATGAAAAAAGAGCAAAAAATGCGGGAACTTCAAGATTTTATCGCCAGATTCTCCGCGAATGCCTCAAAGAGTAAACAAGCTACCAGTCGAAAGAAAGAACTTGAAAAGATTAATCTTGAAGATATTCAGCCTTCAAGCAGAAGATATCCTTTTATTGATTTTAAGATTAAGCGTGACCTTGGAAATGATGTTCTAAGTGTTAGTAAACTTAGCCTCAAGGGTTTTTTTATGAATGTGAGCTTTAATTTAGCGCGCGGTGATAAAGTAGCTTTTTTAGCGAAGAACCGCTTGGCACTAACAAAATTCTTTGAGGTGTTGAACGGCAAAATTATGCCAACTAGTGGCGAAATTAAGTATGGTGTTACTGTCAGTGTGTCCTATGTCCCAATCGACAACAGCGCTTTCTTCCTCCCTCATTACAAAAACTTAATTGATTGGATTCGTCCTTATACAAATGAGCAACTAGAGTCTACTTTACGAGGCTTTCTTGGCCAAATGCTCTTTACCAGCGATGATGCTCTTAAAGCCCCACAGGTTTTAAGTGGCGGTGAGAAGGTCCGAATGATGCTCTTAAAAGCCCATCTTGAAGGTGGGAATGTCTTATTTCTTGATGAACCAACTGACCATCTTGATCTTGAAAGTATTGTTTCTTTAAATAAGGGTCTCACAAATTTTAAAGGAACCTTGCTTTTAATCAGTAAGGATCAAGAGCTACTTGAAACCGTGGTTAATCGTTACATTTTTCTTGATGAAGATGGTTACATTGACCGCCGCAGTGATTATAATGATTTTATTGATTTATTAGTGGAAAAGGGGAAAATATCATGAAACGGGTTATTATTCTTGATGCATCAAGGCAGGGCAAGCCTTTTAATGATCATAAGGAGTTTCTAAGACTATTAGAGAGTTTTGATTATGAAGTAGTTAAGACTTTTCGGCAGAACCTCACAGGGGTTGATAAAGGGATTTTCCTTGGTCAAGGAAAATGTGATGAGATAAGACACTATCTTGAAGCTAGCGAAATTGACTTAGTACTTTGTAATTTTGATTTGACTGCAATGCAAGAAAAGAATCTTAGTGAGTTTTTTAAAGCCGAAGTGATGGACCGCACCAGAGTCATTTTAATGATTTTTGCGAAAAACGCGAATTCGAAGATTGCCCGAGCACAAGTAAAACTGGCGATGCTAAACTTTGAACGAACCAGACTCGTTAATAAACATGCAGCTTATTCTCAAGTCATGGGGGGTGCTTTTCAAAGCAAAGGAAAGGGCGAAAAGCAAATTAACTTAGACCGTCGTTTTTTAAAGCGCGAAATTGAGAAAGCTAAAAAAGAACTCCTCACCGCAAAGAAGGAGCGACAAGTTAATCGTCATAAACGAAATGATCTTGGTCTTCCAGTTATTGCCATTGCGGGCTACACTAATGTTGGTAAAACATCAATAATTAATGAATTACTAAAACGATCAAAAGGAACCAAGAGCGATGTTCTTGACGCCTACGACCAATACTTTCGCACCTTAAGTACGGCCACCCGTCTTATTAGTCTTAATGTCCTGCCGGATTTTTTCGTAATTGATACGGTTGGCTTTGTGGCGAATTTGCCGCGTTTTCTTCTTGACTCTTTCGTCGCTACTCTTGAAGAGATCAAAGAAGCCGATTATGTCTTTGTCGTTTTTGATGCCCGTGAATTTGTGGCAATTGATGTTGCAAATCAAGAGTATTATCCTGATTTTGAAACCTTAAACGAACGCTTAAAGGTAACCTTTGATGTCATTGCAAGAACTGGCTTTACTATTAACGCTGAGAATACTTTTTTCTTAGCAAATAAAATTGATCGAGTTAACATATATTTTAATGGCCAGCGACCCTTGCCACCTCCGGTCATGAAAATGTTCTTTGAAGATGAGTATTTAAGTGAAACGGGTGATAAAAAAGAAGTGGTTATGCATTTAGTCTCCAAAAAACAGCCTGATAGTATCCTTTCGATCATCCAAGAATGTCTTAGTCGGTATCTTAAAGATGAACCACTGCTTAAGTATTATTTTCCCAAAACTGAATATACCCCCTATTATCAAAAATATAGCCTCATTTTTAAGAGTGAACAAGATGAAAACTATAATTTAGTAACCATGAAGGTGTACCAACGACACCTCCTTGAGATGGCTAAATATCGCTACTTTGATGCTTAGGAAATTGTTTTAGTATTTTAAGAACGGTTTGGTATGATTTATAGACATATTTAGCCATTTGATGGAGGTTTAAGGCATCAGAATCAATATAAAAATCAATGTCTTCGTCTTTAATGTGGACCGGTGAGAAGTTAATTTTATCAAGCTTTATCCGTTCCATTGCGGTTTCAGGTTTATCGTTTCTTACCAGCATGCGGCTATAACGGATTTCATCACTACATTCAAAGTAAAAGGAAACTAGATGCGGATCATGGATTTTTTTAAAAGCCTGTAATCCGTTAGGGTCTAGAATAACCACCTTATTATCTCCGACTTCCTTATAACTAGTACCATAATAGTTATCATGGTAAAAAGTAGTTTCGACAAAGGCGCCTTCAGCCTTTAGTTTTAAAAATGTTTCTTTGCTAACGAAATGATAATCAACTCCATCAACTTCATGAATGCGTTTGGGTCTCGTGGTGTGAGTGATGACTTTTTTCATTTGATAAAAGCCTTCAAGCAGCTTTGCCACTTCGGTTTTTCCACTAGCGCTTGGTCCAACAAGGATAATCATATTAAAATTATATGTTTTTTCCAATAAAAAAAGACAAAATTCACTTTGTCTTCTTTTATTAATAACGTAAGGACTAGAGGTCTTCTAAGATTAAGTCGCCTTTTAGTAAGAACCAAACAATGTCGAGAATCCAGAAGAGCCAACCGCCGAAGATTCTTAGAATTCCACGGATGATATGCCCTCTTTGGAATGCTGTGATAATACCACAAATCCAGGCTGTAATAGGAATAATCACCAAGACTAGTGACACCACCCATGAAAGACCGAAATAGACACTTGCACCTTTTCTTTTTGCCATAACGCCTCCTTATGTAGATATCATACTTTTTTTATATGAGTATTTCAAGGGAATTGTTACTTTTTTTGATATAATTTCTCCTAGGAGAAAATATGCATGAAACTGGGAATATAAATGATGTTGCAAAAGCAGTAAATACCAATTTGGAATTAGGACTAACAACTGAAGAAGCCAAGAAACGCCTTGAAGAAAATGGTGAAAACGTTTTAAAAGAAAAGAAGAAAAAGAATCTTTTTATGTTGTTTATTTCACAATTAAATGACCCGATGATTTTCATTCTTCTTGCAGCAGCCTTAATTACGGTGGGTCTCATGATTTATAAAATCATTAATCAAGATTCAGAGTGGCTTGAAGACCTTGCGGAAACAATTATTATTTTAGTAGTTGTTCTTTTAAACGGAACCATTGGAACCGTCCAAGAGGCAAAGGCTGAGAAGGCTCTTGAAGCCTTAAAGAAACTTGCTTCACCTCATGTGACGGTTAGAAGAGACGGCGAATTAAAAGAGATTAAAGTTGAAGAACTAGTTGTGGGCGATCTTCTCATTGTTGAAGAAGGAAGAGTGGTCGGTGCGGATATTCGTCTTACAAAAGCCATTAATTTAAAGGCTGATGAAGCAAGCTTAACGGGTGAATCTGTTCCTAGCGAAAAAAGCGCGGATCTTGCTTTTACAACTGAAGTCCCAATTGGCGACCGGAAGAATATGCTCTTTATGTCAACTCCAGTTAGTTATGGCCGAGGTGAAGGTATCGTTGTGGCGACCGGTATGAACACCGAAATCGGAAAAATCGCCACCATTTTAAGTGATGAAAAAGATGAAATGACCCCGCTTCAAAAACGACTGGCAGAGCTTTCCAAGTTTTTAGGAATCCTGACTATTGCCTTAGTTGCCTTGCTCTTTATCATTGCGCTTTTTAGGATTAACTGGAATCAACCGGAAACTATTTTTGAAGATGTAATGAATATGTTCACCGTTTCAATCTCCTTAGCAGTTGCGGCGGTGCCAGAAGGCCTTCCAGCCGTGGTGACGATTGTGTTAGCAATCGGAGTCCAACGCATGGCGAAAGTAAATGCGATTGTAAGAAAACTCCCTTCGGTTGAAACCTTGGGGGCGGTTAGTGTGGTTTGTTCTGATAAGACCGGAACTTTGACCCAAAATAAAATGACGGTGGTTAAGTGCTATGTTGATGGAACCGTCTATGATAATCATCGTTTTAAAGCTCATGATGACATTACGCTTCTTGCAAGTGGGTTAGCCCTTTGTAGTGATGCTTCAATTGAAAAGGGGATTTATGGTGATCCGACTGAAATTGCCTTAGTCCAGTTTGCGATGAACCTAGGAAAAGCAAAGTCGGCCCTTGAAACTGAGGCTCCAAGAATTAAGGAATACCCCTTTGATTCCGTAAGAAAGATGATGTCTACCTTACATCAAGTTGGAAATAAAAAGGTCCAATATACGAAAGGCGCGCTTGATAATATTTTAAAATTAGTAACAAAAATCAATCTCCACGGCGAAGTAATACCAATTACTGAGGATCATCTTCTAGCCATTAATCAGGCGGGAAGTAAGATGTCAAGTGACGCCTTAAGAGTGCTCGCTCTTGCGTATAAAGAGCAAAAAGATGACACTATTAGCGAAACTGATTTAATCTTCCTTGGTCTAATCGGAATGATTGATCCTCCGCGACCAGAGGCCAAACCAGCTGTAATAGAATTTAAGAAAGCCGGAATTACAACAGTTATGATTACTGGTGACCATAAAGATACGGCCTTTGCGATTGCTAAGGAATTAGGAATTGCAACTTCTTTAAAACAGGTTTTATCAGGTGATGAACTGCTTAACATGACCCAAGAAGAGCTTAATGGAGTCATTGATACGATTCGGGTTTTTGCAAGAGTCTCTCCGGAAACTAAAGTCATGATTGTTCGGGCTTTTAAAAACGCGAATAACTTGGTGGCGATGACAGGAGACGGTGTGAATGATGCACCATCACTGAAAGTGGCTGATGTGGGAATTGCCATGGGTATTACCGGAACTGATGTCGCGAAAGGAGCCTCTGATATTATCCTCGCGGATGATAATTTTGCGAGTATTAAAAATGCCGTTGAAGAAGGTCGAAGCATTTATGCTAATATTAAGAAAACTGTTTTATTCTTATTGTCCTGCAATTTAGGTGAAGTCTTTTCGATGCTCCTTGCCGAATTAATGCTTTTACCACTACCACTTAGTGCAATTCATATCTTATGGGTGAACTTAGTTACCGATAGTTTACCGGCGATTGCCTTAGGTAGTGATGATAAAGAAAAGGATAACATGCGTCATAAACCGCGAAAAGCGAACGAATCCTT
>JAISVG010000015.1 GCA_031271635.1 Erysipelotrichaceae bacterium
CAACACAAATATTACTAATTGCTGATCTGACAAAAGGAAAAAGAAATTGTACTGCATTAAATTTCATGAAGGCAAGACAATCAAAGTCTTTTGGCTCATCAATAAATGAAAATACTACTGTGAATTCCGCAGAAACAAAAGTTGTTTTCTCGATTCCTACAAATGCCGTAAGACATAATTCATATTCGGTTACGCTTATTTGACTAATTCTTTTAAATGATCCAAAATCAAACTTTACATCCTTCTTAGCATTTTTCAGAATCGAGGTATCAATTGATAGTTGATTTGCGACTAGGTTCCTGTAAGAAATCGACATGATTAAACTCCTCCTTATTGTACGTATCAAATGTGGTAGCGAAAAAAGCTTTAACTTGGCTAATAATTAATTCTTTTTGATGGAATTCCTCTTGAAACGAATCTAAAAGTTCTTTAGAAAACCGTAATTCAGTCTCTAGCTTATAAGTGAATGAAACATCTAGTCTTGAGTTCATCGCCGATAAAATTCTAATGAAAGTATCTAATTTTGGAACATTCGCTAAAATCTCTATTCTTCCAATGGTTGATGTCGGGATGCCAACTTTTTTAGCTAAGTTAGCTTGTGATAGTCCTAACTCATTACGTCTTAGGACTATTTTTTTGATTAAAGTTTCTAGTTCTTTAGCATTATCGTTCCAAATTTTGGAAACGGGATCACTTTCAGCCACTTGATCCCAAGTTTCAATGATACTTTTTTTTCTCTTTTTCATTTTCTCTCCTAACATATTCTTTAAGTCTTGTTTCTGCGGTTTCAATTTCGTTTGATGGCGTTTTCTTTGTTTCTTTAATAAACCAACTAAGAAGAATGATTCTCTTATTTTTAGGAACAAACATTATTCGTAAATTTTTAACCTTCAATTCCCATACATCGCTACCCTTCAACTTTTTTGTTGCCTCACTCTTTTGTTGATTAATACCGATATGTCCATATTCTTCAAGCCATTTAATGTGCTTTCTAAGAGCATCAAATATCGCTCTATAATTATGTTTAATCAACTTTTTTTGGATTTCATTTACGAAATCAACAAGAAAACCATCGCCTAAATAGTGTGTGATCTCCATATTCTCGATTTACTCATAATTGCCTCCTCAATAGCAAACTTGCTATTATAATTATACATAATATCTCTGAAAAAAAACAATTTAAAGATTTTTTTGCAACTTTTAAAAATAATTAGAAGAATCACAACAATTCACTCATAGACTATTGGTTTTTTAAAATCATATCTAGATATTCAATAGACAAAACAATTAACTAATGAATAAAGAGTTAATAGAATAATACGATATAATACTAATTAGATATGAAACTAAAACTTCTTTCTTGGAATGTTAATGGCATTCGTGCTCTTCATAAAAGCACTGATTTCGTAAGCACAATTTTAAAACAAGATTATGATATCATTGGACTTCAAGAGATTAAAGCTGAGGCTAGTGAAATCCCCTTTGAAACTAGGGATTATTTTGCCTATTATAATTCTTCAATCGTCAAAAAAGGCTACAGCGGGACCGCTATTTTTTCAAAAGCAAAGCCTCTAAATGTCATGTATGGTTTTGGAAAAGATGAACACGATCAAGAAGGACGCCTCATTACACTAGAATATGATAGCTTTTATTTTATTACAGTTTATACCCCAAATTCAAAAGAAGGCTTACTCCGTCTTTCATACCGCATGATCTGGGAAAATGAATTTAAAGATTTTGTAACCATGCTTGCTAAAACCAAACCCGTCATTATCTGTGGCGATTTAAATGTGGCGCATGAAGAAATTGATTTAAAAAATCCGAAGCAAAACGAACGAAATCCTGGGTTTACACTTGAAGAAAGAAGTTGCTTAAGCGATTTACTAAAAGCTGGCTTTATTGATACTTTCCGTACATTATATCCAAATACCATTAAGTATTCTTGGTGGTCATATCGCTTTTTTTCACGGCAAAAAGGCATTGGTTGGCGGATTGACTACTTTTTAACTTCCGCGTCACTAAGATCAAAACTCATTGATGCCAAGATTCTTGATCAGGTCTATGGGAGCGATCACTGTCCAGTTACCCTCGAGATTGACCTTTAAACATAAAATTTGAGAAAAATCTTCAGCAATAAAGCAAAGCATTTAATTCTGCCACAGAATCTCAAAACTCACCTCCTAAAAGTTTTGAAACGGTAAAAGAAAATGACTAGCAAGGGATACGTTTCTTGCCAGTCATTTTCAATAGAAATTATGTTTGTTTAATAATTACGACGATACTTCACGCTAATTTTGACAACCAAGATTGCGAGAATACTTAAGATGAGAAACGATGTAATGACAATAATAATGGTGCGATTCACTTCTAATTCTGGAGCATAATAGCTTTGATTTCCAAATCTTGTTTCCATCATTTGATACTTTGCTAAAGCAGTCATTGTATCTTGTTCCCCTGCATCATCCACCATATAAGAACTCAAATACCCCTTCGCCGCACTCGAAAGCGCATCATATCCAGGAATTAAAGCTAAGTAATCACTACGCAAGCAAGTATCTGAGGCCTCGACTTCTCTTGCAAATAAGGCGGCTTCAAGCGCGCTTGGTTCGGCCTCATTAGCGATTTGAATTGACTTTAAATATAGAGGTTCCATACTCACCGGCTGATTAAAGAGAATTTCTACATGACCATAGGCAGTAAGAGGTTCGCTTTGATAGGTTGCTAAGGTTGAAGTAAGGGTCACATTAATTACTTCAACACCACCGACTTTAACAATTAAGGAGGCTGCGGCACTTCCAGTGGCTGCTGCAGTGATTGAAACTCCCGTAATTATTGATGCATTATGAGCCTCATTAATATAAATCGGACTTCTTAGAGTCACAAGATCAGCCGCGGCACCACTGCTTCCAAACTGTCTTCCATTAGTCGCATGGTGATCTAAGGTCGTTTCCGTCATGTGAGGTCTTACCTTGAGGGTCCAAGAAACTCCTTCAAGGAC
>JAISVG010000048.1 GCA_031271635.1 Erysipelotrichaceae bacterium
GAAGTGGAAGGCAGGCCCAAGCACTTTTTCAGTATATACAAGAAAATGATGCAGAAGGGCAAGACACTGGACCAGATTTACGACCTCTTTGCCGTCAGGGTCGTGGTCAATACCGTGAACGACTGCTATCACGTGCTGGGCGCGCTTCATGAGATGTATAAGCCCGTGCCGGGCCGGTTTAAGGATTATATCGCGATGCCGAAGCCGAATCTTTATCAGTCGCTTCATACGACCATCCATGCTGGTGACGGGAATATTTATGAGGTCCAGATTCGAACTCATAAAATGGACGAAATTGCCGAAGAAGGGATCGCCGCTCACTGGCGTTATAAGGAAGATAGTGATTATAATCCGAAGAAGGAACAAAAAGAAATCGAAGCAAAACTCCATTGGTTCCGCGATTTTGTCGCAATGTCAAGAACAAGCGGCACTAATGCGAAAGAGTATATGGAATCAATTAACCGCGACATCTTTGAGGCTAATGTTTATGTTTTTACCCCTAAAGGCAAGGTGATTGACTTACCATCTGGCGCTACACCACTTGATTTTGCCTATCGTATTCATACCAAAATTGGTGACGCGACAACCGGAGCCTTAGTAAATGGAGCCTTAGTTCCACTTTCAACGGCTTTAAAAACGGGCGATGTGGTGGAGATTAGGACTAGTAAGAATCCTGCTGGCCCAAATGAAGGCTGGCTCAAACTAGTAAAGACTAATCTTGCAAAAACTCATATTAAGAAGACCCTTCAAAAACGGATGGATTTACTTCTTAAAGAAGAGCGCATTCTGAAAGGAAAAACCTCGATGCAAGAAGCGATGCGGGAGTTTAATCTTAATGATGACAAGATGAAAGAATTATTATCACGGAACGATCTTCTAAGCCATTTTGGGGTTAGTGAGATTAGTGAGCTTTATTTACTAGTATTTAACCGCGTCGTGGTTCCGACAACCATTATGGAGTTTTTAGGTTACAAAAAGGAGTTTGATGCCACTAATATTCGTGATAAACATATCGAGAATGTGAAAAAGCTTTCCTCACAGTTTCCGATTTATGTAAAAGGAGTGGCGGAACTAGCGATTACGCTTGCCAAGTGCTGTACCCCGATTCCCGGTGATAAAATTACTGGTTATATTAGTCGCGGGAAGGGCATAGTCGTGCACCGCGTCACCTGCCCGAACATCCAAAATTCCTCAAAACGGATGATTGAAGTTTTTTGGCGCGATGATCTTGCTGCCTTTTCATATCCAGTTGATATTAAGATAATTGCTAGTGACCGTAATAATCTTTTAAATGATGTGATGGGAACGCTCGCACAACATAAGATTAATATAACTAAGATTGCGGCAAGCCTTGCTGCCCATAATAAAACTGCACTTATTGATGCCACAATTTATGTTGCTGATGCTAAAAAATTAAATGATGTCTTAGGAATCTTAAAAAACATAGGCGATGTTCTTACGGTTGAACGCGTGATTCATTAAAAGCGTTCGATTTCGGCAATTAATTCTTGATAGGCATCTTCAGGGCTTACTGTCTTATAAACATTACCATTTTTAAAAAGGACGAAGGCATCCTTTCCGCCAGCAAGGCCAAGATCAGCATTCTTTCCTTCTCCAGGACCATTAACAACACAGCCCATAATGGCGACAGTAATTCTTTTTGGGTGTTGTTCTAGATATTTTTCCACCTTTCTTACTAAAGACGCAATCTTGACCATGGTTCTTCCACAAGCGGGACAAGAGATTAAGGTAAAATAATCATCATATAAATGCAGATCATGGAGCAACATCTTGGCAGTTTTTACTTCATCAAGGGGGTCATCAGTAAGTGAAATCCGGATTGTATCACCAAGACCATTAATAAGAAGTGGGGCTAGACCAGCGGCGGAGCGAATGAGACCACGTTTTCCAAAACTCGATTCTGTAATCCCTAAATGTAAGGGATAATGCGTAGTTTTGCTCAAAGCAAGGTAGGCCTGATAGGTATCAATGACATCACTCGATTTTACTGACAGCACTAAATCAGTAAAGCCTTGGGCCTCAAAAAAAGCAATATATTCCTTTGCGGTCGCAACCATTAGTGCTACTTTATTAGTGATTCTTTTGTTGAAGGAACCCGCATTAATTCCGATTCGAAGCGGAATTTGATGGGCTTTTGCCGCATTAATTATTTTAAGTAGTGCTTCTTTCTTGATATTAGCAGGATTAATCCTTAGGGCATCAACACCGTTTTCAATAGCCAAGATGGCTAAATTGTAATCAAAATGAATGTCCGCGATCAAGGGGATATTGATGGCCTTTTTGATGCTCTTAATTGCTTTTGCATCGCTTGCATCTAAAATGGCGACCCTAAATAAGTCACAGCCAAGTGCCGCACAGGCATTAATCTGTTTAATTACTTGTTTAACTTTACTGGTCTTAATGTTTCCCATGGTCTGAATGAGAACTTTACTACTGTGACCAATACTAATGTGACCAACATTAATTTGCTTTGTTTCGTTTCGTGTCATTACTCTTATTGTAGCCTAAAAGCGTTACTTTATGGTTATAGTTTATGTTTTTGATTATTCGTTGGGTTCGTTTTCATCGCTGCCGCGCATATGCGGGCAACTACGGTGTGAGGTATCACAAAAAGGCATATTGCTTGATTCGCCACAGCGGCATAAAGTCATCCGATTTCGGACTTTATACTTAGTTCCGGTAGCCCCTTCAAGTTCAATGCCACCTTTTACCGCGAGAGGACCACGACAGCCCGCAGGGATATCTTGGACTAAGCCGATTTCCTTTGGTAACTTTGGTTCAACGGCATTTCCGTTTTTGTCTTTAAGTACTAATCTTCCTGAAAGACAATCGCCACATTCTTGAACTGCGATTTTATCGTTATCATCGCGACCTGAAAAAATAGCCGCATTCCACGCTCTCGGGGCGCGGTCACAAAAACGGAGCGAGGCACAGTACTGTTCATGATCTTCTAAATCGTATTTTTCGCCACGATAGAAGCGCATGGCATCTTGAACTGGTTGTTCTTCATCATTAAACTGGCGGTGGACATGAGTACCATCACAAAAAGGCTTATGTGATGAACGGCCGCAGCGGCAGACATGATAAGTGGGACTACCACTTACATCATATTGTTTTCCCTTTTGCCATTTAGTCGAGATACCAGCTTCATCAGCAACAATGATGTCATTATGAAGAGGAACATCGTTTGTAATTTCATAAGGACCTTTTTTCAGAATTTTGATTTTCATAAAACCCCCTTTTCTTCATCGATAATGATGATTAGAAATGACTATACCTCTATTATAACAAAGTAAATTAATGGTGGTGATTTATTAAACATATTACGGTGAAATGTGACGTCTGGACTTGTTTTTCTCTCAAAATATCGTAGTTTTAAGAGATGTTATACAAAAGTGATGTCCTGTAATCGGAGACTAGATATTAAAATGCAGACGCGTCTAATGTTTCTGAAATTAAAATGCGAATTCATTTTAGTTTGAATAGCAATCACATATTAATGCTTTTTAAGAGGTCTTTTTATATAATTTAATTATCAATGCAAAAAGCGTTTAGCGAAGCGACAGATGATTTCCATAGTGATAATAAATAGAAGGAGCGAATAATGAGCAAAAAAATCAAACTTCTATTGTTCTCATTTATTTTTACAATGGGTTTAGTGACCTGTAAACCAAGCCCACCAGAATACTATGTAAGAATGCTCAAAATTGATTATGGGATTGAACATTTATCAGAGGCTAAAATTGAATACTTTTATGAGAATATAGAGGGCATGGACTCAGCAGGAATCTACTATTACGTTTTAAAGTTTGAAGCAAAGCCAATTAATTTCTTTAAACAATTTGAGAATCAAAACTCAAAGCCACCTGCAGGGGGTTATGAAGAACCTGACAGAACATTCAAAGAAGGCAAAAATGAAGATTTCGAAGAAAAAGTTGATACATTATTAAACACCTTCATGAGAGACGACTACTATAATTTGGATGATCAATATAAAATAGATTGGAACAACGAATACTTATATAAAAATGATATGCCCAATTATGTTATTTTTCCGATGATTTATTTTGTAAATAATTTTCGTTTGTTTATTGTCATACACCAATCATAGGAAAACATTAAATATAAGTAAGTAAAAAAGAAGTCTTGTAAAACAACGTAAGTTAGTTGATTCAAGACCTTTAAATGAACTGCCATTAATGATAATTCTTAGTTGTTCAAAATTAGCATTCTGCCGCACTTTTATTAAATCTTCTTTGTAAAAACACTAGTATTATGTTTTATTAAACTAAATTTGATATCGACCTTGAATTGTAATAAGAATATGAATTTGCTTTTCTATTTTATGAGCATTTCTCTTGTGTTTAACCACCATCTGGTATTATAATTTTTAACATGTCTATGTGTTGAGCATCGTCAACACGAAGAGATGGCCATTATAAACTTTGGCGGAAGAATATGTGAATTTATACCAAAAGGAGCGAAGGAAAACATGAAAAAAGATTTCTTAGTTGGATTAACGGTAAGTATGGCGGCACTTAGTTGTGTGGCGATTGTTGCAGCCTCTTTATGGCGCGACAAGACTGATGCTAAAACTTCTGTCCTTGGACTTGAAGTTGATGAAAATGGTCTCTTTTCTCTTGGCACCTATCCACAAAGCGTTCTTAGTGATGGCTGTGACTATCTTGTTCCCCATCTTGATGCGATAACAACTCCGAATGAACATGGTTATTTAGAGTTTCAAGGTAGTGAATACGTAAGAGTTGTTGCCACTCCTAATAGTGCGAATACTGTTAAGTTTAATAATGGTGAAACAATTATTCCAGGAGGCACCTATTACTTTAAAGTTGAACCAATCAAATGGCGTGTTCTTGATGCTGCAAAAGGCCTTTTACTTTGTGAAGACATTCTTGACGCTGCTGGTTATAACCCTGCTACTCCAGAGTGGGAACAATCACCAATTCGCTATCAACTGAATGAATATTTTCTTGACACTGCCTTTGAAAGCGATGAAGAGCCAATGATTAAGCATTCAATAATCACTGAAAGCGGTGTTTCAACTGAACTCCATCTTTTCCATCTATCGCGAAACGATTATGCGACAAATTCTTATGGCTTTGATACGATGTTTGGAAGCGCGGATCCTGACCGTGTTGCGAAAACTTCAGAATACGCTCGGGCAATTGGCTTATACTCGGCAACAAATACTAATGCGACGCGATATTTTACAAGATCAGTGATGGGAAGCCAAACAATCGCTCCTATTCTTATTTCGGAAACCGGAACCTACACCACATATGCATCAGGCGGACATGTTCCAGGAATTCGACCCGCGATTTATCTTCAAGAACCAACCCCAGCAACCTAGTACAAAGAAGCACATATTAAGACTAAATAGTATAAATAGTTTATTATTAAGGTGTAAGAGCGTGCGCCTGCGTAGTTTTTTAGACAATTTGTCTAAAAAAAGAGCACTTTAATTGAAAAAATAATCTTGTGTGATACACTAATTGAGATTTGCGTTATTAAGCAAACGAAGGGAGAATTAATGAAAAAGAATGCGACAACGGTTCTGGCAGCATGCCTAACGTTAATAAGTTGTGTTTCGGTAGTTAGTGCAGTTTTTTCGAGACGTGATTTTAAAAATGAGTTAAATACGACACCAACGTCAGGTTTAACGTTTGATGAGGATGGTCTTCTATCGCTTGGAAGTTTTCCCCAAACCGTAGTGAGTGAAGATTGTACATGGCTTATTCCCCAGCTTGATGCCATTCAAACCACTAATACAAGAGGATATATTGAATATGAAGGTGAAGAATATAAGCGTTATGTAGCACGACCTGATGATTTTGTAGG
>JAISVG010000005.1 GCA_031271635.1 Erysipelotrichaceae bacterium
TATCACACGGACAAACCGCGAAAAAATGCTTTGGTACGCTTTTTCGAAATTCTCTTTTTAACAATCAAAAATTTGGAACTACCCCAATTCTATAATGCCTACGGGCTTGATTTAAAAGCAAACAAAAAGAATCTTTTTGCCTTCATTCCGGCACACGTTTTTAAGAAACAATTGAAACGAGTTAACTCCCTTTATCATGATGGTTCCGAACGATTATTACTCCTCAATCCGACCGTATTTAAAGATTTCTATAGCGATTTCCCCATCTTAAAATACCTTGGGATTATCAAAAAAGGCGAAATCTTCATTAACCGAAAACTTATTCCCAAGCATCAGTTTTTAGCAACTATTGGTAAAGACGTCCGTCTTGATTCCTTATATCTTGATCCACCCAACACTTATTTCTTTGCGCATCGAGATGAAAAACACGAAAAATTAATCTCTAGTGACCATCTTTCATTCTCTGATGTCATTATGAATAATAGTTTTGTCATCTATGAAAAAAATAAGCTGGCAAGCTTAATTCAAAAAATCCATCCAACTGGAGCCTTGGAGATTAACGTCATCACTCTAAGAGATGGGGATGATATTAAGGCCATTAAAACCTATCTTATCGTTTCTTTAGAGGAAGCCCCAAAGAGAATCGCTTTCATCGATAATGCCCTCTATGTTAACATTAAAGAAAAAGGCGAGCTTGATGAATATGGTTATACTCATCCAAGCAGTATGAATCTTAAATTCTTAAAACAGCCTCTCTCAGGAATCACATTTAGTGAAATCAAAATTCCTAACTTCAAGAAGATTGTTGAAATTGCCATTAATGCCCATCATCGTCTTCCAACTCTCAATGTCATTAAATGGTCCTTTACTATTTTTGAAAAAGAGATTACTCTGCTCCGCGGAACACCTCGCTTTGATGTTGCGGAACTTCAAATGAATACTGATGGTCAAAGACAATTCTGGACCAATTACTATAAACGAACCAAAAATGCCAAAAAAGAACTTATTTGATGTCATCATCATCGGAGGCGGCCCCGCAGGTCTCATCGCCCTTGCAAAGCTTGAACCGCATTTTGATAACGTTTTACTGCTTGAAGCTAAAAATGTTCTTGGCGGACAAGTACAAGCACTTTATCAAGAAAAAACCATCGCTGATTTAAGAGATTTTTCGCTTATTAAAGCGGAACAATATCTTGAACATCTAATAAACAAGATTAACCCTCAGCATTTCTTACTTAACACCCAAGTAAAAGATTTACTACTCCAAAAAAACAAGGTCATAGTTGTTGTTGAAGCAGCGTCTTTTGAAGCGAAATGTGTTGTTCTCGCGACAGGTTTAGGTTTTTATACCCCAAGGACTCTTGGCATTAACGGTGATGATGCGTCAAATATCCATTATTCCATCGCGAAGCTTCAAAACTTTAAAGACCGTGAAATTATTATTTTTGGGGGTGGTGACTCGGCCCTTGATTGGACGAGAGAACTTATGAAAGTAGCTAAAAAAATCTATCTTGTCCATCGTCGTAATGAATTCCGTGGTGATGCTACTTTTCTTTTAAAACAAGAAAACGTCACCATTTTAACGCCTTATCTTCCTTTATCTCTTGATAAGAATAATGAAGGTAGTGTCAAACAAGTAACCGTTGAGAATATCTTAAATCACGAGCAATTAACCCTTAACTGTGATGATATTATCGTTAGTTATGGTTCAATCCCCACCAAAACAGCCTTCAATCTTCGCGCTGAAACAGGAAATTATTTGATTAACCAAGACTTTGAAACTTCCACATCAAATATCTTTGCCATTGGTGATGCCATCATGTATGAAGGCAAAAAGAAAAGAATCCAGCCAATTTATGATGAGGTTGATACTGTAATAAAAACGCTTCTAAAGCGCCTTCACAAGATCTAACGAATCAATAATATCAGCTTTTAATTTCTTCATTAATTCAAGATTGACCACATGCGTGATACCATGTTCAGCAAAGACTTCATCGTCATAATTAATAAAAACAAAGACATTTTCCTTGCTAACACAAAGCGACAGATCCAACACCAAGCGATTCTCTTTAAAAGCACTAAGTAGGTTGAGGATATATTCACTAACGGTCACAGGTTCTTTAGAATAAATGGTAATGCGGTCGCGAGGGGTTACACTAATTTCATAGGCATCAAGATTATTCGGAGGGATGATCTTACTTTCATCATTAACTAATCGCACCACAAATTCTTCCTTGGATTTTTTACTGACTTCAATAATTCTTCCTAAGAAGATTGTTTTGCTTTTTCTTCTTTTTCCTTCAACTTCAGTAATATCGCCTCTTGTCTCAGAAGTAATAAAATCAAGTCCTTGATATTTTCCTCTATTAAAAAGGCGTCCATAAGATGCGTGCAAGTCTTTATAAAGGCCAGAAGACACCATGTCTTCTTTTGTTAATGAACCTTCAGCCTCGAATTCAATTGCACTAAAGCCATCTTC
This sequence comes from Erysipelotrichaceae bacterium, assembly GCA_031271635.1. Taxonomy (GTDB): domain Bacteria; phylum Bacillota_I; class Bacilli_A; order RFN20; family CAG-826; genus JAISVG01. The sequence continues at coordinate 2,480 of JAISVG010000005.1, forward strand.
TTCACTAAAAATAATATGATTTAAGCCTCCAAAGACCTCCACCATATGAAGATACGCGCTTTTCTTTAATTTGGCATTTAAAATCTTTGTCACCACAAAGACTCCAAGACACAAGACCATTACTCCAATGAAAAGATAGATAGCGCTGTTCTTAAGATCTTCATTACCAATAAAAATAAAGAGTAAGACGATACTAATAATTACTAAAGGAAGCATCACAAAACTCGAAAGAATCTTTGCGACTCGAAGCTTCTTCATTAAGCCTTGTCTTTTTGCCTCAATATCCACTAAGAATTTTTCTTCATTAAATGTTTCCATGTTACTCCTTTTAAGTTGCCCCCTAAATATATCATATTTAGGATGAAAAACAAAGAAATATTAAACAAAGTGTTTTTTATTGAATTTATAAAACGTTAGTTTTTGTTTTCTAAAGTGACCAAATCATCACTTTTAAATCGACGATTAATCTTAATAAGCAGTGGAAAAGCGACCAGCAAGACGACGACACATAAGGCACCGGACGCTAATGAGGGGGTATTATAAAGCATTGAATCAATAAAACCGGTTTCCCAGTAAATCATCCCTGAGATCGTCGCTGCTATAAAGCGGAGCAAGACCGCTAGAATTACTCCAAGAGCCAACCAACACATGGAACTAAGACGATAAGTTCCACGATTATTTCTACTAACAAGATGACGGAATAGCGAAAGAACCGCGATCGCGCCAAAAGCAAGTAAATAATCAAAGGGATAGTATGCAAGGCCATATCCGCTGATGGAGGAAGAAATAAAGCCGTAGATAAGTCCACATGCAATAAATGTCTTGATAAAGGAATGTCGTAATGCAATCAGAAATAGCGGCAACATTTCAAGTGAAATTGAACCACCATTTGGAAGAAGACGAATCTTAACAAAGTCAAGAATCACTGCTAAGGCAACCAAAATCGCTAGTTCACTAATATCCTTAATGGTAAAGCGTTTTAAATTTAATGCCACATTTGCCACTAATAATAAAGCCAAAAGATAAAAGGAAAGGGCTAAATAGTATCCTACTCCTAAAGGAGGATTATTCACATCTCCATCAATAACATGCATTAATGATGATGGAATAATAAGCAGTAAAACTAAGGACATGATTCCTAAAAACAAAGCGAGATCAATGAGGCTTTGCTTCTTAAAATAAAGCATAGCCATTGATGATACCGCTAATATGATCGATAAAAGACCTAAAATATTAAAATATCCCTCATAATAGAAAAGCATCTGGTAACCTATAATTGTTCCAAAGCTACTAAGTAAATAAATCAAAAAAGCCCCGATTATTAAAATTGAAGCAACGACTTTTAGCACAAATTGATTTTTTAATGAAAGCATATTATTCCTCCGCTAGCATTACCTAGATCAGGTCCGGTTTTCGTGACAGACACTCCTCTCAGCCTAGTAAACTCTAAGCACCCAAAAATATTCTACTTTAAATTTAGTAAATTAACAATCATCAAGATACTTTTTATTATGAAGCGATAAAACTTCCTTTGATAAATATAAAGGGTGTCTGGGATGCCCGGCCTTAGAAAGTGGGCAAAATGTAAAGCTCTTACAATTAGTATCACGAAGGATTTTTTTGATTTTTAACAGCAAATCAGGAAGATAATTGCGTTTTTCTAAAAGATTACCATACGCAAACCAGACTTCCGTAATCTTAAAACAAAGGATCGTTTCTTTAATCACTTCAAGATTGTATAAAGCCTCTGGTGCCATTTCTTGATGCATAGCATCAGGATTAGTCGCCCGCTCAGGATAAATGCTGAACATCAACCAGCCATCATAACCATTTCTTAAGGCAGTATCAGCCACACGACTAACAGTATTATCGAGTTTCGCGGGAGTCGCAGTTGAGGGGTTAATTCCAAAACAAACTAAAAGATTCTGATAGCGATTATTAAAGAAGTGCCCTAAGATATAGCGATACTTATTATCCTTGGTCACGGCATAAACCCAATCACCAAAAAGATCATCTTGATACTTTTTAATGAACTCTGCCACTTCTAACCTCATTAATTACAATTATACTTAAATCAAGGTCAATTGAAAAGAAGACTAGGAAACGATTACAACCCGCTTCTGATATGATAGAATTTAAGCATGAAAGAAAAGCTTGTCTTAACCATTGATTTTGGGACTCAGTCGTGTCGTGTGGCTCTAATCAATAATCACGGCGACATTGTCGCTATCGTTAAGGAAAAATACCTTCCAGTATCGCTTC
>JAISVG010000064.1 GCA_031271635.1 Erysipelotrichaceae bacterium
TACCACTAAACTACACCTGCGACCTCTTTATTTTATAATAAGAAGCCGAAAAAAGCAACAAGAAAGAAGGAAAAAATTATGATTACTACTACTGATCTCGCAAATTTAATCTTCCCTGACATTAAGGAAAACCTCGATGATTTAGAGGCAAGATTTCCGAAGCGAAACCTGCTCCCTAACGCGCTTGTAACCCGCTTTGCTCCATCTCCCACCGGCTTTCTTCATACCGGTAGTCTTTTTACGGCGATGATCTCAAAAAAAGTAGCTTCAATGAGTAATGGCGTCTTTTATTTACGGCTTGAAGATACTGATACCAAACGCGAAATCAAGGATTCGGGCCGCGATTTAGTTAGTGAATTAGCCGCTTTTAACGTTACAATCGATGAAGGTTATCAGGGCGATGCGGAAACTGGCCTTTATGGCCCATATAAGCAGTCAGAACGAAAAACTATCTATCAAACTGTCATTAAGACCATGTTAATTAAAGGACTCGCCTATCCCTGTTTTGCCTCGACTCAAGAACTAGAAGCAATTCGAAGAATCCAAGAAGCTAATAAAGAACTAACTGGCTACTACGGGAAGTACGCAATTTACCGTAATTACAGGCTCGAAGATGCTTACCGTCGCATTAAAAATGGTGATCCCTTTGTCATTCGCTTTAAGTCGCACGGCAACCATCATCAAAAAATCATGGTTACTGACCTGATTCGTGGATCTTTTATGATTCAAGAAAACGAGATTGATGTTGTAATCTATAAGTCAGATGAACTTCCGACATATCACTTTGCCCATGTTGTTGATGATCATTTCATGCGAACTACAACCGTGATCCGCGGTGAAGAATGGATTAGTAGTTTGCCACTTCATCTTGAGATGTTTCAAGCACTTGACTTTGAGGCTCCTGCCTATGCACATCTTCCCGTCATTATGAAGCTTGATAATGGGGCCAAGCGGAAACTCTCAAAACGGCATGATCCCGAAGCAGCAACCAGTTTTTTCACCAATAGCGGCTATCCCAGTGAAGCGATTATTATTTATCTTCTTTCCATTGCTAATTCAAATTTTGAAGAATGGCTTATTAAAGAAGGAATCTTAAACTATCCCGCCTTTGATTTTAGCTTCGATAATATGTCACTTGATGGAGCTTTATTTGATTTAGGCAAGATTAATTATTTTGCCAAAGAATATCTTGCCGCGCTTGATAAAAAAACCCTTACTGATAAGGCACTTAAGTTTGGAGAAGGGCACGCTTTAGAACTCGTGACTTTAATAAACCAAGACCGTAATTATTTTGAAAGCATCATCAATATTGAACGAGATACCGAAAAGAAACGAAAAGATTTTACGACCTACTTTGATATTCTTAATAATGTTAAATTCTTCTACCGTGACTATTATCTTAAAATGCTTGATGTTCATACCTTTAATCCCAAGTTCTCATTTCAAGATCTTCGTCTTGTGATTGACACACTTCTTAATGAAAATGAGACTTTTACCGATGAACAACTCTGGTTTAGCAAAATGAAGGAACTGGCTGCTATTTTAAACTTTGCAACTAACAATAAATTATATAAAGAACAGCCAGATCACTACCGCGGCAACATCTCAGATTTTATTGAAATCTACCGCATTGCGATCACTACCAGTAAGAACTCTCCGAATCTCTTACAGGTACTTAATGTTTTAGGTCCTGAAGAAATCAGGTTTCGCCTGCAATTCGTCAATACACTTTTTGTCTAAATAACATATAATATAAAAGCCGGCCCGTTGGAGAAATGGTTAACTCATAACCCTCTCAAGGTTACATTCATGGGTTCGAACCCCATACGGGTCGCCAAAATAAGATGAACACTGATTCTTTCAGTGTTTTTTTTGTGTAATTAGTCTTTTTTGATTTGAATTAGATAGTAGCAATCAAATACGATAAAAATGCCAGGATAAGGCGCTACTGAGGTGGCACTCCTTTTAAAATGGTGATAAAATAAAAAAGAAAGGTGCATAATGGGTTGGAACAAGAAACAAAAACAAGCGATGAAAGAATTACGCGAGGCTGAAGGATGCAAGCGGGATTTTTGGTATGAAATCAAAACCCAAGCCGATATCGACTTTTTACTCCAAAGTTTCGGTGGGTTTCATGATTCAGTTCTTGTACGCTCTAAGTATCAAAACGGAAGATGGGATTCAAGGGGTTGGCCAACTGATGTTAGAGATGAGGAGGTTATCTCGCTCTTTTTTAGAAGCCAGCGGGTTGATCCTGAAATTGAACTGAAATTTATCGGAGTTAAAAGATTTCATTTAGTTGGATATCAAAGCAAGTATTCCTCGGAAATATTTGATTGCCATTTATCATTTTTTAATGATGGAATACTTTTCGCGGATCATTATGATTTTAACCTAAAAGATGGTTATCTTCTAAAATCAAACGAAGATGGTGCTGCTGTCACTTTTGTCGTCGCCGATTCTTTATCATGGCGGTTTACTACTGAGCACGTCGCGCCTTAATTTTTAAAGAACAATAAAAAACATTTTAGGCAAGCATTATGAATAAAAAGAAAAAACTAGCGGTATTGCTTCGGGTTATTATTGTGCTTAACATCTCGATACTTATTTATATAATGCTTTACTATACTATATTTCATAAAACTCATCTTGGAATAACAAAACTACACCACATCATCTTACTGGTCGGAGCGATCATTGGACTTTTTGTGTCAATGTTCTTTCTTGACAAAATCACCGCAAAACCAAGAGTTACCAGTAATAGAACTAAAGAAGAGATCTTACAGTCACTAGCAGAAGAGCATTTAATAAAGCGAAATCCCACTGCTGAAGAACTACATCTATGTTTGGTTGATATTGTTAAGAAACATAAGCTTATTCGCGTCAGATCAGGTTTTCTTTCTTATGATCTCATATATTATATAAAACCTGGTAAATGGTTTGGGTTTACCTTTCCAGATGATTATCGCGATGACTATCTTGAGATTAAAATCGGTGAACTCTATCATTTTGCCGATTTAATTCCAAGGCTTGTCATTATTGGTGAATACCAAGAGATAATCAAACAATTAAACGCAAACGGGGTAATGACTTCCAGGATTCCCCTTACTAAAAACGCAAGCCGAAATCTCGATAATACTTTAGAAATCATCATCAACACTTTCGAGCTTGTTATTTTAAATATTGAAACTTATCACGATCAAAATGATCTACCACGCATGGCACCATTTTTACTAAAAGAATTACCAACATTTAAAGAGTTAAAAGAAGTTGATAAGAATGCCATAATGGAGGATAATTCATCGCATAATATGGGGTAGAACTTTAATTATGGTCTTCAGTTAGTAGCAAAAGATAATAATCTCTCGTTTAACTAAATCATTATCGAAAAGCATTTGTTTAACCTTTATCCGCTACTTCTTAGCGATCTTAAAACCAAAAAACAGTATTTAATTAACTGCTTAATTTTTCTAGATCATCACCACTAGTAAACCCTATTAACTATGGGGCG
>JAISVG010000034.1 GCA_031271635.1 Erysipelotrichaceae bacterium
CACTAGGAAAGCCTAAGGAATGATCGGTACAAGCAAGATCATTATCAATCGTCTTTGGAACTCCAAAAACGACACACTCAAAGAAATTCTCTTTAAAACTCTGGGTAAGTTTGTTACAAGTATCCATTGAGTCATTTCCTCCGTTAATGAAGAGGTAACCAACATTATGTTTTTTTAAAGTATCAATGATTTTTAGATAAATGGGGTGCTGGTAATCTTTTGGTAACTTATATCTAGTTGTTCCAAGAATCGCGCCTGGAGTTTGTTTTAAGAGTTCAATATCTTCGAGACTCTCTTGATTTACATCAATTAAGTGATCATTAATTAATCCTTCAATGCCATACCGACTCCCATAAATATTTGAAATTCTATCGGGGTGCTTCCTCGCCTCAATAATTGCCCCATAAAAAGAGGTATTAATAACCGAGGTAGGGCCTCCCGATTGAACATAGACCATTGCTTTTGCCATTTTTGCTCCTTCACTCATAAACCTTATTTATTATACTATTTTTCCTCTCGAAAGGGTAGCCAATATCTTACTTACTAAAGACGCAATAGAAGATAAGTCTTAAACTCATCTAAAGAATACTTCTTGCTTTCACTAAGACACTTAGCACGCTTATTAAATAAGGTCCTTTGATTTTCATAAATCTTTAAAAGCAATGCCTTAAAAGCGACCTCATCATCAAAGGGATAACGATAAGAAAAGCTATCATCTAAAAAACTTGCCGCATTTTGAAAATTACTGGTAAGAGTGGGAACGCCAGCAATGAGAAAATCAATGATGCTAGCCGGAATACCCTCAGTAATATACTTCGTCGGAAGAAGATGTAAATCATATTGATTAAGGATCTGATAATCCTCCTTTGCTCTTAAAGTCTTATATCCATAGTAAGTAATTGCAGTTTCATTTTGAAGCGCTTCCTTAAAGACCGTTACGAGTGGCTTATCAATGGTACCAAAAATATCAAGGGTAAAGCGTTTTACGTCGGTGTTTAACTCTTTTACAAAACGAATCGCCTCAAGAATTCCCTTTTTTTCGGTGACTCGTGAGAAAAAAACCAATTTTAAAACCGGCACTACTTCTGGTACTTTCGTCTCTTCAATTTTAAAGATACGCTTAAAATTTGGGAAGACTTCAAGTTTTGTTAAACCCACTTCAAGGGCCTCCTGTCTTAAGGCTTCAGTTTCAACAACAATTAAATCACAGGACTTAAAAACCTCAAGATCAAACTCTTGTGACTTGATACGTTTTGCAAAATAAGCGGCAATAACAAGGTAAATTAATTTTGAGCCGCGCTTTGGAAGTTGTCTTAGCAGTCGAAAGAGACGGTACGCTCCTTTTGATGATTTTGAAACAATGACATCATCAAAACGGAATAAGATTAAAAGGATCATCATCTTTATAAGACTGAAAAGTTTTAGAGTTTCAAGATTAATAAGAATTAAATTAGTATCGCCTTGTAAGGCATCATAAATCAAAGCATTTTTAATTCTTTCGCCATCAAGATTCCGTCTCCGAAGATGATAAAAAGTCGTAATATAAAGCACCTTCTTTTTGCCTTTAAAATTAAAATACAAGGCAAAAATGCCAAGAAATACTAAAATAAGAGTAATACTCGTGATGAAACTCATCAAGAGCATAAGACCGTAATCATCACTTATAATCGCAAAAAGTAACCAAAAAATCGAGGTTGCGATTTGAAAATACGCAAATAGTAGCGATACAATGGTTGAGCGATGAATAATCTTATAAACCAAATAGATGAGTGAAAATAGGAAAATGAGAATTATTAAAACGAGACAAAAGTAACTCACTTAATAACCTCAATATGAAGCTTCTCTAAGGTCGCGTAAGCGTTTTTTTCAGCCTCTTTATCAAAAGAATCCGCCCCTTTACTATCGACAATAATTGGGACATTAGGAAGCGCAGCTTTCGCAATGATCGCGTTAGCGGTGACGCAGATATGTGAAACTAAACCGACAAGAGTAATCTCACGAAATGTCGGCTGATGCGTTTTTAAATATTCAAGAAGGGCATCTGAGGCAAAGGTGGTTTTTTCAAAATGCAAGTGGCGACTTGCGACATCTTTAAGACGGCCATATATTTCCCAACCCTTAGTTCCTTTAACCGTGTGTTTCAGTGGCAGCTTCTGACCTTCAATCGTCTTAAAATAATCATCTCCATGGGTATCAAGAGTAAAAATAACTTCATCGCCCTTTGCTTCATATTCTTTTGCTAGCTGATAAAGGTATGGTTCAAGAAGTTCCGCTCCTTTAAACCCAAGCGTCCCATCAACAAAATCATTTTGATAATCAACAATAATGAGCAGTCTTTGCAATTTCATATATTTATTATATAATAAAGAAAGAGATTGGAGATTATATGTCATTTACCCTACACTATTTTAACGGCTCGGAGATCTTCGATGAACCCGTGAAACTTCAGGACCTAGTACCTGAGACTGAAAAAAAGAAATACTTAATTGCCTACGTCGATAATTCCCTCAGAGAACTATCTTCCTTTGTTGATACTAATTC
>JAISVG010000066.1 GCA_031271635.1 Erysipelotrichaceae bacterium
ACATAAAACGGGGTTTGACGTTGTCCACCACTAATGGTGTTCCATACTTTAGAAAGAAACTGTGTATTTCCAGTCGCGTGCTTAATAATTTTAATATCAAGCATTAAATAAGTGCGATAATCAGTATATTTCTTCACATTTTCAGTGAGCTGATCGGTCCTTGCTTCGCCATCAGTATCAATGATCTGACGGAACAAAACTTCCATTGTATCACGATATTTTTCAATAAAAATCGAATCATCTTCGGCAGTTTCAAGAAGAATTGGATCCATAATCATGTCGTAGTACTGACGGTACATTGGAGCTGGTTCATATAAGAACTGATACATATCTTCGTTAAAATATGAGTCAGTAAGGGTTGCATTAAGGCTCTCAAGTTGGTCTTCAACTCGGGAAATCGCGCTTCTTAACTTCGCAATGAAATCATCTTTAAACTGTTTGGTGGCTTTATTATAAGCATCGACAATCGCTGCTTCATATTCTTTAAGCTTCACATCACGCAGTTCATAGAAAAGATTAGAAAATTCAGTGTTTTTAATGCTTCCAGTATCATAACTAAGACGGTACCGATCCGTAAAGCCCTTTCTTAAACGAATCAAGGTACTAAAGTTTTGTTGCTGCATGTAATTGGCCTGCATATAAGTACGGTGATACTCACTTTGAATATCAATTAATGACTTCCCAAGTGCAATCTCTTCATTAAATTTTGGAAGTGCGGTTTCTTCAAGAAAGAAAGCATCGAATTCTTGATTCATTTTTTCAATTCGGCCGCGAATATCATTTTCAAGATTAGGAAGTTTTTCTTTTTCTAAAAGATCAATTGAGGTCTTATTTGAACCTTTTTCTTCTAAAAGTGCTTGGTTATTCGCCGTAATATTGGCAATATCAACTTCAACATTTTGAAGTCTTGTCGTAAAGACATCAGTTGCCCCAGTATCAAAGTTACGCAGTTGAGCATTAACACTACTAAGATTATTTTCCTTCGCGCCTCTATCAATGATATGCTTAAAGTCTTCGTTTAAAAGTTCAATTTCATTCTTTGAAGGACGAACAAAGTTTGCGGTATCATCTAACACTTCATGAAGTGCCGCGAAGACACTAACTAGTAAAGAATTATCTTCATACTCTTTGTTCTTCGAATCAATTAATTCTTTAGAAATAGTACGACCAATAAAGTGTTCGCGGTAGGTTCGTGGTGAAAGAACATAAGAAGCATCATTATAATAAATATCACATTCTGGGGTAATACCAGAACCAAGATTAATCGCTTCTTCAATGGTCTTGCATTTAAAAAGGTTCCCTAAAATACGGTTGGCAAAGGCTCTTGCACCGGCATGATCAGTCACAATTTCATCAGCTAAAGAACCATTTTTAGCAGCAAAACCGCGTTCAATTGTTTTTTTCTGATCTAAAAGCCGTAACGTATATTCTTGCATCTCGCGGAAGACTTGATTTGCAATCTTTGCCGCGATCACATAATAGTCGGGATCAACAAAAAGCATGAAACGGTTTGTGTTTAAAAAGCCCTCAATGGCGTTAGACCAAGTTTTATTCCGGACATCAATTAAATCAGCAAAGAAATAGACACTGATGGTCTTATTGAATTTCTCTTTAAGACGCTTTTCAATTTCGCTTTTAACCATCAAGTATTGATAGGAATATGGTTTTTTCCCTCGTGAAAGATTCTCCTTTTGACCTTTTAGTTCGGTGGCGTTTTTCTCAATTTCGGCAATTTGACTGGCAATTGAAACTCGGAAGGCATTACATAAGCTAATAAAAGCATTAAGAGCTTCATCCCAAGCCTTCAAGCCTTCAGCATCGATCATTTCTTCTTTAGCAATAAGGGAACTAAGCTTCCCTGAATGTGCCAGAGCGACTTTACTGGCCTCGTTTAGTTTCCCAAAGGATTCTTTTTGTTTATTATCAAGATAAGAAAAATCGATGTCGCGATAGAGCTGGCACACTTTTTGGGTCAACAAGGTTGCTTCATTAACATAAAGTTCAAGACTAGTAGTGGCCTTACCAATTCTTAAAGAAAGTTCATCGATTTCCTTTTTTAATTCGCGTTGCTGCTTTAAAAGTCCTTCGGTGAGTTTAGTAACATCAGAATCATCTCGAGCCCGCATAATCTCATACTTTTGTTCCTCAAGTTCCTTTAAAGCGAGGTTATTGGCGTCAATCTCGCTATCGATTTGAGGATTACGTTCTTTATAAAAACCGAGGGTCTTTTTATTATCTTCATAAGTTTTTTTGGCAAGTTCTAATTGGACCTTATCAATCATGTACTTCGTAATTTCAAAGTCTTCTTTATTGCGTGCAAAGACTTCATAAGCCTCTTCAATCTTCTCTAATTGATTAACGCGCTCCTTGATATCGTTACTCTCACGTTGGAGCTTCTTATATTGATAGATATTATCTTGAAGACTCTCAAGATTAATGTCGATATTCGAATCAACAACAAAATCATTGATGAATTGCGGGACATTTTTAAATTCTTGAAACGAAATAGCCTTCTTAAAAAGATCAAAGAACTTTTCTGATAAACCGCCGCATACGCTTTTAAAGAATTCTTTATACTTAGAATTAGACTCGAAGAACTGATAGTTTAAACCTGTTTGTGATTCAAAATAAGCTTTTAATTCTTTCTTTGACATTGCAATACTATTATCGCCATTCATCTTGATAAAAGAGTTCTTATCAAGGATGCTATCAAAATAAAAGAAACTATGTTCAATCGTCTCAAGCACATCAAAAACGACGCCTAATGTGAAGGATTTTTCCGTATTTTCGTTTTCAAATGTAATTGCAATATAACTACTAAAATTACCGTTTCTTAAATATACCGCCTCCCGATTATCAGTCTGAGCATATTCGCCCCGAACATAACTCTTTAAATCTCGCGATGTAGTTTGTGAAGCAGCTTTATTAAAGAAACCCTTCCCCCCAGTTTCGCCATAAAGAATGATTTGAATCGCATCTAAAAGAGTTGATTTACCGCTTCCAGTAGGACCAGTTAAGAAGTTGATTTGTTCAAAGGGAACAAAACTATTTTTAATGTAGTGCCAGTTAATGAGGCGAACACCTTTTAATAAAATCATACTTAATAATCTCCTTCAAGTGGACTATCATTTTTTAAAGATAGTTCTTTTAAAATGTTTTCCATATTGCGAATTGAGTCATCATCAATAATAAAAGTAATTGAAGGAAGAATATTAATGGTTGCACTACCATCATCAAAACTACCACTTAATTTTTCAATAATATTACGGTTTACTAAAAGACGAAAAGTTTCCTTAAAAGAGGTACCACTCTTAAAGATCTTTCGGCCAGAGATTTGAGTAATTCCAAATTCTTCGATTAAATATCTTGCAATGGAGACGGTAGTGATTTTGACACTTAATGATCCCGTCGCATTATTATTCATCTCCCGTTCATAGATGATTCTTAAAATAAAAATAACAACACTCGAAAAACGGTCAAACTTCAAGAGATTCTCTTCTCTTAAGTTTTGAAGATAGATGACACCTTTTTGATAATCACGTTCAAGGAGCCAGCCCGAAAAAGAAAGATAATCAAGAATCATGTCAAAATGAAGATCGATGAACTTATAGATTTGGTTATCTTTAAAAATCTTTTCGCGGTTATCAAAGGTGGAACTCACCACAAAGCACTTATTTAGTAAATAATTAACCGCTCGAGCAAAATCATTTTGCTCCTTAACACCAAGACTAGCGTACATATTCTCAAACCCAGCCATCGTTATTGTCTCCTTTTAAATAAAAAATTCGGCACTTTATATCCATCATGAATGATGTACTTTGGATCTTCAACATTCATTAAATCATAAAATAAACCTTCGGTATCGGCATTATATGAAACTGCTAGTAAAAACATCACGAGTTCATCTTTAGTTTTTAAAGAAATATCCTTGGTATAAATCTCATCTTGGTCTCCAAAGAAAGTATCAATAAAATCAAAGACATCACGCGAGGTAATCGTTCGATAAGAACTCTCTAAAAAATCAAGGGCCACTTCTTCAAAGTCGATCATCGAATCAAGAGGCTCATCACTAATGAGGGTCTCAGTGTAATTACGAATATAAGGGAAAGTTAAGGAACTCCCTTTAATACCTAAGTATCCTGATTCATAGTAATGAATGGAACCTTGCATTAAAGCCTCAATCCGGCTGGGAGGAGTTTTGCCCTGACCTAAGCTAGCCGCAGCATAATCGCGAATAATTCCCTCAATCCTAGTAACAATAGATTGGTCATCCTTATTTAAGGACAAGATTTTATTAGTAGTAGCTTTCGTATATTCAGCGTGTTTTTCATCAATTGTCATCACGGTGCGATCTAAAGAATCTAAGGTATCACAAATCTTATTAATAATCGTGATAATATTATCAGAAGCCGTTTTTTCATCCTTCGCAAAGCCTTTCACGAAAGACTGAGTAATTAATACATTCCGAATACTGGGATCATAAAGCCATCTTTGAAGAATACTAATGATCGGTCGTTTATATTTAACAATCGAATCAAAGGTTTTTAAGGGGTGATAGAAGCGATCATGAATATTCTGCTTATAGCCATCAAAATAATTAGCCAATAAATCATTTTGGGTAAAGGTAAAAGAAAGTCGGCTCTTATAAAGTAAGATGGAGTTAAAAAGCGAGCGTAAAGAAACACTAAGACGATTAATGTTTTCCTCGGCCTTAAGTAGCGTCGAGAACTGATACTGGGTTGGTTTTAAATCTTCAGCATTTAAAATCGTATAAGTCGTGTACACTAAAGAGTTATATTCATTCGCCTTATTCTCTAAAAGACTGGCGATGACTTCAAGAAAGCGAAAGGCATAATCAGGAATGATAATATATTCTTCAAAAGTTCCCGTCTCATCTCCCGAGATAACGGCAATCCAACCAGTTTGTTCAAGACGACTCAAAATGTAGCCTGTCCGGTTAAAAGAGTTCGGATTAATATCAGGATCTTCATCAAGCGAAATGGTTTGAAGCATTTCGGCTAGATTCTCTTTTAAAGTTCTTAAGTATTCGCTTTTTTTAATTTGGACTTCACCACTTAAAGAAAACAAAATCATTAATGACATCGCGAAAATATCTTTGTTCTTACTGGTCAAGATTGCGAAGAAATTATCAGGAATTTGTTTAAACAAAGTCATATGCTATTTATAACAAAAATCCCATTGTATTACAATAGAATTGTAAATAACTCGCCATTTTTAGCGGGAATAAAGCGAAAAATAATTAGGAAGAAACCTTTTTAGTTTTTCATCATTTTTCTAAAATTCCTTGCTTTTATTTTTATTTTCGATAAAATTAATAAAGGAGGCGAAAATATGTCAAGAAAATGTCCAATTACCAACCGTGGCCCCATGTCCGGAAATAACCGTTCCCACTCCTTACGTGCAACAAGAAGGAAGTGGAATGTTAATCTACAAAGATTTAAAATTGAAGTTAACGGCAAAACTGTCGTGATGAAAATGTCAACCAGAGCCTATCGTAGTTTGACTAAGGCCAGCGTTTAATTTTTTTAGAATTAGAAATTCATTAAGGCAACTGCGGTTGCCTTTTTTAAAGCCACAATAGCAAGATAAAAGTAAAAATAATCAAAAACAAACAGTTAATCCACTCGGTAAGGGCGAGTGACACCACCGGTGGTCGCTTTAGTTCGCCGTTTACTAAAACCATTTTATACCAGTTACGATAATTAGTAAGGAGGGTAACAAGTAGCGATCCTAAAAGCGTAATACTAAAAAGATAGAAGAAGGGGTCGGTAAAGGAAATATGTTCCATAAAAAGTAAGAAGATGACAATTACCTGTTCAATAATAAAGACTGCAAAGAAAAGACTCACCAAAATTAGGTGACGCTTGATGTCGCGTTCACCATTAAAAAAGAGCAGATAATGACTTGTTAAAACCAAAAGATGAGCCACCACTAAGGGAAGATAAGATGCTATTAATTCTGGTCTTTCATTAAATCTCAAGGTTACAGAAATGATTAGAACTGTCGCTTCAAGGATTAAGGGAATTCCTAAGAGTAAGATCTCACGTACCGTACGTTCCTTAGAAATTAGTTCAAAAGGAAACATATTCTTAAAACTAAACTTGTTTCGGTTTCGCCTATGATAAAAAACCCCGAAAAGGATGATAACGATAAGATGTAAAACAATTACTAAACTAGCAAGAATAAACTTTAAAACTAAATCCATGACTAAAGAAGGGCAAGCACCGCTTTCCGATATGATTTTGCTTTAAAGATGTATGAACCACTTACCAGGATATCAGCCCCTGCTTGTTTTACCAGTGGGGCTGTCGTCTCGTTGATCCCTCCATCAACCTCAATTAGAGTTGAAAGCTGATGTTGCTTTAAGTAACGTTTAAGCTGTCTAATACGGTCGAGGGAATCTTTCACAAATTCTTGTCCACCACGACCTGGATTGACGCTCATGATGAGGACATGATTTAAAAGGGGCAAGAACTTATATAGTTTGGTAATATTAGTTCCAGGACGCAGTGAAAGTCCCGGTTTAATTTTATGATCGTGTAAGTATTCAAGATGCTTTTTAATCTCGGCCTCACTTTGATAAGCTTCAAGATGAAAAGTAATCATTTGTGCTCCATGTTTAAGATAATCATCAAAATAAACATGAGGGTTTTCCGTCATTAAATGGACATCATTTATTAAAGAAGTCAACCTTGAAATAGCTTTAAAAACGGGGATTCCAAACGAAAGATTTTTTACAAAATGTCCGTCCATGACATCAAAATGTAAAATTGTCGCTTTAGTTTTCGCGATTTTAATCACTTCTTTTGCCAAATGTGCAAAATCAGCGCTTAGAAGTGAAGGGGCAATAAGAACATTATCCATATTTTAATTATATCTTTTT
>JAISVG010000069.1 GCA_031271635.1 Erysipelotrichaceae bacterium
ATACCGGGGATATTACTATGACACTGAGACTGGACTTTACTATCTAAAAGCAAGATACTATGATCCAGAGTTAGGAAGGTTTATTTCACCTGATGATATTAGTTTCCTTAATCCTGAGACGATTAATGGGTTAAACTTATATTCATATTGCCAAAATAATCCAATAATGCTTTTCGACCCAGATGGACACTTTGTTTTATCGATATTTCTAATTAGCTTAGGAATAGGAATTGCTGCCGGAGCAACACTCGGCGGTTATACAGCAATTCGAAATGGGGCTGATATTTGGAGTGGCGATTTTTGGATTGGTGTTGTAACTGGAGCCTTAGTAGGAGGAGCCGCTGGCGCGATTGCCGGATTAGGCGGAGCATTCTTAACCGGTGGGCTTTTATCGATTGCAGGAAAGGCAGTTGCCGACTTAGTATCAGGAGCGAGCTATGATTCGTTTTTAGACTATTTACTAGATGAATGGCAAAACTATGCCTTAGCATTTGCAGTTGGTGGTTTGCTGAAAGGTTTACCGTTAGGAAGAAGTTTTTTAGCAACCGCAATAAGATTTGGCAGTGATGTATTAGCACAACCATTATTCAATCAATTTGTGAACATGGGTCTAAAACCAGGAACACCTTTTAGCGAGACGAGTTACTTTTTTTCTGCAATAACTCGAGGTTTAACGTTTGGTATAAAACCAAATAGCGAAGTAATATCTGAAATGCTGAAATTTGCTTTAATTAAAGGTATAGCAAGAGGATTTTTAAGTGGATTTATTAATAAATTTGTTTTACAATAATAAATAGGAGATGGAAAAGAAATTAGTAAAATGTTTCTATATCAGTATCTTGATTATTATATTTTTATTTGCTTTTGCGCTGGTGATGATTTTTGCTGGAATAGTAAATGTCTGGAAGCAATATAACCAAGGCGAAGGAAGCATATTTTCTGTGATATTTTTTTCACTATTTTTGGTGGCTACATCCATATTGTTTATTATCGTATTAATGCCATTTTTAAGAGATTTGCCTGCTGTAAGAAAAGGCAACTTTGAAAGAATGACTGGAACCATCGTACAATATAAAAAAAGGGATCACGATAGTGACATTTCTACGCACAGCTGGCATCCTATCACAAGAGATGAAATCACTGAAAAAGAGATTGAATTAACCATCATTAACCGTAATGAGAATAAAAATGAAGTTTATAATCGCGCAAAGAATGAGTACGATGTCATTCCAGAGTTTTATGGAACCTATACATTCATTTATCTCAAATACACAAAACTGGCTATAATCGGTGACAAAATCGAACAAAACCAGAAAAAATAGATGGTATTCCTATAGTAATGAGGCAGTAGTAGAAACGTATCAATATGATGGGTATAGTAGTTGGAATTGCTGCTGTTGTTAGCATCGGGTAGGGTCTAGGAAGATTGTCAAATTGGTGATAAGGAGAATAATATGAAAATAATGAAAATTATTCTATTGATACTTTATGTTTTGGTTTTAATATTAGCCCCGTTGGGATTAATATTAGATAATAAGATACTTAGCTTCATTGGTTATCTCACTATGTTTATCGCGATCGTATTATCTCTAATAAGAATGGCATTAGAAAAAAAGCACAATAAAAGCCCAAAATGATTCCTACTATTTTAGAATATTTAATTAGCAGATAATTGAATAAGGTTTATCATGAGTTAGAAGATGCTTAAAGACACAAAAGATTCATCGTGGTGTTGTATCAGTTTATACATGTCAATCTTCCTTTATATGAATCAAGTTATATTAGAATGGCAACTAGGCTTCTCACTTGTTTTGGCAAATTTTTAGCAATACATTCAAATCAATTTCCTCATAGAAAGGACCTTTACAACTATCAAACCTTGTTTTCATCCATTCTCCCTTGATTCCATGTATGCGCTTATTCTCCTAATAAGTTTTGAAACTCTATTTTATCTTATTGAGAGACAAGAATAACTACATTTTTATTCCGGCATTATTATCTTCATCATTAACGAAGAATAACACACTAATATCTAATCGCGTTTTACCATTAATATTAACATTTAAGTTATGATGAAAAGACAAATTAAAGGTCGTTTTTGTTTTGAGAATTCATCTTATTCTACTAAATACTTAATCCTTGAAACTGAGATCTTTCTTTCTTTTTTTAAGACAAAATAGTCAGTTTCAGGAATCAGATATTCTTCTTTAACTCTCATTTCAATAATAGGTTTATCGGCCTGTGAAATGTCGCGCTGATCCTTTTGTTTTAAAATAAACGGGGAACCAACACCCACTCTTGCGTTAACGACTTCAGTATGATCGTCAATTGTATTTGGAAAATTAACATTTAAAAAGCGATAGGAGTTATCATTATGATTTAATTCCTCCCTCACAAACTGCACCAGATATTTATCAAGAGTGGACCATTTAAAACCAGTCACTCGAAACGGATATTCAAGACTGAATGCTACCGCTTTAATCCCAAGAATATGCGCCTCGATACATGCTCCTACGGTGCCACTTAATGTTAGATCAGTGCCAATATTCTCGCCAATATTAATACCACTACAAACAATATCAATCTTCCGACCGATGATATATTTAGCGATTTCATAGTGGGCATAAAGAACACATTGTGCTGGAGTTCCTGTCACCGCAAAGGTCCGAATCGTTCCTTCTTCAAAAACCAAACGATCCTCAACTATTGACCCTTGGTCCTCACCCATATAGTAGGAACGGCCTTTGGCTGATTGATTTGTCTCTGGAGCTACAATAATTACGTCGCCGACTTGCAGTAAGGCTCTTGCAAGAGTTTTAATTCCGGGAGATAGAATTCCATCATCATTGGTTACTACTATTAATGGTTTCACTTTCATTTTTTCTCCTAAAACATATTATACAAAATAATGTAAGATAATATTATGGATCATCTTAAAAACTCCGAATGTATTTTCTGCAAAATTGTTCAAGGCTCCATTCCTTGTTATCACATCTATGAGGACGATACTTGTCTTGCGTTTCTTGATGTAGCGCCTCTAACTACTGGTCATACGCTCTTGATTCCAAAGTCTCATTACGTTAATTTACTTGATACTCCGTCGTTTCTAATTGCACATCTTAATACGATAGCTAAAAGAATTGCTAGGCATTATCTAGAAGCATTAGGCGCAACTGGTTTTAAAATTCATACTAACGTCGGAAAAAACGCCGGGCAGGTCGTTAACCATTACCACATTCATATTATTCCTTATTACCCAAAGAATAGTCAATTGAATGAAAAACCGCAATTATCAAATGACGCCTTTCAGGATCTTGCTAGCAAGATTAAACTAAACTAAACTCTAAAGCTTAGGCTTATAAAACGAACGACCATCAAGAGCAAATACTTTTTGGGTGAATTCCCCTGGTTCAGTATCTTTTAATGCTTTAGTAACAATATTAATTCTAGAATCAATTAAATCAATTTGTGAAAGGATTAGGGCTTCTAAAGTAAGTGGTAGCACTGGGCTTCCAAAATCCAACTCTCCATGATGCGATAAAAGCATATGTTCAAGGAGAAGCGGCACTTCGCCTTCGATTTTTAATTCATCTGCAAGCGTCTTTAATTCCATCGCTCCAAGACTAATATGACCAATTAGCTTTCCAGCTTTAGTGTATTCTGGATTTGTCGCATCTGATAATTCTTCAACCTTCATTAAATCATGAATGATGATTCCTGCCATTAATAAATCTTGATTGACACCAGGGTATTCTTTAGCGATAAAAGCCCCAAGACGGCACATTAAGACCGTATGATGTAATAATCCATACCGATAATCATGATGAATTGCTTTCCCGGCAGGATACTCATAAATCTTGATCTGATATTTATTTACAAAGGCCGTCACAATTCGTTTAATGTCTTGATTTTTAATCTGGTTAATGAAAACTTCAAACTCACTAATAAGAGCTTCTTTTTTAACCGGTGCTACTTCAATAAAAAGATCAATGCTACTAATATCGCCTTGCATCACAAAATCAATGCTTAATTGGGGCACTCCCTTATATTCACTTAATTTACCGCTTAAAAGTACCACATTATTAGCAGTAAGAAGATTCACAAAATCATGGTTCCATACCACCGCATCCATGGCCTTTTTACTGACATCAACAATTTTTAAAGACTGGTAGGGTTTACCAGCAGTTGTTAGTTTATTATCAACTTCTTTTATTAAAAAAGGAACGCTATTTACTTCTTTTTCATTCTTGTTCATCGTTACTTAAAACCTCCGTGACTGCATCTTTATTATAACCAAGTTTTAGAAGAGTTACAAATAAGACTTCGTCTCTTGTAACCTGTCTATTTCGTAAATAATCTTGGATTAACTTAACCTCATCATGATAAATAAACGGAATGCCTTCCGTTATAATGGGTTTAACTACTTCTAAATCAAAACCTCGTTGATAAAAAAACGTAAGTGCTTGTTCGATTTGTCTTTGATACGGTAAATTCACATTCTTTTGTTTGATTCGCATCAATTGTTCATTAATAATATCGTCATTTTCTAAATCAAACAGGGAAAGAAGGTCTAATTCTTGACCCAGTCCCTTCTCAATTAACTTACGTTTAATATAGTGAATACCAAAGCCATTTTGTGCGTAATAACTAATCACATCCCTCGCACATTGTCGGTCATTAATCAACTCAGCTTGTTCTAGTTCTTTGATAAACTCCTTAATCACCACTTCTGACATTTTGTTAAAGAGTCTTAATCTGATGTCTTGTTTGGTTAATGATCTTGTTTTTAGTAGCATCAGCAAATTATGCTTAGCCTTGTTCATCTTGTGATCACAAACTACATCATTAAAAAGTGCGACATCAATTTTGCGAGTTCCATTCCTACTAATTTTTTGGAATACTGCCTCGCTCAATATGTACTTATGATTTTGAATGACCACGTAATAATAATTATCATGATAACCTAAATCATCAATTAAATATTCACTACCAATATTGTCGCAGGGCCTTTTCATATGTTTTCATAATGTTTTTATAGAAAGTCTCAAGTGAGAACTGGGTAATCATGCTTTGAATTCGCGTTGTGATATCATGAATTCGCGCCTCATTTAAAGAAAAAACAACCTCTGCAATCGTGACAAAATCATGTTCATTTTGAAAAAAGAATCCTGTTTTACCGTTAATAATAATATTAGAAAGGTTATCATCAAATTTGGCCATGACAATGAGGCCACTGGCCATTGCTTCCATATAAGTAAGGCCCTGTGTCTCTGTCACCGAAGCGTTCACAAAAACATTTCCAAGACGATAGTAATAAGGTACCTCTTCTACGGGAACTTTACCAACAAAAATAACATGATCTGATAGTTTTAAATCAAGAACTAATGCTTCGAGCTCCGCTCGTGCTGGACCATCTCCAACGACAATGAACTTCGAATTTAGATGGCCTCGTTCAAGAAATTCCTTATAACCTCTTAAACAAATATCGATACTCTTTTCCTTGGCAACACGGCCGAGCGAAATAAAGACTTGATCATCTTCTTTTAAATGGTATTTTTGTTTCAAGAGTGTCACTTTAGTTTCATCTTCTAAATGGGTAAAACGCTTAAAATCAATTCCAGTCGGAACAACATTAATATCAGCGTTTACTCCAGCAAGGTCTCGGAAATAATCTTTGGTTTTATTTGAAGGAACAATTAGTTCACTAACTTTTCGCACCGCATTTAGTTTCGATAAACGGCGAATGAGGACTCTTGTTGGTCGTTCAAACATTCCTTTTGTTACATAATGGCCATAATCTTCAAACATTGTATGATATGTATAGACCAAAGGGAGATCAAACTTCTTAGCAATTTTTCTCCCAAAAATCCCCACTCCGGCTTCGGTATGCACATGAATTAAATCCAAATTAAGACGTTTTAAATACTTTGTCGCCTGAATTGAATTGAGCCATGACATGCGATAACCATAAAGACGTTTTAAAACTAAGCCAGGAAGTTTAACAAGATCGCCCTCAATCCGAAACTTCCAGTTACGATTGGGAAAAACGACGACTACTTCATGGCCTTGAGCTTTTAAAACCCGATATAGGGTAGAGACCGAGACCGCAACCCCATTTACATCAGGGACATAGGTATCAGTGAACAACGCTATTCTCATAACAATATTTTACCATCAATAAAACTCAAGTTGTCGTTTTAATCCTGAAAGAACAAGATTGTCTTGTCATATAAATCACCACTATTGTTTGTTAAATTCTTCGGAAGTTTTAACTGTTTAGGAAGTCCAAAAATATTAAAGAAAGTTCGTGGTGCATAATACTGCCCGTGCTGATGTCGAGCTGAAATGGCCCGAATCGCACCAAGTGTTGCTTTATCAGCCGTATGAAACACCAGAATCATGAACAAATGTCCTAGTCTCTTAAAAAACATTGAAAACGAAGAATCTTGACCAGAAATAATATTAGTGTTCGTAATTCCTGGGTGGAATAAGGCGACGTTAAAACGTCGTTCGTTAATTAAATGACAAGCATACGCCATGATGGCAGCTTTTGAAAGACGATATTTATGATTTTTTGATAGTGGCGATTCATGAAATGATTTT
>JAISVG010000098.1 GCA_031271635.1 Erysipelotrichaceae bacterium
AGATCGGAAGATTTATTAGTAAAGATCATCTTAATTATCTTGATCCTAAAACCATTGGTGGTCTTAACCTCTATGCATATTGTGGGGGTAATCCGGTGATGAGGATGGATCCGAGTGGGAATGCTTGGTGGAACTGGTTGATAGGCGGAGCACTAACGGATAGTAGTGGATGCAGTCTAGATTGGGATACTTTCTTTAGAGGTTTGGGTAGAGTTGTAACCGGAGTATTAGCAGTAGTTGCAGGAATTGCAGTTATTGCAAGTGGAGTGGCGTTATTGCCGATGCTTATAATAGCGGGCGTTACGATTGCAGCTGGCGCCTTAACTGTTGTTAATGGAGTCGCAGATATTGGGCAGGGGTTTAGCGGATATAACTTTATGCGAGATGGTGTCTTTGGAGGAAATCAAACCGCTTATGATTGGTATTCCGGAGTTACGGAAGCAGTTGCAATAGTAGGTTCAATGATATGTGGTGGATGGCTAAAATACAATCAACCGAGAATTACTGCATATAAAAATGTTGGCAGTTATGAATTTAGTGGGACATTATCCAAAGCCGATCACATGTCAAGACCATTCCAATCATCGGTTCTTACGCAACGACAAGTTATTAAATATGGTAAGATGATAAAAGAATCCGCAGGCGTTTATAAGTTTGTTGCCGCTGGCTCAACAATGAATACCATCGGCGATTGGAAATTGGTTGTTAATATTTTGCAACAAGTGATTTATCACTTTGGAATTGGATTTTAAGGAGAGCGACATGTATAGTTTTAAAACTTCGGATGTTAAATTTGAGTTATTGTTTGGTCAATGTTTTGAAAATGACTATAAAATGGGTAACCAATATAACACAGTCATATATATAAATATTGTTTCGCATGGGTACTCTGGAAAATCGGAATGGACTATCGATTTTTATGAATTCCAACAATTTGCATATCAATTTAACAAATTATATGCGGATTTGAAAGGTGAATTGCAACTTGAAGATAAGGAATATGGTTCGCGACTAAATGTGAAATGTGATAATACCGGAAAGTTTCTTTTTACCGGAAAGTTAATTAGCAACACATTTCAAAAACTTGAATTTAATTTTAGTGTTGACCAGACTTTCTTAAACGACTTTATAAAAAAACTATTCAATGATTATGGTAAAAATTTCTCATTGAAAAAGTAAAAAACAAATTAGTAAAACAAACAACTTATAACTCTAAGAGCGGCAATCGGAAACGGTCGCTGCTTTTTGGTTCGCCCGGCATGGACATATTCTAAATAGCGAAAACCCTAAGCGCACCTTAACCGGAGAGGTCTGAGTGAAAAGCCGCGGAAGCGGTAATCCATATCAAGAGGCATGGCTGAACGTTCAGAAGTCAGTTTAGTAATACTTGTGAGGGTTTGTGCGAAAGCTCAATTGATGAATTATTGTGTTACGTTTATTTATATATCTTTATGTATTGAAGTGCAACCTTTATTAAGAATCTAGTTAATAGACTCTACCAAACGGTTTGAGATGAAAAACATTAAAATTGCTATAATAAATATGGTTATGAAAAAGTTCTGTACGCAAACTAGGATTATGTGGATTCTTAGATTTATGGCAATATTCTTTTCCATACCAACAGTAATATTAGGGATATTTATGAATCCAGAGGCGTTTTTGCTGTTACTAATGTTTGCTTTGATTTACCTTGCGTCATATATTGGGTTATTAGCTAGAATCGAAATCTATGATAATATAATTCATTACGAAGTACCTGGTGTATCGCTAAAATACCTTAGATCTGATCTTAAAGAGATTATATTCTATGGAGAATTCTTACCCTTTGGTTTTGTAGATATGGATTTGTGTTTTCTAGATTCAAAAAGCTTAGAAAGAAAGGCGTTACATATTAATAGTAATACTAAATTATTAAAAGAGCTATTTAAAGATTTTAAAGGGAAAATAGTAACTACCAATTCGCCGAGCGATAGATTTGAAACAAAACTATATTCCCTTGGAGCGAGTGATGAAATGTTTAGGTGATTACCTCCAAACAAGTCAGTTTATGACTAAATAGAGAACTTCAGGAACTAGTAAGATATGTATTATCTTATAATGAAAGACATCACGAAAGGATTCTAGACGGATTGGGAAAATATTTTATAAGGAGAAATTATGGAACAAAAAATAGTAAAACAGTATTATCGGAGTTTTTGGTCGATAAATATATTACATATTACATTTTTTGTTGCTTTCATCGTGTGCATAGTAGTGTTTTGGAATAGTATCAGTCAAGATAATACAGAATGGATCCTTCCGATATTCGCCATTATGGCACCTTTAGCGATTTTCGTGATGTATGTTATCAAGATGACACCAATTTGGCGTGATTTACCAGCAGTAAGAAGGCGTAAATTTGAAAAAAGTGGCGGGAATTATTATTAAATGTACAATAGACACACAAAATGATGAAGCTCCTGCGTATAGTCATTACGTTGTTGTGCAAGATAGTCTTACTGGAAAAGAAATTGCGTTAACTGTGTTAAACTGTGCAGGAAGAGCGCATCAAGATCCTCTGACAAATAAATGGGAGATTGGACCAGATCCTCACGTGCTGTATAATTTCATCTATCTAAAGCACACTAAACTGGCTGTAATAGACGATACTCAGTTAGTAGAACTAGTAGATAAAGATCGGAAGAGC
>JAISVG010000013.1 GCA_031271635.1 Erysipelotrichaceae bacterium
GGTATTATTTTACCGTGAGTAACTATTAAGGTGGTTTCTCTTGCCTCAGTCTCATAGTTAAGATTAAATGTTACTTGGTGTTTTGGAAGTTCGCAGGAAAAAAATGTGAACGCGATTGGAAGTAAAAGAAAAAGCAATTTACTATTTTTCATCAATACTAGAAAACTTTTTTACTGTTAAAACAATATTAAGGTTCCCGTTTCGGGTGCGAATTTTATCAACAAGTTCCTTGGTTGATTTTCCAGCTTTAATTACGATTTCATAATTTAACACAAACATCGTCCCAAGATCGCTCGTCCGTACTTTCGTTAAATTCTGATAAGAAGTATACTCTGCAAGAATATCTGTGAAGGCATCTTCATAGTTTAAATCTTCTGGAATGGTAATTCTAAGATTTAAATTACGTTTTCCAAGAAAGGGGAATTTAAAAAGATAAAGTAATAGTACTAACGTAAAGATCAATGCATACAAAGTGATGGCTAAATAGATATAGCCTAAACCAAGCAGCAAACTAGTTCCCACTAAGAACAAGAGATAGGTCATATCTTCCGTCGTGCGTTGGTTCGTACGGAAACGGAACACGGCGAAAGCGGCCACTAAGGCCACACCAACTCGCGCAAAACGAATGGCATTAGTACTACCTTCATACTGCTGAGGAATGAGAAAAATTGCAATCGTCAAAATGGTCACTAAAACCGGGAAAACGGCATAAGTAATGGGGATGTCTTTATAGTAACCTTCTTTTTGTTTTAAAAGGCAGTAAAGAACCGCAAAGCCAATCCCTCCCACTAAAGCAAGACTAATCACCAAAATAGCAATTCCAATATTAGGAACACCATCGGCGATAAATGTGTCAAAAAAACCCATGATTCTCTCCTTTCACCATTAAGTAATTCATGTATTCAGTACCATATTTAGAAACCGATTTCGGATAGATACGATGATTTGAGAGCAGTTTTGCAAGCCATAACGGAAAAACAGTGCTCGTTTTAATTTCCATAACGACCATGTCTGGCGCGAGAAGATTAGTAGTGTTTTGTTCATCATCAAAAACAAAATTCTTTCTTCTAGTGCGAATATTAAAGTCAAAAGAAACTCGTAAATCATCTTGTGGATCCTTGCTCATAAAAGCAACTCGATCATAGGCAAGATAAACTGCGGGAACTAAATCATAGTAACGAATTAAATAATCTAACTCCGCAATA
Source organism: Erysipelotrichaceae bacterium (assembly GCA_031271635.1). Taxonomy (GTDB): domain Bacteria; phylum Bacillota_I; class Bacilli_A; order RFN20; family CAG-826; genus JAISVG01. The sequence continues at coordinate 1,206 of JAISVG010000013.1, forward strand.
ATCTGTTGGTCAAGATAAGAATCTCGCTGCGGATGAAGATGATGAAAGACAAAATCACTCGCCTCATCAACGCTCACTCGAATCCGTCTTTTTTTAACTACACCTTCAATTTTTGATTTATTTTCTAAAAAAACATCATGCATGTTGCCGTATTTTCGAAGACGAATTTTTTGTTTAAAGGATGGCTTTGATATTGAATGTGAAATCAAATCATTATTAACTGAGTCATAATAAATATTCTGAATTAAGTATGAGGCACCGTCAAAACAAAACGGGTCATAATCAAGTTTATCTAAAAGTGCTTCTTTGAGAATTTCATAAGTCTCTAAGTTTATCAAAAACTTTTGTTCAACTCTCTTAAAGGATAAAGTTGGCATAGGATAATTTTAGCACATTATTTAAGGAAAAAAACAATTCAAAAAAAGAAAAGAATCGTCTATTCGTTTGCTTTAGCATCAGGGTCGGTACTTGAATCTAAACTCGTCTCAGCACTTGAATCAATTACAATTTTGTTAATTAGAGAGACGCTATCAACGGGAAGCGAAAAAGCAATGCCGTTTCCATGTTCGTTCTTATACTTTTCATCTTCAAAAGAAGCACCAATTCTTTCTGCTACCTCATCTTCCACTAAAGAAATAATAATCTCCTTTTCTTCTTCAAAAGAGATTCCAAAGGCCTTAATGAAGTCTTTACCAGTGCTTCGAGCATTAATAATCGTCGCGCCTCCAGCGCCCAATTCACGACCTCGTTTTACTACCTCATCACTGAAGCCAGCATTCACAATAATAAATAACGCTTTCATTTTTTCTCCTAAAATAAATTCTCTAAGGGCACACTAAAAGCTAGGCCCGTATTTGGCTTATCAAAGCCAATTTTTTCAGTTAATTTTAAAATTACTTCATTTGCACTTGTTGTCGCGGCAATGGCAAAATAGACAATTTTAGTTTCACTACGAGAGACTCCAAAAAACTCCTGTAGTTCACTTGGCGAGGCCGCTCCATGTCCGTAAACTACATGAATTAATTTCCCGCCATGATCCTCAACCAATCTCGTGATATCTTTTTTGTTAGAATTATGCGAAATAATAACTAGTAATCTTAATCCAATATCACTCATGTTCTAACTCCAATGCTACTTTCGGCGGCTTAAACTGGGTCGCAATCTGTTTTAAATATTGATAATCTTGTTCTTGATGTTCTTTTAGTTTTGCCCGATATTTCTCACTCGCATGGAAGAAAAGACTTAAAACTTCAATTGCAATAATTGGAGTAATGCTTACAAAGGCGGCATTTCCAAAACTCTTAAGGGCAATTTGTTCTGGATTTCCTAAGTAAAGATTTGAAGCACAGCCAATGACTAAGGGTACTAAAAAGGCACTAGTAATCGCGCCTCCAGAAACTCCTCCAGAATCAAAGGCCAAGGCGACGAAGAGTTTGGGAGTAAAAATCATTAAAACTAAAGCAATCACATAAAGTGGTACTAACAGGACTACAAAAGCCCATTCATTGACCCAGAAAATATTCACAATGGTGAAAATACCACTGATGCCAATTCCAATAGCTAAAGTAAACTTGATTGTCATTTTCTTTAAGAAACCATTTGTTAGCGTTTCGACTTGTTCTCCTAGCACCGTCACTGCAGGCTCACATAAAGTTACCGCAAAACAGAGCACAAAGCAAATCGGGTATAGTAGTTGCTTTAACCATTCAGGTTGCAGCGGGTCAGTAAATGATTTACCAATATGGTTTCCCGCCTCAATAAAGCCATAATCACAGCCAACGAGGAAAATGTAAAGACCGACAATCACAACTACTGTCGCGACTAATAAGCGCTTAATTCGAAACAATGGAAGTTTAATATAAACAAATTGAAACACAAAGAAAAGAACTAAAATCGGGGTAATTCCAAGAAAAACTTCAAGTAACTTATCAAGCGCGATCTGTCCAAAAGAAGGCATCGTGGTTTCCACCACCGTCGTGTTAAGAAAGGGGACATTATCCTTAATAAACACAAAGTAAATTAAAAGAGCCATAATTGAGCCAATACTTGATAAACCAACAATGCCAAAACTTTCTTCGTTCGTCTTGCTTTTTGAAAGCGTCGTCGCACTACCAAGTCCTAAAGCTAAAATAAACGGTACTGAGATATCCCCAGTAGTGAGTCCACTAGCGTCAAAGGCAATTGCCACATATTTATTTGGTACTAAAAAAACCAAAAGAAAAGTCACGGCATAAAAAGCAAAAAATAGCCATTTTAGATTAATGTTTTTAATAATTCTTAGTAAAGATAAAGCCACAAAGACTCCGGTTCCGACCCCAACTAAACCAATGAAAAGAAGACTAATAACATTAGGATTAATATTTGTTACTTGATCAACAAAAACTAAGAGAGCCGGCTCAACTACCGTGGCCACTAAACCAAATAAGAACCCGAAGATTAAGACAAAGGCGAGGCGCTTAATTTTGTGAATCGAACCACCAACTTCTTTTCCCATCGGAATAATCGAATGATCCACTCCAAGTAAAAAGAATGCCTGACCCACAATCACGAACACATAGCCTAAATAAACCCTTAAATACTCTTCTCCAGTTTGAAAGGGAAATACAATGGAGACCAAAATAATGATTGCCAAAAGCGGTAGTGAAGAGATAAAAACATCTTTCAAACTTTTTAGCAGTCTCATGTTCTAATTCTAACAAAAAAAATCACCTTTTCTTAAAGAAACATGAAGTTTTTTGCTAGAATAAAAACAGAGGAAAACAATGAATTTATTTAAGAAAACCAAGATTATTTGTACCATCGGACCAGCAAGCGATACGAAAGAAAAAATCAAAGCTTTATTTCTTAGCGGAATGAACATTTGTCGTCTCAATTTTTCACACGGTGACTATGTTTCGCATCTTGCCAAGATCCAGACAATTCGCAGTATTGAACGCGAGATGAATGCTACAATTCCCATCATTCTTGATACCAAAGGGCCTGAAATCAGACTTCACAATTTTAAGGACGAAAAGCAATTATTCACTAAAGGAAAGATTTTCACAATTTTCCCTCATGAAGTTCTTGGAGATGAAAATGGTTTTTCGCTTAATTACGATAACTTCTTTAATGCAATCAAAGTTAAACAGCTAATTAAAGTTGATGATGGCAAGTTTGTCGCTAAAGTGCTTAGTAAGGATGAGGCCACAAGAACTGTGAAATGTAAGGCACTAAATACCCATACCCTTAGTAACCACAAGGGGGTAAATGTCGTTGGTGGTCATTTCGAAATGCCGTTTTTATCATCAAAGGATGTTGCAGATATTGAATTTGGTATTGCCAATAAACTAAACTACATCGCTATTTCTTTTGTAAGATCAAAAGACGATGTTTTAGCCATTAAAAAGGTTCTTGATGACCATAACTATAAGATGATGCTGATTTCCAAAATTGAATCCAGTGAATCGCTTCATAAAATTGATGAGATTATTGAGGTCTCTGACGCCATTATGGTGGCAAGAGGCGACCTCGGGGTTGAAATTAAGGCTGAAGAGGTGCCAATCATTCAAGTGGAACTCATCAATAAGTGTCGTCAAAAAGGGAAGCCCGTAATTATTGCCACTCAAATGCTCGAGAGCATGCAATTTAGTCCTTCGCCCACAAGAGCCGAAGTTAATGATGTGGCCCTTGCAATTTTTCAAGGTGCTGATGCAGTTATGCTCAGTGCTGAGTCTGCAAGTGGGCTTTACCCAGTAGAATCATGCTCAATGCAAGCTAGAATCGCAACCACTATTGAAAAACAATTAAACTACCAAAAGATTATTAAAGATGGTCTTGAACAACAAAGTAGTAAAGAGGAAGACGCTCTCGCATATGCAGCCTGCCTTGCGGCTTTAAAAAGTAAGGCGAAACTCATTTTAGTTTTCGATGAAAGCGGTGATGTGACGCGAAGACTCGCCAGAACAAGACCAGTTGCTCCCGTAGTACTCATCACTACCAATCGAAGTTTAGCCTATGAACTCTTACTCTTTTATGGCATTAAAGTGTGGTTAATTAATAACGTAAAAAGCACCGAAGATGATGGAAAATTCATCATCTTAAAGCAAGTCGCAAAAAAATATCAAATTAAGCGAAAAGCCAACATCATCCTAGTAAGATCAAAACATAAAACAGCACTCGAATTAAAGGAAGAATCAATTCGTATTGTTGCCATAAATGAATAAGAACTAAATCTCTAAAACCCCATCAAATCAAAGATCTTTTTTCTATGATGATCAAACTATTTTCCTTTAATATTTCTTGCAGCAAGATAATTAATTATCGCTTCAAAAAAAATCTGAATAAAAATCTTCATTATGCCCATTTAATCGCAGTATCCGTTATTTTTTAAAATTAATAAAAATTATTTATCATTTACTTATTGTATTTTGATTTTTTTATGATATATTATTCTTCGTTAAAGAAAAATAAGGAGTAGAAAAATGGCTGAAAGTCTAAGCGAAAATCCGCGGATTATTGAACTAAAAAATATCACCAAAAGTTTTGGCAACAAAGTCGCCGTCGATGATCTCTCTTTATATATTAAAAGAGGGGAATTTATTACCCTTCTTGGACCTTCTGGATGCGGTAAAACGACCACTTTAAGAATGATTGCTGGTTTTGAAATGCCAACTAGTGGCGAAATTCTTTTAAACGGAAGTGATATTTCAAAACTACCACCGAATTTAAGACCAGTTAATACTGTTTTTCAGCGATACGCGCTTTTTCCTCATCTTGATGTCTATGATAATATTGCCTTTGGTCTTAAACTAAAACATCTTCCTAAAGATGACATTGAGAAAAAAGTTAAGCACGCGCTTGCCATTGTTGATCTTGAAGAACTAGCGGAGCGTGATGTCGCAACTTTATCTGGTGGACAGCAACAACGGGTTGCGATCGCAAGGGCAATTGTAATGGAACCAGAGATTCTCCTCCTTGATGAGCCCCTTGGTGCCTTAGACTTAAAAATGCGAAAAGAAATGCAACTGGAACTAAAAGCTATGCATAAAAAACTCGGGATTACCTTCCTTTATGTGACCCATGATCAAGAAGAAGCTCTTACGATGTCCGATACCATTGTGGTAATGAAAGATGGTCGGATTGAACAAATTGGGACTCCAACTGAGATTTATAATTACCCTAAAACCGCCTATGTGGCTGATTTTATCGGTGAATCTAATATTTATAATGGCATTATTAAGGATCATGCCACCATTCATTTTCTTAATCATGATTTTGAATATCATTCAAAGCTAAAAACTAATCAGAAAGTTGATGTGGTTATTCGTCCTGAAGATATTGAACTTCGTCGGACGTCGGACCGCACTAACCGCGAGCAAAACTTAATCGGAACTATTATTTCTAAAGTATTTAAAGGCATTCACTTTGAATACGTCATCTTGAGTGGTGAACATGAAATCATTGTACAAAACACTAAAGAATATCATGTTGATGATGAACTAACCATTACGATTGATGAAGATCTCATTCATTGCATGGAAAAAGACTATGACAACAATATTTTCCTTGATGCAATCATTAATAAAAATAATGAACTTTTAATTGGTAGTGATACTTATGAAATTGACATTACCCAGCTTCTCCTTGATTCCAAAATTGATAGTGATGGTTATTTAGTTTTAAATGAGCATCGTTTTGACCTCACTAATGCTGAAGTAGTCGCGGAGATTATTCCAAGCAAAATCACTATTTCTGATGATTTATCCTTAAGTAATATTCACGCTAAAATCATTGAAAGCATTTATAAGGGTGATCACTATCAAATCGTAGCTCGTACCGAAGACGAAGATGATTACGTCATTATTGATCCTTATCCTTATAATATCGGTGATATTGTGTCCCTAGCAGTTAAAAAAGAAGACATTAAGCTTACCTTAAAAGGGGATCTTACGAAATATGAAATTTAGAAGAAAGTATCTTGCGATTCCTTATGTAGTATTTCTATTTCTCTTCATTATTTTTCCGATTTTTGTCATCATCTTCTATGCTTTTACGGATTCTTCTAATCATTTTTCCTTAGACCAAGTGATTAATTTTTTTACTGACTCCTCCAAGATTATGGTGCTGGTAGTTTCCGTGTTCTTTGCAATTCTTAATACCGCGATTTGTCTTCTCATTGGTTATCCTATCGCCTATTTCTTGGCCCGTAAGGACTATAACAAAAACACCGTCCTTTTTTTCTTATTTATTATGCCGATGTGGATTAACTTCGTTTTAAGAACGTCTGCAACTCGCGATTTATTATTTTTAATCGGACTTGACGGGGGTCACTATCCTTATCTCGCGACTACTATTGGTTTAGTTTATAATTACCTTCCTTTTGTCATCTTGCCACTTTACTCCACCATGATTAAACTTGATAATTCCCAGATGGAAGCGGCCGCTGATCTTGGCTGCAATAAGATGCAAGTCTTTTTTAAATCAGTGATTCCTCAAACAATGCCTGGTATTGTCTCAGCCATTATCATGACTTTTATGCCAACGATGACAACCTATGTCATTAGCGACACTCTCAGTGAACGAAACATCGTTTTACTTGGTTCCTCAATTGCTAGTGCTTTTGACAATAATAACTGGAATTCTGGTTCCTTCCTCGCCATGATTATGCTTATCATTGTCTTTATTTCAATGATTGTTACTAATCGCTTTACAAAGAAAAGTGAGGTCAGTGAGAGTATATGGTAAGAAAAATCCTTGCAAAGAGTTATGTCTTTTTAATTCTTTTAATCCTATATCTTCCAATCTTGGTGCTCATCGTTTTTTCTTTTACTGAACCAAGTTATGCTGTTGGTGGCCGTCAAAATACCAATCTTGAATGGAATGGTTTTTCGGTTATGCTTTATGGACAACTTTTCAAAAACAAGGAACTAATGACGGCCCTTGGAAATACCATACTCATCGCCGTTATCTCGGCTTTTGTGGCGACCGTTCTTGGATCATTAGGGGCAATTGGTGCCTTTTATTCATCGAAAAAAAGCAAAAAGTTTATTGATGGTCTTAATCAAATTCCAGTAGCAAATGCTGAAATCATTATGGCCATTTCAATAGCGATTCTTTTTACTTTTTTAGGTTCAGTGATTTTTAAAACTAGTCTTTTTAATTTTTGGACCCTACTTATTGGTCATGTCGTCTTAAGCGCTCCATTTGTTTATCTTAATGTTAAACCAAAACTAGCTCAACTTGATCCTAGTCTTTATGAGGCCGCGCTTGATTTAGGGGCAAAACCAAGACAGGCTCTTTTCAAAATTATTCTTCCTGAGATTCTTCCGGGAATCTTCGCTGGCTTTATTTTGGCAATTACCTTGTCTCTAGATGATTTTATCATGACGGCTTTTTTAAGAGGTCCTGGTCTTTTAAGCGGAAACGGAAATATTGATACGCTTTCTACTTATGTTCAAAGCAAACTTAAACTAAGCGGTGCTCCGGCAGAATTACGCGCGCTTACTGCCATTATTTTCTTAATTGTGATTACCATTGTCGTTGGTATTATCATAAAACAAAATCGTTCATTAAAATCGAAAAAAGAAAGGAGGAATTTTTAATGAAAAAAGTTGTAAAATTGTCGCTACTTGGTCTATCGTTGTTGCTGCTTGTTCCTAATAGTCCACGAGCAGTGAAAGCTGCTGATTCACTAACCTTAAAAGTCTATTCAAGTGAAGATTACATCTATCTTCAAGATGAAAACGATCCTGAATCTGCTCCTGACTTAATCAAACAATTTGAAGCCTATTATTTAGAAACTACCGGGAAAACCGTTGAAGTTATCTATGAAACCTACGATACTAATGAAACCATGTTTAACGAGATTAAACTTGGAAGAACTCAGTATGATTTAGTTTGCCCAAGTGATTACATGGTGCAAAGAATGCTCGGCGCTGATATGCTAGAAGAGTTTAACTTTAATAATTTACCAAACTACCAGTCATATGCCTCGCCATATCTTGTGGACCGTTTAAATGAAATCGAAGCCACTGACGTTAATAGTGGTACCAAGAAGAATGTCGGTAACTATATGGTCGGTTATATGTGGGGAACCCTTGGTTTTCTTTATAATCCTACTTTTGAAAAATTCGCCACGAGTGGCTTAGATGCTGATGCCGTTCATGAAGAAATGAATCTTTGGTCTTCAATTTGGGATGCTAAATATAAGAATACCTTTCAAGTTAAAGACTCAATGCGTGATACCTTTTCTCTTGGAGTCATGAAAGTTTTTGAAAGTGAACTAATTGAACTCCAAAACGAATACAAAAATGGAGAAATTAATGAGGTTATTTACAATCATGAATTAACCAAAATCTTTAACCGCAGTGATGACGAAACTATCGATCTTGTGCTTAATGCTTTACTTGAACTTAAGAAAAACTGGTACGGCATGGAAGTTGATACCGGAAAATCTGACATCCTAAAAGGCATGGTCGGAATTAACCTTGCTTGGAGTGGTGATGCCGTTTATTCAATGGAACTTGGAGTAGAAGAGGGTCTTGAACTCTACTACAAAGTCCCTGATAATGGCGGTAACATTTGGTTCGATGGCTGGGCAATGCCAAAAGGTGCGAATAAGGAATTAGCAGAAGCTTTTGTTGATTTTGTCTCCGCGCCAGTTTCAGCGGCCTTAAACATGAACTATATTGGTTATACTCCTTTTATTGCTGGTGATAACATTCTATCCTTGACTCGTGAATGGTATGATGCTCGTTATGATGAAGAAACCGGCACCATTGATACTACCATGGATACTACCGATCTTTATGCTTTCAATCTTGATTATTTCTTTAATGGTACCCTAGCTACCTATCCTGAAGATGCCACTAGTTATGTTGTTTATTCTGAAGAGATCAATCGTGGTTTATCCGCACAGTTCCCAACTGCTGAAGAAATGACGCATCTTGCTGTCATGGCTGATTATGGACCGCAAAACGACGCTATTTTGAAGATGTGGGAAAAGATTAAGAGTAACAACATTGAGCTGTGGATGGTTATTACTTTCTCGGCGCTAGGTGTTGCTATTGCTGGGGTTCTCATCATTGTCTTAGTTCGAAGAAAAGGCAGTAAAAACCGCAAGAAACATAGCTAATTCATGCTATAATTAAATGGATGCCTCCTTAGCCAAGTCTGGTAAGGCAATTGACTGCAACTCAGTGATCGCTGGTTCAAATCCGGCAGGAGGCTCCAATGTTAAAATATCTAAAATCTGTTGTGGAAAAAATGAAACTAGAAATCATTAGAAAAAGCGGCTACTATTTTGATAGTCAAAGATACTATAAGATTTTTATTAATGGTACCATAGTTGGAGAAATTTGGTCCGGAGAAGTAAAGTCTTTTGATTTACCAGACGGAGACTATGATATCCAATTTCAAATCGATTGGTGCACTAGTCAAACTATTAGAATTGAAACTGATAGGAAAACATCCGTAATAACGTGTTGGCCGGCCACAAAATGGATGAACATTTTATGGAAAGCAACATTCGGTTGCAAGAAATACATAAATGCCGAATTAACCAAATAAGAGTGTTTCAAAATAGAGCAATGAGTTGTGAAATTCTCAATGCGAAATAATTAAACAAGAGTTTTATGACACTAGTCTTCCCTAAACTCTTGTTTTTTAATTATTCACTTAGAATAAACACCTAGAAGGGAATCCATATTTAATACAAGTTAGTAATTAATTCTTGGTCGTCAAAGTTCATTCTTCCCATAATTATTGAAAAACGATGATGAGGTAAATAGTAAGAAAAACTCTCAAAAAACGAGTTAATGATCAAGTCATTGAAATAAGAAGAGCATTATCGACAAGACAAGATGAGTCTAAAGAATTACAAAATAACTTTTATTAACGAAAAGAAGGTGGTACAAATAAAGTGCATTAAGTTTAACGGTTTGTGGATATTTAGTTCGAAAAATTGTGATAAATTTGAATGCACAAAATCTTAGTTTTTTAAAATTTGAAAGGAAGAATTATGAAAAAACTTTCCGACACGATGAATTAGGAGAAGTTTATTACGAAGAGAGTATTTGGACGGGAAAGAAGGAACTAGCAATAAATGGTAGAGCGCTAACTAAACTATCAAAAAAATACTTTCCAAGCAGAAGATGGTAAAATCATCACAATTACCGGCAACGCTTTTTCAGGAACAAGAATGACCGGTGATTTTCAACCATAGTTCTTTCATCAGCTGCAAAATGGTATGAAATTGTTCTTACCGTCATCCCGTTTGTATTAATTCTAATCTGGGGGAACAGCCCTACATTATGCCGCATCATTCCAGTTGTTGGTGGTTTGATCGGCGGACTAATCAGCGTGTTTTTCTCATTACTTGGACTATTTTTGATGAGAAGTTCGCAGAAAATTTGGCTTAAAATTCTAATTGGAATCGCGTCAACTGCCCTAACTTTTGCAGTTTGTGCTCTTATCGGATACGGGATTGTTGCGGCTCTAACTTAAAACAACTTTTCTAGTATATTAACTAGAACATTATCACGAAACTAAGACTGCTAAGATACTACTTTCTTAGCAGTTTTTTTAAATTGAAGCCTTTCTTAATCATTATAGATAATTTCGCCCCTCGTTTTTACTAAGACAAAAGCAATGAATATTTCTATACATTATTGTCTTTTACCGCTATCATTAATATAGGAAACAAATGAAATCATCTAAAGAAATTCTTCTCTCAATCATTGTCCCTTGCTACAATGCTGAAAAAACTTTACCTCATCTTTTGAATTCGCTATTAAATCGTCTTCCTCCAGAGGTTGAAATCCTTTTTATTGATGACTTAAGTAGCGATAATTCTTTAAATATCATCCGCTCTTATCAGGAAACAAATTCGCAAATTAAACTAATTCCTAATGATAAAAAACGCTACGCTGCTGGAGCAAGAAATCTTGGAATCGAAATCGCGACGGGAAAGTATCTTCACTTCATTGACGCTGATGACTATGTTGCCAATAATTACTATGAACTTGTTATCCCCGAACTACGTCATGATTACTCTGTAATTCTTTTTAATATCGTAAGAATTAGTAAGACGATTAAATACCATTCTTTGCCGCTTACACCTAATACTCCTCTACCAGCAAGCGAGTTTGAAAATTTAGTACGAAAACAAAAACTTGGAGCCGCGTGGATTAGTATTTTTAACACTGAAATAATTAAAAAGCATCGTCTCTTCTTCGATGAAACCTTAACCGTTGGAGAAGATACCTTATATTATTTAACCGTTTATCCTTTTGTTGAAAGTTGTTTTTATCTAAATCAACCGCTTTACTACTACCGTGATAATATAACCAGCATCACTAAAAATGCCAAGATAAAGTTTTTCTATGATGATGTGAGAGTGTATGAACAATATAAGCAACTTAATATTCATGATGTTTCTGCCGTGAAAAACTCATTTTTAATCCTTTTAAGATCGTTACTTATTTTCTTCAATCGCTTAAAACTAACTCAAGAGACGAGACGCCAATTGAAAGCGTTTCTTCTTGAAACAAAACTTAAAAAGGAGTTTAAACAATATCGGATGAGTATTAAGAATACCTCATTAAGAATTCAGTGTCTCTTTTTCCTTAATGGCTGGTTTCGCCACTTACGCATCTATAACAACTTAAGACGCATTACGAAATAGAGTTATTTAAGATTTGAAAGCAAAACCATCTCGCGGTTAATAAAAACTACTTCTTCTAATTCCATCACTTTAATAAGATTCTTTGCATATGCTAACCCGGCACCTAAATCAACCGCTATATGGGCATCACTTCCAATTGTCACATACTTGCCACCACATTCTTTATAAAGAATAAGAATCTCTCGATCAGGCATCGTTTCAGTTTTATTACGTCTTAATGATGAAGTATTAATTTCCATCACAATCCCGTTTTCCACCATCGTGCGGCAAATCGTTCTAATTAGCTCTTCATGAATTACATTCTTATGGTAATATCGTTTGGGAAAGTCAAAATGGGCCACAACATCAACTTTATTATCTTGAACTACTTTTAATAACTCTTGATAATATCTTTGATAGCTCTCTTCAATTGACATTGGGTTATTTACCAATTTTGAGGCATACAGATCTTGATACCAAAAATGAACACTACCAAGAATTAAATCATAAGGATGTTTTGTTAAAATCTCCATCTGGGTTTGATAGATATGTGGTTCACCAAATTCAATCCCTGCAAGGAGAGTTAACTGTCCTTGATATTTTGCTTTAAGATGACTAAACTCTTTGAAGAAACTCTCAACATCATAAAAATCAAAGCCAGAGTCAATAGCGTTACAATCAACATGATCAGTAATGCAAAGAAAACTCACCCCGCTTTCAATTGCTTTTAGACAATGGTTTTCCATTAATTCTTGTGAGTCGTCAGAATACTTGGTATGGGTGTGTAAATCGCAGTTTATCATTTTCATTCTTATATTTTAATTGTTTCTTGGTTTGAATACTATAATAAGATTATGAAATACAAAGTATTGGTCTATGATACGAAAGATTATGATCGTGAGAATTTTGAGTTACTAAAGGGGACTGATTTTGACATTGATTATCTTGATACGAAAATTGATATCAACACCGCCAAATTGGCGAAAGGTTATCATGCTGTTTGTGTTTTCGTTAATGATAATGTTAATAAAGCGGTAATTGATGTTTTATATCGGGCTGGAATTAGGCTCTTAGCTCTTAGAAGCGCTGGGTATAATAATGTTGACGTGACCTATATCTATCAAAAAATCCATGTTGTTCGCGTTCCTGATTACTCTCCCTACGCCGTCGCAGAACATGCAATCGCCCTGTTATTATCATTAAACCGCAAAATTCATAAAGCCTATAACCGGACACGAGATCATAATTTTTCTTTATCACGACTACAAGGTTTTGATCTTCATGGCAAAACCATTGGGGTGATTGGTACTGGAAAAATCGGACGAGTGTTCATCGATATTTGTCTTGGTTTTGGAATGAAGGTTCTTGCCTATGATGCTTTCCCTTATGAAGATAAGCGAATTAACTTTGTCGACCTTGAAACTCTTTACCAACAATCCAATATCATTTCTTTACATGTCCCACTTCTTAATGATACAAAGCACATGATTAACGCTAAATCTATCGCCATGATGAAAGATGATGTCATTATTATTAACACCTCTCGCGGTGGATTAATCAATTCTTCTGATTTACTAGATGGTTTGATTAAACGCAAAATTGGGGGAGCTGCGCTTGATGTATATGAAGAAGAGGCTAGTATTTTCTTTGAGGATTTTAGTTATGAAATCATTCAAGACGAAGTGATAACAAGGCTTATCGCTCTTCCAAATGTCCTTCTTACTTCACATCAAGCTTTTCTTACTAAAGAAGCCCTATCAAATATCGTCACCACAACCCTCAATAATATTAAAGATTTTTTCCAAGATAAGCCCTTACAAAATGAGATTTGTGATGCTTGTAAAAAAGCTGCTACTTGCGAAAAAAAACACCGCTGTTTTTAAGATGTGGTGCTTTCCAATAGAATTTAGTGCTATTCAATAAAAGCCGAAGCTTTACGCTTACCTTTAACTAAGATAGTAA
>JAISVG010000027.1 GCA_031271635.1 Erysipelotrichaceae bacterium
GTATCGCTTCCAAGTGACGAGGGGCATACTGAACATGATCCAGATTTTTATTTTAATGTTTTTGTAAAAGCAGCGCAGCAACTCACAAAAAATTATCCCGAGTTGTTATCTAATATTAAGGCAATGTCTTTAACGTGCTTCCGTGATTCTGCCGTGCTTTTAGATGAAAATATCAAGCCTCTTTATAATACCATCTTGTGGATGGATCAGCGTGTCGTAGAGCCAATCAATAAGATTCCTTTTATTAACCGTCTTCTGGCGCGATTAGTTGGAATGACTGATGCCATTGTCCTTAATCGCAGTCGCAGTCATTCATTATGGCATCAAAAATATACTCCGGAAATCTGGCAAAAAATGCGGTGGTATGCCCCAATCTCTAGTTATCTCACCTATTTAATTACCGGAAGATTAGTTGATTGTCCTTCAAACTGCACCGGTCATTATCCGTTAAACTATAAAAAAGGAACCTGGTATCAAAAGACTTCTCTTAGAAACATTTATGAAGTTCCCCCTAAAAAACTCATTGAATTACAGCCTAGCGGAACAATTATCGGAACAATGAAAGATGAACTTGCAGTCTTGCTTGGTCTTCCAGCAAAGATCCCTTTTGTCTTAACAGGATCTGATAAATCAACTGATACTTTAGGAGTCGGCGCACTAGAGAGCGATGTCGCTGCGATTTCGTACGGGACAGCCTCAACAGTTACCGTCACCAATAAAAAGTATTATGAACCTGAAACCTATCTTCCCGCATATCAATCATGTGTTTCTGGCTATTATAACCTTGAAGTTCAAATCTATCGTGGCTACTGGATGCTAAGTTGGTTTAGCGAACAATTCGCCAATGAAGAGGTTTTAGCGGCGAAAATCGAAGAAATGAGCGCGGAAGAATTGCTTAATCAGAAAATGGAGCAGATTCCTGCCGGAAGCGATGGCCTCCTTTTACAACCATACTGGGAAAGCGGCATTAAGCGCCCTTTAGCCCTAGGATCCATTGTTGGCTTTAACGGAAACCACACCAAGATACATTTCTATAAGGCCATTATTGAAGGGATTGCTTATGCCCTAAAAGAAGGCCTCTCGAGCATTGAACGTCATCAACATCAAAAAGTGAAAAGCATTCGTGTCTCTGGTGGTGGTTCGCAGTCCGATGCCATCTGTCAGATCACTGCTGATATTTTTAATCTTCCCGTCACTAGATCAACTAGTTATGAGAGTTCATCACTTGGCTGTGCGATGACGGTTTTTCTGGCTCTAAAAGAGTACCAAACGCCTCAGGAAGCTAAAAAAATGATGTATCATCTAGGAAAGACTTTCACTCCAATTAAAAAGAATGCCGAGATATATGCAAAACTATATAAAAACTACTTAAAACTTTTCCCACATCTCGATGAGATTTACCGTAGTATTAGAAAAATTAAGGCCTAGGAAGAGGTTTCTTCGTCGATTGTTTCGTGATTAGTGTTTAAATACTGAGAAGTATAAAGTTCGTAATAAAAGCCTCTTTTCGCCATTAGTTCTTTGTGACTGCCTTTTTCAATAATTGATCCATGATTCATTACTAAAATAGTTTTCGCATTCTTAATCGTTGAAAGACGGTGTGCGATCATGAAACTCGTTTTTCCAACCATCATTTCACGCATGGCTTCTTGAATCATAAACTCAGTTCTAGTATCTACTGATGAGGTAGCTTCATCAAGAATAAGAATTTTTGGTCGTGAAATAATCGCTCGTGCAATGGTTATTAGTTGTCGTTGTCCTTGAGATAAATTAGTGCCATCTTCATTTAACATGAAGTCATAGCCATTAGGAAGTGTCTTAATAAAGTGATCAGCATTAGCCTTTTTACTAGCTTCAATCATCTCAGTCTCAGTCGCGCCTTCTTGACCAAAAAGAATGTTTTCGCGAATCGTTCCCTTAAAGAGCCAAGTATCTTGAAGCACCATTCCAAAGACATCACGTAAAGAATTTCTTGAATAATCCTTCACATCAACATCATCAAGAAGAATCTGACCAGCATTAACATCATAGAATCGCATTAAAAGATTAACGATGGTGGTTTTCCCTGCGCCTGTTGGTCCCACAATCGCCACCAGATCACCGACGTTAACCTCAAGATTCATATCTTCAATTAATTTAACATCATCACTATATGAGAAGAAAGCATGTTTAATCGAAATCTTTCCCTGAATGTTTTCATTATCATAAATTGCAGTCGGAAGATCTTTGGTTTCTTCTGGTTCCATTAAGAGTTCATAAATCCGCTCTGTCGCCGCAACGGTCATTTGAAACGAACTAGAAATCTGTCCCATTTGTTGGAACGGGGTTTGAAAGATATTTAAGTATAGGACAAAGACCGTCATTAAAGCAACACTAGCGACAGGATTATCTTGTGAAATCAAACCCGCTACCAAACAAATACCGACAAAACCAACATTCTGAATAAAGCGCATTCCTGGGAAAATTAGTGAAGAGAGCCACTGCGACCAACGATCAGATCTTGTTAAGTCAGCATTAATAGTTTCAAATTGAGTTTCAAAATCATTCTCCATATTAAAGAGCTTGACAACAGTATGGCCTGAGTATGTTTCTTCGGCTAATGAACTAAGATTTCCTAACTTCGTACGGTATTTCACGAATTGCTTTTGCGAATATTTCGCCACAATTGCGACTAAAAGCAGTAAGAATGGTAATTGTGCTAGAGCCACCAGCGTTAACTGCCAGCTTGAAACGAACATCATTATCGTGACGGAAATAATAGTGGCAATGCCAGTCACGGTCTGGGTTAGAATTCCGTTAAAGTTTTGAATAATCACCTCAACATCGTTGGTGCATCTTGAAAGAATCTCCCCGTATGTCGTCCCGTCAAAATACTTGAGGGGTAACCTATTCACTTTCATTTGCATTTCATTACGCAGTTGATAAGCATAAACGGAAACAATTCTTACAATCAAAAAGTCAGCAAGCCAACTGAGGAAGGCCGAGGTAATATAAATACCACTGATGATTCCAAAGCGAATTAAAATATAAGACCAATTAACAATGATTTCCCGATCCGTAGTAATTATTAAAATATAATCAGGAAGTGAGGTGGATGATGGTTCAATCATGATATCAAAATTAATCAGATTATTAAGGGTCAACTGCAAAAAGCGCGGTAATAAAACCCCTAAAACAGCCCCAAGAGCGAGCACAATAACAATAATCAAAAAAATCCATTTTTGGTGCTTTAAATCACTAACAATCATCTTTAAAGCCCGTTTTGGGTTCTTGGCTTTCATAGTTG
The DNA here is from genome assembly GCA_031271635.1 of Erysipelotrichaceae bacterium. GTDB lineage: Bacteria > Bacillota_I > Bacilli_A > RFN20 > CAG-826 > JAISVG01. The sequence continues at coordinate 3,287 of JAISVG010000027.1, forward strand.
CAGCTTTTGCCATCTTAACTCTGTGACTCCACAATCTCTTGATAGACTTTATTCTGTTTTAATAATTCATCATGAGTTCCGATTCCGGAAATCTCACCGTTATTTAAGACGATAATACTATCAGCATTTGTAATCGTTGACACTCGCTGTGCCACAATAATGACCGATGAATCTTTCGCATATTCACGAAGCGCCATTCTTAAGGCAGCATCAGTTTTAAAATCTAAGGCACTAAAAGCATCATCGAAAATATAAATTGGAGCTTTTCTTACTAAGGCTCTAGCAATCGAAAGACGTTGTTTCTGGCCGCCAGAGAAATTATTCCCGCCTTGCGCGACAGCGGCTTCAAGTTGTCCTTCTTTACGAAAAACAAAGTTTTTAGCTTGCGCCACTTTAAGGGCCTCAACCATTTCATCTTCAGTTGCATCTTCTTTCCCGAAGCGAAGATTAGATTTAATCGTACCACTAAAAAGAAGCGGCTTTTGGGGGATAAAACCAATTTGATTACGTAAAACTGTCTGTGATATTTCCTTAACATCGATGCCATTAACTAAGACTTCACCACTAGTAACATCATGGAATCTTGGAATCAAATTGATGATCGTTGACTTTCCTGAACCCGTTGAGCCAATAATCGCTGTAATCGTTCCAGGCCTACAAGCAAAAGAAATATCCTTAATTGTTGGTTCAGTTGCGTTAGGAAAAGTAAAAGTAACATTTCTAAATTCAATGGTTCCAATTTTCTCTTTAATGAAATCGTTATGAGGTTCTTGGGGATCTTTAACAAGATTCACCACATTAAGAACTTCATTAATTCTTTTACTTGAAGCTAAAGCGCGTGGGACATTGATTAAAACCATAGCAAACATTAAGAAGGCCATCAGGATTTGCATGACATACTGTGATACAACTAAAATATTAGAAATCTCAAGGGCAATCCCGGTAATCGGCTTACCACCAATAAAATGGAAACCAACAACATAAATCAAAAGATACGACATATTAAAGACAATATTAATAAGTGGGAAGCCAATTGAGAATAATCTTCCAATTCGAAGATTAATTTTTAAAGATTCATCATTAGCCCGTAAAAACGCCTGCGTTTCTTCTTCTTGACGAATAAAAGCACGAATCACTCTTACACCTTTTAATTGCGAGCGGAAGACGCTAGTGATTTTATCGATGATGATTTGAAGACGGTTAAATTTCGGATAAGCAATCAGAAGCAGGATGACGATCAAAATAATGAGGGTCGGTACCGAAATAAGTAAAACCCAAACTAAGTCCGAGGAGACCATAATGGTGCGAATAATTCCAATAATTAGTGTAAGAGGCGAAACAACCATGATTCTTAAACCCATATAGTAAGTATTTTTTACTTGTTCTACATCATTTGTTGTTCTCGTAATCAGCGACGCGGTTCCAAAGTTGTCATATTGACTAAGCGAGAGACTATTTACCTTTTCATACATCGCAGTCCGAATTCTTTTTCCTAAAATCGCCGCGGTGTTGGTTAACATTAGGCCAACCACAATGGCAATCGCAAAAATGCCGAGGGCTGTGAGGAGCATAATGCCGGAATTCCTAAGAATCTCCGCAGTCTTATAACTTGTTTCGAAAAGACCAAAAAAGATTTTGACATATTCAACATCAAATGGCGAAGCATTAGCGAAAGCTCCAGTTCCGCTATTGTTGCTACCAGCGATGATGCCATTCATCTGACCCATTTGATCAGGAAGCATTAATTGCAGCCAAACTTGTGCGATAAGTAAAACTAAGATAACAACTATCTCAAGAATATTTTTCTTTAAAAATTTAAATAGCTTAAACATAAGCAATGGTTAGTATAGCACAAAAAATTGGTAAAAGACTATCCATTATTTTACAACATCGTTAATACGATGGCCTCGTCGTTTGATAGCTTTGGCTTTAAAATGCGCCTCAGATCTGTCGCGGATTGAAACATAGAAAAAATACCCAATAATTCCTCCCATAATACCATATAAAGCCCCACAAATAATATCACTTGGATAATGAACCAGAAAGTAAAGACGTGAGAACGCAATAAGTGTCATCCAAAGAATTAAGACTGACAAAACAAAGATATTTATTCCTTTAAGAACGCGACTAGATTCTTGTTGTTGGATGCTTTTAAACGCCGCACCAAGAATCGTTACCACCACAACTCCGCCAACCGTATGCCCTGACAAAAAGGAATAACCACTCGGAGTTTCCGCGAAACCAAAGAGCATTGATCCTGGTTGATAAAACCATTTTTCCACATATGGTAAATAAAAGGGATTGGTGATAAAAGGACGATCCCTTTCAAAAACATTTTTGAGGACAAAAACATTTAAACCAGCAAAAAAGATTAGAGAGATAAGACAAGTAATCCCGATCCCACGAGTCTTGGGATAAATAATTAAAAAAATCGCGACCAGAAACCAGATAAGAGCCCCATCACCCGTATAAGTAACCCACCTAAGAATGTTAGAAAAACCATCATTCTGAACATGTTCAAGCATAAAGTCTAAAACACTAAACTCCCAGTTCATGTTTTTCCTCCGTACTTTCATTAGTTTCTTTTGGATGGCGCTTCTCGTAAAGTACCATTAAAAACGAAATCATAAATCCAACTCCTAATAGCAAAACGGCCACGATGATTTCCCAAGGTCGGAAACCAACTCGCGTTACAAAACTAATAAATTCATTATTCAAATAGCAAGAGACAATGCTACTAACGACAAAGCCAATGATAATAAAGTAAAAAGCGTTTTGATGTTTGGCTAGGAGATAATTAACGAATTTAGCAAAAACAACACAGCCCACCAAAAGCCCAACAATAAAACACAAAAACATCCCAAGAATACTAAAAAACACTGCGGCATTCCAAGTTTGAAGCGATGCTAATAGAGGATCAGCTAGACCTAGTAAGGGAGTATAAACTCCTAAAACAATTAAGAAAATCGAACTGGAAAAACCTGGTGAAATTAAGGCAAAAGCCGTAATGAAACCAACTGCCATTAAAAAGAAATAAATCCAAACCGGAATCGTAGTAGCAAAATCAAAATAATCTGAAAGATCAAATTTAAAAGCGACAGAAATAACTCCTAGTCCAATCGCAACCACTCCGGCAATAATCGCAAAAACGAAGTGACGGGGACGAACGGTTTTGCGATCAATCTTCATGGCAATTCCTGGCATACTCCCAATAATAAAGCCAACAAATAGCGTAATAATCATAATGTAACAATATTCAAAGGCTAGTTTTAAGGGGAACCAAAGGGCTACAAGACCAATCACACCGCCGAGCGCAAGAGGAAGAAGTGTTAAAAAACTTCGCACAAAATGTTTGAAAAGTTCACTAATTGCTTTAATAATCTTATGATAAATATTAAGAATAATGGCAATCACACCACCAGATAAACCAGGAATAATTACGGTAACTCCAATGAGAGTTCCTTTTAATAAATCAAGAAAAAAGTTTTTAATTTTCATATTACCTTATGACTTACCCCAAACTTACCCTTAAGAAATATCGACCATTCATATCACAAAAACTCCTCGTAATATGTTTGTATTATACATAAGAAAAATCCAAAATAACATTTATGTTATACTTATATTATGAAATTAATTGTCGGGTTAGGAAACCCGGGAGAGAAATATCTGAACACGCGCCACAATGTTGGCTTTATGTGTCTTGACCGTTTGGCTGATGATGCCGATATTTTAATCAATAAAGCCCATTCACGCGGTATCTACGGAAAAGGGGTAATTAACCAAACTGAAGTTCTCCTTTTTAAACCATTAACCTATATGAATCTTTCCGGAGAAGCAGTTCGTAGTATTGTTGATTATTTTAAAATTAGTCTTGAAGATATTTTAGTAATATATGACGATTTTGCCTTTGATATTGGTGATTTTAAGCTCCGCGAAAGCGGCTCAGCTGGTGGTCATAACGGCATGAAGAGCGTCATCAATAACCTTAACACTGAAGATATCAAAAGAATTCGCATCGGTATCAACTCCGAGCATTTAAATAATGTTGATTTTGTGTTAAGTAAATTTAAAAAAAGCGAACTAGAAACGGTTGAGTCCGTGATTAATAAAGTTAACGACGCTGTTTATTACTATCTTGGAACTTCGTTTTCAAAAGCGATGAACAAATTTAACTAAACATGAAAACAAAATTCTTTCCTGCTTTAAAGCACCTTTTAGAGACTACCAGCATGCTTTCGCTTACTGATCCCCAAGAAATCGCCCTTTTTATTGCAGCAGAATCTTACCATCGACCTGAGGGAATGATTGTTTGCCTTCCTAATCTTTATCTCAGTGAAAAAGTATATTCGATGCTTTCCATCATGATCGGAAAAAGAGTGCTCTTTTTTCCTAGTGACGATCAGTTTAGTTATAACTATAAAAGTGCCTCAAACGAATTTCTTAGTGAACGTCTTTATACACTAAGTAAACTAAGGGAGTCTCAGGATTTTATTATTGTTACTGATATCCGGTCAATGCACCGGTTTCTTCCTGAAACAAAACTCTTTTTTGAGGCGTTTTTACCATTAAAAATAAAACAGACAATCCCTTACCGCGATTTAATCAAACAACTGATTACTTTAGGTTATAGTAAAACTTCTCGCGTCAATAATGTCCTTGAATTTGCCGCCCGTGGTAGCATTATCGATGTTTATCCCGTCAACGTTAAAAATCCGCTCCGCATTGAGTTCTTTGGTGATGAAGTTGATAGTATTAGAGAATTTAAACTAGCAACTCAAGAATCAACCAAAAACCTTGATGAAATTATGATTTCACCAGCAAATGACATGCTGTTTAGCGAAAATGAATATATGTTGATGCCAGAGAAAGCTAACAAGATAATCAAAAAATATCAACAGATAATGGAGCATAGTAAATATACTATTCTAAGCGAAAACTTCACAAGTGATTTTAATGACTTGCTCGGATATCAAAATAATCAATCACTTTATAAACTCTACTACCTATTTAAAACTAACTATAGCACCTTAAAAGACTATCAAGTAAATTCAAAGTTATATTTAATTAATAACGAGCAATTAAGCAATATTGTCATGAACTTAGAAGAGGATCAAACAAAAACAATTAAAACCCTTTATGAGCAAGGACTAGCAGTCCCTGACATTAGATTATATGATGATAGTTTTAAGTTGCTTGAACTTGATGCCGTTAGAACCTATGACCTTTTAGAAAGTGGCACCTATCTTTTTTGGCCTCTAGACCGCTTCGCTAATTCTGATGAAGAAAGACTAAAACTCATTGTTGAAGCGTCACTTCATCATAAAGTAGTAATTGTTACTGCGACTAAACTTCAAAAAGAAATAATTAGCGATTTCTGTCTTAAAAACGACCTGAAATATCTAAATGATCAACTTGAAGATGTTCTTAATCATCAACTCATTTCTCTTATTGAAACTCCTTTTGAAAAAGGGTTCTCGCTTCCAAGACTAAATCTTGTAATCTTCACTTTTAGGGAATTATATAATCAAGTTCAAAGTATTAGACTATATAAATCTCATTTTGATAATGCCTTAATTCTCCACGATTTTGAAGAACTAATACCAGGAGACTTTGTCGTGCATGAAGAATATGGCATTGGAAAATTCATTCATGTTAAACCCGAAACCTATGCGGGACATACTAAGGATTATTTAACGATTGAGTATGCAAATGAGATGAAACTCAAGATTCCTAGTCAGAACTTTTATCTGGTAAGAAAATTTTTAGGTAAAGAAGGCTATGTTCCTAAACTCTCAGTAATTGGTTCAAAAGCATGGAAAAAGCAAAAAGAGAAAATCGCTGAGGAAATTGACCTTTTAACCAAAAAGCTCTTCTCTTTATACGAGACAAGAAACCAAAGTAGCGGCTTTGTTTTTAAACCCGATACCGCCAAACAAAAAGAATTTGAAAACTCTTTTGAATATGAACTTACTCGCGACCAAAGTCAGAGTCTTCTTGAAATCAAAAGTGATATGGAATCCACAAGGGTCATGGACCGTCTCCTGCTTGGTGATGTCGGCTTTGGCAAAACCGAAATCGCTTTCCGAATTGCCTTCAAGGCTCTTGAAAACAAAAAACAAGTGGTCATGATTGCTCCTACAACCCTACTTGCTAAACAACACTACGAGTTAGCTAAGAAAAGATTTCCCTTGTTTGGTTATGAAGTAGCTTTATTCTCAAGACAAACTACCGATAAAGAGAAGAATCGCATCCTAACAAAGGTCTTTAATAAAGAAATAAACTTTATTATTGGAACTCATCGTCTTCTAAGTAACGAACTTATCTTTAATGATCTTGGGCTTTTAATTGTGGATGAAGAGCAAAAATTTGGAGTTGAGCAAAAAGAAAAAATGAAGTTAGGACTCCCCAATATCGATGTCTTAAGTCTTAGTGCCACCCCCATCCCAAGAACTCTTTCTTTATCTTTACTGACGATTAGATCTATTTCCATTATTAACACGCCACCGATCGGACGAGTTGGCATTCAAACTTATGTTGTAAAAGAGAATCCCCATTTGATTAAAGATGTTATCGAAAGAGAGCTTTCAAGAAAAGGTCAAGTCTTCTATCTTCATAACCGTATTAGTAGTCTTGAAGCAACCGCTAAAAAACTCCTCAAACTGGTCCCCGGACTAAGAATTGCGATGGTTCATGGTCAAATGACCAAGGACGACAGCGACCTCATCATGACGGCTTTCTATGATCATCAAGTAGATTTACTACTGGCGACAAGTATTATCGAAAACGGAATTGATGTTCCGGCCGCCAACACCATCATTATTGAAAACGCTGATCGTTTTGGTCTTAGTGATTTATATCAGATTAAAGGTCGGGTTGGGCGTGGTAGCGATTTAGCTTATGCATATTTCATGTATCAAGATCAAGAAAAAATGACTGATGTCGCAAAGCAACGCCTCAAAACACTCACTGATTTTACCAAATTGGGTTCAGGCTATGAAATTGCCAAACGCGATTTAGCAATTCGAGGAGCTGGTGATTTACTGGGAAAGGATCAAGCCGGCTTCATTAATACGATTGGAATTAGCCTCTATAACCAACTCCTAAAACAGGCGATTGATCGCCAAGGTCAACTGTCTGAAAAAGAACATCATCGTTTTAAAAAGGTTTCCATTAGTGCTTTTGATGCTTTCATCGATAGTGCCATCACTTCAAATAATGAAAAGTATTCCCTCTATCTTGAGATTATCGACACCATGTCGCTAGAAGAACTCGCAAGCAAGAAACGCCTCGTGATTGATCAATATGGGGCCATTCCAGATAACTTTATGAATATCTTCACCTATCAGGCGATTGGGATTCTTTCTCTAGCGCCCTGTTTTGAAAGTATTAGGTCGGATGGTAACTTAACCACGATCACTTTAGCCACCGGCCTTTCTTCAAGAAAGGGGATTGTAAAAGAATTAGAGCAATTATTCTTAAATTCACTTTTAAAACTAAGGATTATCTATGATAATCATCACTTCAAAATCATTTATAAGAACGACAAGAATTTGCTGAAGAAAACAAAAAAATGCCTCGAATTAATAAATTCTTTCTATAATTCTTATAATCACTTATGAAAGCGCCACTTTTAGAAAACCTTGATAAAAAAAGCACCTACCTCCTTGGTTGTTCTTTTGGTCCTGACTCCATGATGCTCCTCCATCTATTAAAAGAACAGGGTTTTAAAACTATCGTCGCAATGGTCAATTATCAAATGCGTCCTGAGGCTACTAATGAAGAAAACGCCCTTCGAAAGTATTGTCAAGATAACGAGATTCCTTTCTTCTTAAAACGGGCCAAATATCATCTAGAATATGGCAACTTCCAAAGTTGGGCACGCGACTTCCGATATTCTTACTTTAATGAATTGTACCAACGCTTTGATGCTCAAGGACTGCTCCTCGGGCATCATCTTGATGACAGCATTGAAACCTATGTAATGCAAAAAAGAAAGGGTTTAAACCTTTTTTATTATGGAATTAAACCAGTAACAAGAATCATGAGCATGCGCGTTTATCGGCCTCTCATTACTGCTACCAAACAAGAAATCCTTGAATACTGTAATCAAAGCAAAGTCCCCTATGCTACCGATCAGTCAAATTTTTCTAATCGCTACCAAAGAAATCTCATTCGTAATAATTACCTTTTGCATTTAAGTAAAGAGGCGAAAGATGATTTAATCGAGGAAATGCGGCAAAAAAACCAAGAATTAGAGACCATTCAAGCAAAAATCGATAAGCAATTCTCGCCTTTTGAAACCATCGACATTAAGTCACTTGAGAGCCTTAATAACATTGAAAGAAGTTATCTTTTTTATAAGTTTTTTACTCGAGTCTTCCCGCCAAAAATGTATAAGAGTAAATACACTCTAGAAATCGAAAAACTCATTTCCTCTCATAAGCCTAATGCCGCGATTAACCTTAAACAATACTATATTCAAAGGGAGTATCATTTCCTCCGCATCATTGATAAAAAGGATTTAAATGGCTACCAATACTTTCTTGAAAAGCCAGTGCGTCTTGAGACTCCGTATTTTATTATTGATTTCACTAAACAAAGCGACAAAATTCTAATTAGTAGTAACGATTTCCCGCTTCATATTCGCACCATGAAACGTGGCGATCGTTACCGCATTCATGATTATTACGTTGAAGTAAGAAGACTTTTTATTGATTGGAAAATGCCTGTCTCCTTAAGACAAAGATGGCCCTTAGTTGTGAACAAAAATGGAGAAATTCTCTACATTCCGCGTTATCAAGTTAATTATCAACCCAACGATAATAGTTTTCTTCTCATTAAATAATTTAAAAGTCCCGTGATATTAGTGTTTTTAAGAAAGCCCTTGTTTTTAATATATAATAATATATTATGAAAGAACAAACCCCCAATCAAGCCCCAAAAAGAGGTCTGATGTCCTACATCGGACCCTTGTTATTCATTGTTGGTATCGTCGCACTTTTCTTTCTTGTTTTTGGCAATAGTATCTTCGGTGGTAATTTTCGTAAAGTTACTTATCAAGAATTAAAAACCATTGTGGAAGATGAAGATAATAATACTACCTTTACTGTTATTGAAGTTAATGACATCGGGTCAGGTGTCCTTTATGAAGTAAGGTTAGAGTATTATAATGATGGCGATAAAAACACTACCTCAAGAATTACTTGTGATGTTCCAATTGATCTATTTTACGCTGAGATTCATCCCGATATCCTTCTTGAAACTGCAAGTGGTGATGTTGATTACTATTTTAATCGCTATCAGCCAAATGTCTTCATGCAAATGCTTCCGACAATCCTGCTCCTCGGTGGTAGCGGCATCCTCGTTTTCATTATCTTCCGCGGTTTTAGTTCCTCGATTAAGTCATCAGAAAATCGGGCTATGGACTTCAATAAATCTCGGGCCAGAAGAGTTGAAAGAAGTCACATTACTTTTAACGATGTTGCCGGAGCCGAAGAAGAAAAATTAGAAATGGCTGAACTTGTTGATTATCTAAAATATCCTGCTAAATACTCAAAATATGGCGCTAAATTGCCGCGTGGTGTCTTACTAGTGGGGCCTCCTGGAACCGGAAAAACCCTCATGGCAAAGGCAGTTGCAGGTGAAGCAAAAGTTCCTTTCTTTAGCATTTCTGGCTCTGATTTTGTCGAGATGTTCGTCGGCGTTGGTGCCGGCCGCGTTCGTGACATGTTTAATAATGCCAAGAAAAACGCACCTTGTATTATCTTCATTGATGAAATTGATGCCGTCGGAAGACAACGCGGCGCTGGGCTTGGTGGTGGCAATGATGAACGTGAACAAACCCTCAATCAACTCTTAGTGGAGATGGATGGTTTTAGTGATAACTCGGGAATTATTGTAATTGCCGCGACTAACCGTGAAGATGTTCTTGATCCTGCCTTATTAAGGCCCGGAAGATTTGACCGCCAAATCATGATTAATTTACCAGATCGTAAAGCACGTGAAGCAATCTTCCGAGTTCATGCTCGGAATAAAAAAATTGATCCGACAGTTGATTTTGAAAGACTTGCGGCACGAACCGTTGGTTTTTCTGGTGCCGATATTGCCAATATTCTAAATGAAGCGGCAATTCTCAGTGTCCGAGAAAATAAAGAAGAAATTACACTTCAGATGATTGATGAGGCAATTGACCGTCAAGTGGCGGGCATTGCCAAAACCAACAGTACCATCAGTGAACACGAAAAGAAACTCATTGCGTATCACGAATCCGGTCACGCTGTCATCGGTTTAATGCTCCCAGATAGCGATAAAGTCCAAAAGATTACGATTGTCCCTCGAGGTCGTACTGGTGGCCATGTGAGAATGGCACCAGAATATGATAAGTTCCTCTTAACGAAAAAAGAACTCTTAGCTAGGATTACTGGTCTTCTTGGAGGCCGTACGAGTGAAGAACTCTTCTTTGATGACATCACGACCGGAGCACAAAGCGACATTCAAGTTGCCACAAGAATTGCTCGGGCGATGGTCACTGAGTTTGGGATGTCAAAGCTTGGACCAATTCAATATGAAAGCGATGCCGGCAGCGTTTTCCTAGGACGCGACTATACTTCCGCCAGAAAGAATTTCTCAAGCCAAGTCGGCTTTGAAATTGATAAGGAAGTAAGGTCAATCATTGACGCCGCTCATGAGGAGGCAAGACAAATCCTCGCTGAACATCGCGACCTATTAATCCGCATCGCTAATCGTCTTCTTGAAAAAGAAACCATTACTGCTGAGGAAATTGAAGAACTACAAGCCAATAAAGATGATCCAAAAGATGTCGCTTGATTTTAATAAACTTCTGAAAAAAAGCCCCGTTGTCCTCGCCCCAATGGCGGGAGTTACCTCCTCTTCATATCGTAAATTCATGGAGAAGTACCCTATTGCTTTTTCGTATTCCGAAATGGTTTCTGATTTAGGCCTCGTGTATAAAGATCAGAAAACTCTTGAACTTTTAAATGGAAGAATCAAAAAGCCCTACGGCATTCAAATCTTTGGCAGTAAAAAAGAGAATCTGGTCAAAGCTATCAAAATTATTGAATCGCTTAATATTAAGTATGATTTTATTGATTTAAACTGCGCTTGTCCAGTTCCTAAAGTAACTAAAAATGGCGCTGGAGCAATGCTCTTAAAGGATCCGGTCGCTTTAGGGGAAATTGTTAAGGCAATGGTTCTTGTTTCAAAAAAACCCATTACTGCCAAAATCCGCCTCGGTTTTTATGATGATGTCTTAAACTTTAAAGAAGTAATTAAAGCTCTTGTCGCAAGTGGCGTTTCTTTAATTGCAATCCATGCGCGAAGCGCTAAACAACTATATAGTGGTACTCCACGCTTTGAACTACTGCAAAATCTTAAAGAAATATGCCCAGTTCCACTTTTAATTAGTGGCAATATGTTTTCTAAAGAAGAGGCCAAAACCGCGCTTGAACTAACAAAGGCTGATGGAATCTTAGTGGCACGTGGTGCGGTTGGGAACCCTGATTTAGTAAAGGAGATCTTTTACCTTATTAAGAAACATAAAAACGTTGATGTTCCAAGAACCTTTAAAAAACAAGGGAAACTAGCGACAAAGTTTTTAAAACTACTGATAAAGGAAAAAGGTGAG
>JAISVG010000050.1 GCA_031271635.1 Erysipelotrichaceae bacterium
CTCCCCTTTTATTAGTCACATAAACTATAAAAAGAAAAACAAGAAAAAGATACCCATTTAGCGTATCTGGTATCCATAGCAGCGTAAGTGGTTGTATAACAGCGTATCTGGTATCCAGCACCTTAACATCCTGAAATAATTCCTTCATGTTTTCTCCCCCTATATTAGTCACATAAACTATAAAGAGAAAACAAGAAAAAGATATAGGTTTGGCGTAAGTCATATTAAAAGCAGCGTGACTCATATCAAAAACGACGTATGTAAGGGTTCACGTTTTCGCCGTTTATTCACGACTTAGTTATCATTTGCTGCTTAAAAGGTGATAACTATCATCACTAGTCTTGTTTTAACGAAACTAGATTAGTTTATTTAGACGGCTCTTTGTTTTCCTTAACCTTTATTCCACATAAAGCATCTTTAAAGGCATTCGTATAGCTTTGTGATACTGAAAGCCACTTCCCATCAACGACAACTTCGAAATGACCATCAATTAAAAATGTTTCTATAAAAAAGCGATTCACAATGTGAGAATTACTAATCCGAATAAAGGCATCTGTTTCTAATGCTTCAAGAAACTCGTTTATAGTAGTACGATGAGAATAAACACCATCTTGAGCATAAACGAAAAGCGTGTGGTTTTGGCATTCGACATAATGAATTTTGTAAAAATTAAGAAACATTGGTCGTCCAGTGGTGTTTCTCTTTAGTACCATGCCCTTTGTTGCACTATGACAAGAAACAGCATAGTGAAACGAAAAGTCCAAATCTCGATCATAAATCTTCTTGCTCTCTTTTGAGCGTTTTAAAAAGTCATTAATTCTATCCATTTTTATTTCTCCAATAAATGGCTCCTTTTAAAAAGTATAGCAAACAGAATTAAAAAAGTATAGTCTTTTTTATGAAAAAGAGGCCATTAAGAATTAAGTTTCCTAATGGCCTTTTCTATGTTTAGTTTTTTACTACTTATCTTCGAATAATTCGGGGAAAGTCGTCTTCATATAATCATAGAATTCCTGATCAAAATATTGAAGGTTCATTTGCTCGAAGTAGTGGGTTAAAGCAGTGTTACGATAATTACCAGTCTTAGCTAATAAGAGGGCAATTTCACGACCTACTTGTTCTAATTTCACGCCATTATCATTAACTAGTGAAGTGTAGTTAGAGCCATGTGAAGCGGAGAGTTTTGAACTCGAAACTGCTTCTTCAATTTGGACGATATAGTAAGTTTTGCTACTGGTTTCATACCAATATAAGTTTGCCGGTTGATTTGGCTCACTAATTTTAGGAGTTAAGTAATACTTACCATTAATCATTCTTACATATTTTGAGGTTTGTGGATCGGTAACGTCAGTAGCTTTTTCATCATCAATGTTATCGACACCATTTGAAACACCAACGGAGAATAATCTTGAAGTGATTTCTTCTGGTAAACCAGAAAGTCCACTATTACGGAGATACCAACCATCAGTGGTATAATCAACCTTTCTCATTTCATCAATTTTAATTCCTAAACCAGTGGCCTTAGGAATTTGATTACCATTTTCAGTTGTGAAACTAGCTTCAATAGAAGTATCGGTCGTATTAGGATTGCTGGTGATTTTTTCATAATCAGTCGCGATATCACCATACGCAGTTCCGGGGTAGTAAGTTGATTCTAAATCGACATTATTAGTACTAACTGGTTTAAAGCCACCAGAAGTTTCAAGTAAAGTTTCAGCATTACCAACAAAATCATAACCACGATAGGCGGAAGCTAAAACTTCAAGATCAGCAGGATTAGCGGCGCTTTCATTTAGAATATTGGTTTCAATAAATGATTTCACGAGGTAATCAAGCGCAAGAATGGTGGAGTCTTTTGCAGTTAAAGCAATGTAATTAACTTTTCTTGCGTAGGTTCTACCTAAAGAAGCATAATTTTCACCATAAATAAAGTTTTCAATTAATAAATCACGATAGATTCCAGGAACAATGTCCCGAGCAATGTAATCAGCATAGTATTCTTTATGAATGATATTCATGGTCTCAAAGTTTTCGGCGTTTACTAAAGGAGTAATTAGAACATCAGCATAGAAGACGTTGGGATATTCTTCGGTACTCGGATCAACAACATCGAATAAACGATTGTTAATCTCATTAGCAAAGCGATCTTCAGCAAAACGATTTCTTTCAGAATATGTTGCGCTTTGGACATCTTGGAGTAATCTTTCATTAACTCTTTTGTTGACAGTGCCAATTAGATTCGTTAATCTCGTATAAGAGAGATCGTTTTTAATAGCATCACTATAATCACCATCTTGAATTCCGGCAGTGTAATATGAATACTTATCTTTTAAATCTTTAAAGGCGATTCCGTCTTTACCAGCGGTCGCTGCGGCTTGAACAGTTTTCCAGTCGCCATAAATTGAATTTGAAAAAGTTTCTTCAATGGCATTAAGAATTAAGTTTTTGGTAGTTCCAGCATCATCAAGAGAATCATAAATGATTCCTTTGAGGTTATGATAGAGTTCATCATTGTCAAATAATGGAGTTCCATCTCCGTTAACTAAGAGAGGATCATTATAGTCGCCAGGTTTGGTACGGATATCGTCTTTAGTACAGCCGACTAAGAGAGTCCCAACTGCAAGAATTGCAGTAAAGAAAACTTTTTTATTTTTTAACATAGTAGCACGCTCCTGTAGGTTGAGTATAGCCAGACACTGTTCCTGAATTTAAGAAATTAATTGCACATGTTTCAGATAATAATCTGTCAGGAGTTCTAACTTCTTGTTGTCTTTGTAACATTTCTAAGTATTGTTTCCAGCTATCATTAAACTCTTTAGCATTGTTATAGTCATCATTGCTTTCAAGTGAAGCGAGGTATTTTTGAACGCTTGCTTCTAAAGCTGGATCATTAATTTTAACATTTTGTGAATCAAATAATTCTCTAAACATACGATAATCAATATTGGCATCATAGCCTTTAATGGCATTTTTAATAGTATCAGCACGGTTCTTTAATAAAGTCATGTCGCCACCAATCGCATTGACAAAGGTTGCTTTTGGAGTGTTTGTGATTTCATCCCATGGATAGCCATTATTTTTATTGTTTTCATCTGGCAGGTGGAAGGTAAAGTATTCAGCAAGGGTCGTACCATTCGCGCTATCTTGTAAGGCACTTCTTTCGACGACGATAAAGTGAATCCCTTGATAGGAGGATGCTCCAGCGCGAGTTACTAAGATTACATGTCCTTTTTCATCGACGAGAACTTTTTTGGTGACACCACCAATTTGGACATCAGCCCATCTAGCATTAGGATTGGTTAAGTAGGCAGCATTTTGAGTACCAACAAAATCTTCAGCACCGCTTAAAGTACCATCAGCAGCAAAACTAGGGATAGTAACATCATTAGGAGTAATGACGCTGACATTATGACGGTTAAAATATTTGTTGAACAAAACATTACGTGGATAATAGAAGGCACGACCTTCGTTTACGATACCACCGCTTGAATTTAAGGTTTGATTGGCCACATCTCTTAATTTAAGAATTGAACCATAAGGGATTTCTCCAATTTGACCTAAGCCCATTGCCCCAAAACTATTTACAATCTCATCTGAAATACCAAGACGATCAGCATTTGCAGTTTGTGCATAAACAGCATCATATGAATAAAGACCGAGTTTAAACTCTGGGACATAACCAGTTTTCTTATCCATGATTCCTAAATCACCATTTAATCGTTGCGAAGATGTTTCACCTTCGTTATCATCAGACATAGTAAGAGCTACGTTACCGAAAGTGTTCCTTCCTTCAACCAATAACCGAACAGTATCAGTCAATCTTGTCGCTTCTGATTCAGTAATCTCAGCATTAACGAAGTCACCATTACCAGCAGCACTGACTTTAACTAAAATGTGCTTAACATGATATGGCACGCGTTTTGAGAGATAATCTTCATCATCATTTTCGGTTTCAAATAGTTCACCTAATTTTGCATCAGAGAACCAATCTTCCTTAACTCTTTCTTGCATGAGTTCATATGCAAAGTGATCCTTTAAATCTTCGCGATCTTCAGAACCATATGATTCGAGAATGGTTTCCCACTCGGCGTCATATTTTGTTCCATTGGCATTCGCGTTGCTACGAGCTTTTTCTTCTTCGCCCTTAACTCTGCTTTCTGCTTGGGACATAATTGTTGCCTTCTTACTAGCGTTTTCCTCTTTTTCCATTTCGTTTCTGATAACAACTTCTACTAAAGCGTTATAGAACTGGGCAACACTAGCTTTATCGGTGATGTATTTCCCATAAATGTCATCCGCAGCCAAGTTTATTGTTTCACCATTCGCGCCAGTAAATGTAACAAGGTATGTTTCATTCGGGGTGACAGGATTTCCGCAACTTGCTAGAGATAGGACACTTAAGAGGGCACTAACACCAATTTTGATATGTTTTTTTGCCATCTATGTATTTCCTCCTATAGATAATCCATAATATTTTACAATTCTTATGGGAAAAATGCAAGGAATAAATATAAATTTATTATACTTAAATTAACTTGCTGGTTCTACCCAAAGCAGTTTAAAAAAAAGGAAAATTATTGTATACTAGATGAGATGAAACAGTTAAGCGTTAACGTTCTTAAAGAGGCATCAAAAAAACTCTTTTTTGCGATTGACGAAACAGAATGTCAGTCGCTTTTAAAGACCTTTGAGACAATACTTCAAAAAATGGAAGCCATTGATCAATTAGCGGGAATCAAAACGGCACTTCCAATGGTTCATCCTCTTGATGTAAAGCTTAGTAAATTACGTTCTGATATTGTGAAAGACGTTTTAAGTCCTGATGATGTGTTGCGGAACGCTCATGATGTTGTTGCCAATCAAATTATGATTCCGAAGGTGGTCAAATAATGAAATTAAACGGCAAAACCATCGTTGAATTACACGGCATGCTGGTAAGAAAAGAGATTACTCCGCTTGATCTAGTGCAAGAAGCGATTAAAAGCGCGAAAGCTAATCATAATAATGCCTTTGAACTTATTGTTGAGAAAGAAGCCATTAAAATTGCAAAGCAGTTAACAGAACCAGAAGTAGATAACTACTTGTGGGGTATTCCTTTTGTGATGAAAGATAATATTTCAACCAAGGGCATTGTAACAACGGCAAGCTCGAATATTCTTAATGTTTACGTTCCTGTTTTTGATGCCACAGTTTATCGTCTTTTAAAACGAAGAAAGGCTATTTTGATTGGTAAAACTACGATGGATGAATTAGCAATGGGCGGTTATGGAACTACTGGTCATAAAGGAGTTCAAACAAATCCCTACGACTCTAGTCGTGTTGCTGGAGGTAGCTCAAGTGGTTCGGCAATCGCGGTGGCCGCAAGAATTGTTCCATTTGCGCTTGGGAGTGATACCGGAGATTCGGTGCGTAAGCCGGCCTTTTATAATGGATTAGTGGGATATAAAGGGACATATGGAGCGATTTCACGTTTTGGTTTATTTGCGTTTTCCTGTTCACTAGACCATGTCGGATTTTTTACAAGGAGCGTTTTAGATGCTGCGATTCTTTTTAATCTTTTAGCTCAAAAAGATGAAAAGGATGCTACATCGATGAAAGTTAAGAAAGTCTCACTTGATAAAGATATTAAAACTCCGACTTTTATGATTTTAGACGATCTTATTAGCTTAATCACCGATGAAGATATTTTGAAACAATACTTTGCTTCGATTAAAAAACTAGAAGCATTAGGAGTTAAAGTTATTCATCGGTCTTTTGGAATTGATTTATTGTCAGCAATTTATCCTGTATATATGGTTTTATCATGTGCGGATGCTACTAGTAATTGTGCTGCGCTTGATGGAATTAGATATGGTGCTAAATATTCAGGAAATACTTATGAAGAAATTATTTTTGCGGCACGAAATCAAGGCTTTTCTTCTTCAACCAAACAGCGCTTTGTTTTTGGATCTTTCTGCTTAATGGAAGAAAACCAAGAAGAACTATATCTAAAGGCTCAAAAGGCAAGAAGATTAATCTCGGACCGTTTAAATCACCTTTTAAATGAATGTGATGTTTTATATTTACCATCGGCTAGTGTCGCTCCAAAACTCGAAACAATTAAGCAACCACAAACTAATGAAGCGTTAATTGTAGAAAATTATCTAGCACTTGCTAATTTTAATGGTTCACCATCATTATCGCTACCGCTTGGAGCAAAAAAGGGACTTCCTTTCGGGGTGAACCTAATCGGGAGAACCTTCGCGGATGAAGTAGTTTTTAAGTGTGCCCTTTTAGTAGAAAAAAGTAATGCTTTTAAAATGAACCCTCCAGGAGAACCTCATGAGTAAGTACCAAGTAACCATTGGACTTGAAATCCATGTTGAAACGAAGACCAAGACCAAAATGTTTTCTTCGGCGCCGAATAATTATTCGGCTACTCCTAATGTTAATGTTTCGGTGGTTGATATGGCTTTCCCAGGAGTCCTTCCCACTATTAACCTTGAGGCGGTACGAAATGCGATTCAACTATCCCATGCTTTAAATATGAAGATTGATCCGTTAGTACGATTTGATCGTAAGAATTATTTTTATTCCGATCTTCCCAAGGGATATCAAATTACCCAGCAATTCTTTCCCATTGGAAGTAACGGCTTCCTAGATGTTGAAGTGAATAATGAAATCAAAAGAGTGGATATTGAAAGACTTCATATGGAAGAAGACACCGCAAAACAGCTTCATTTTGATGATTACACCCTACTTAATTTTAATCGCGCTGGAGTGCCTCTGGTTGAAATTGTAACGAAGCCATGTATTAATGATTCAGCTACCGCACAGGAATTTGTTGATAAAATCCGTGAGACCATTATCTATCTTGAAGTAGGAGATGGCAAAATGGAAGAAGGATCTTTAAGGTGTGATGTTAATATTTCCCTTGCCCCACTTGGGCAAACGAAACTTGGAACTAAAGTAGAGATTAAGAATATTAATTCTCTGTCCTTTATTAAGAAAGCCATTGATTTTGAAATCGAGCGACAAAGTAAAATTCTTGATGATGGTGGCTTAATCGCTCAAGAGACAAGAAGATATGATCAGAGCACTAGGGAAACTGTTTTGATGCGAACTAAGAAAGATGCGATTGATTATAAGTATTTCCCAGAACCAAATCTTCTGCCCTATCGCTTAAAAGCTGCTTTTATTGCGGAAACGATCGCCGCTTCAAAGGAGTTAGCAAGTATTAAGTCAGAGAGATATCAAAAACTAGGAGTAAGTAAGACGCAAGCAAAAATTATCTTAAGAAATAAAGAAATGGCAGCTTATTTTGATGCTTTATTGCTTCAGACCGATGCAATTAAAGAATTAACAAACTTTTTCTTAGGGGAATTTCTTGGTTATTTAAATAAGAATAATTTAAATCTGAGCGATTTAGAATTTTCTCAAAAACATTTTGCTTCGTTAATGACCTTATTAGGAAAGGGTCAAATTTCTTATAGTGAGGCTAAGGAATTCTTTTACCGTTTAGTAAAAGAAGATCTTGATCCGTTAACAGTGTTTAAGGATAAAGACCAAGCGGTTGATGTTCTAGAGGTTAAAAATGCTATGCGAGAAGTTTTAGCGAGGTTTCCTGAAGAAACTAAGAAAGCTCGCGATAATAACATGGCGCTGTTTGGCTTTTTAACCGGGCAATGCATCAAAGCGTTAAATGGGAAGATCAATCCTAAAGAGATTGCAAAATTACTAAAGGAATTATTGGAGGAATAAGATGGCGGTATTAGTAACTGGTGGCTTGGGTTTTATTGGATCTCACGCGGTAGTAGAGCTTTTACAAGAAGGACTTGATGTTGTGATTGTTGATGATTTATCTAATTCGAGCAAAGAAGTCTTGAGTCGAATTGCAAAAATAACTGGCATAAAGCCATTCTTTTATCCTTTCAACGTTTGCAAACTTAATAAGTTAAAAGAAGTTTTTGAGAAACATATTATTAGTGAGATTATTCATTTTGCCGGATTTAAAGCAGTTGGTGAATCAAGCAGTAAGCCACTTGAGTACTATGATAATAATTTAAACTCTACTCTAGCACTTCTTAAAATGATGGAAAAGTATCAAGTTAAGAAGATGATTTTTTCTTCATCAGCAACAGTTTATGGGGAGCGAGATGATCTACCTTTTAATGAAGGAATGACAATCACTCATGCCACGAATCCTTATGGCGAAACGAAGATTATGAACGAAATAATTCTAAGAGATGTTGCTATCTCTCGTCCTGATTACGCTATTACGGTGCTTCGATATGCAAATCCAATCGGAGCTCACTCAAGTGGTCTCATTGGAGAAAAACCGAGCGACATCCCAAATAATCTATTACCATATATTCAAAGAGTGGCCAGTAAAAAACTAAATGAACTAGCGGTCTTTGGCGATGATTATCCGACTACTGATGGGACAGGAGTTAGAGATTACATTCATGTGACTGACCTTGCAAAGGGACATGTTTTGGCACTTAAGAAGATGGTCGCGCGGACCGGCTTCCATGTCTATAATTTAGGGACCGGAAGAGGAACAAGCGTTTTAGAGCTTGTGGCTGCTTTTGAAAGAGAGAACCATGTCAAGATTCCATATCGGATTGCGGCACGAAGATCAGGAGATATTGCCACAAGTTACTTAGATGTAACTCTTGCTAAAAATGAACTTGGATTTCAGACAAAACTGACAATTAATGATGCTGTAAGAGATGCATATCGTTTTGAAATCAGGGGTTCAAAACTAGATAAGACAAAGTTATTAAAGAAAGAAAGTATTAAGAAGTAGACCCCAAAGACATCATTAGAGATGATAGTGGGCGTTTTTTGATTATAATTATGCTTATGGAATTTAAAGACCATAAAAAAATTATTGCAACTAATAAAAAAGCTCATTTTGAGTATTTTTTAAGTGATGCTTTGGAATGTGGAATTGAATTAAGAGGCACCGAGATTAAATCACTAAGAGAGAACGGGGCATCTTTAAATGATGCATATGTAATTTTTAAGGCTCATGAAGCATATTTATTAAACATGCACATCAGCGAATATAAGCACGGTAACATTTTTAATCATGAACCCTTACGAACCCGAAAACTATTAATGCATAAACTTGAAATAAACAAGTATTCGAAAAAGATTGAAGTAGTGGGCTATACTATTGTCGCGACAAAACTATATTTTAAGAACGGACGAGTTAAAGTTGAGATTTCCTTAGCCAAAGGAAAGAAACTCTATGATAAACGCGAAGTGATTAAAAAGCGAGATTTGGACCGTGAAGCCAAGGGGAATCAGGACTAATGACCTTTGATGAAATAAAGTTTTTCCTCCATAACCGTAACCTTTCACGATATGAAAACATCCATTTCACCAATTTTCTTGCGGCAGTAGAATTTCAATACCATCTTCCAACGATTCATATTACTGGAACTAACGGGAAGAGTTCAGTTGCTAATTTCATCAGCAATATTTATCGAAAAGAATATCAGGTGGGAGTGTTCGTCTCCCCTTTTGTGAGCTCCTACTTAGATATGATTATGGTTAATGGCGTTTGTATTAAAGAAGCGGAATTTGCTGAGATATTTAATAAATATGCGGAGAAATTTGTTTCTTATGACTTATCTGAATTTGAGATTGTTACTTTTATTGCACTTCAGTATTTCCTTAGTAAGAAAATTCAACTAGCAATTGTTGAAGCAGGCATGGGTGGTAAGATTGATGCTACTAATATTTTTGCTAATGTTTTAACCATTATCACGACTATTAGTCTTGAACATACCGAATATTTAGGAAGAACTCCGGGCGAGATCGCAGTTAATAAAGGAGGCTTAATTAGTCAATATTCTGAAGTGTTAGTTGGGTCTATTGATGATGATAGCAAGGATATTCTTTATCAAATGACGAAGAAACTTAAGAGCAATTTTCATCAGATTAATGATTATGTTTTACATAGCTCACTTGATGGAGTTTTGCTTTTTGATTATTTACCATTTAAGAATCTCCGTTTAGCAGCGCCGAAATACCAACTAATTAATGCCTCACTAGCGATAGAGGCAATTAAGATTTTGATGAATTCTTTTCCAGTTTCGTTAGTCAGTATTCAAGCGGCCTTTAATGAAGCGCTACTTCCTCTAAGATTTGAAAGAATTGATAATATTATCCTTGATGGGGCTCATAATCCTGAGGCGATTGATAGTTTGGTTGATTCTTTAGATAAAAGTAAGCACTATGTGGTCTTATTTGCCGCCTTTAAAGATAAAAATGTTGAAAAAATGCTCTCGATTCTTTCGCGAGAAGTGGATAAGATTTATTTAACGACTTTTGATCATGTTCGGGCTCGTGATGAAGAGAGTTATTTTCTATTTTTAAATGATTACGAGTTTGTTACTGACTATCAGGCAATAATCAAACAGTACCACAATGATCCTGACATTATTCTGTTGGTGACAGGATCTCTAGCATTCACATCACTGATAAGAGGTATTCTAAGTGAAAAAAACAATCATTAGAAAGATTACCTTGACGGCTATTTTGACAATTTTAGTAATCATTTTTACCAAGGTTTTATCAATTCAAAATCCACCATTTCCGATTCCTCCTTTTGTTAGGATCTCTATCGGTCCAGCCCTTATTATTTTCGCGAGTATTTATCTTGGACCTTTTTTTGGAGCCTTAGTTGGTGTATTAAGTGATGTTTTAGGCTGGGTCGCTTTTAATTTCTCTGGTTTATCTTTCTCGCCCCTTATTACAATAATATATCTTTTCCTTGGTATTCTTCCTTGGGTTATTAACCGCGTTTTAACAAAGATCTCCTTTATGAAAATTGACAAAACCATTTTCATTATTTTATTGCTTTTCATGAATCTCTATCTTGGCTTCTTTTTTGTCAGCGAAGATTCATTTATGGTTCAAGGTATTGTCTATAATCTTAACATTACTTTAAAAATAGTCCTCTTTTGCGCATCTATTTTAATTTCAATCCTGACATATGTTGTGACATATTTAATTGATAAAAAATATCATCATAATACTTTTCAAGTAGCAATTGTAACTTTAATATCAGAAATACTATTGATGGTGATTCTTGGTTCATATATTAAAGCATTTTTCTTTGGAGCTTCATTTTTCTTTGTTCTTGTATCACAGATTTTGGTTCTTTTCATTAATGTTCCACTAAATACCTTCATGGTCTCGCTCCTTCAGTATCTGCTTCAGAAGCGCCGAAAGACCATTAAATAGTCGACTTTACTATCTGTTAGTGTGAAATCTTGATTATTTTAATAATCAACACTATAATTTAACTATGGAAAAACTTTTCGAGATTATTGATTTACATGTCTCAGTTGAAGGAAAACCCGTCCTCAAAGGGGTTTCGCTTTCAATCTATAAAGGTGATTTGATTGCTTTATTAGGACCTAATGGGAACGGAAAAACCACTTTATTTATGGCGATTATGGGACATCCTAAGTACCGAATTGAAAAAGGTGACATTCTTTTTAATGGTCTTAGCATTATTGACCTGACTCCTGATGAAAGAGCGAAACTTGGTATTTTCTATGCCTTTCAGAACCCAGTTGAAGTGCCAGGAGTTATTAATGCTGATTTTTTAAAAACAGCGTTAAACATCAAGGAGAAGAAACCGGTTTCGTTTGTGAAGTTTTATCATGAAATGAATGAAAGTGTTTCACGACTTCAAATGCCACTTGAAATGACGAAGCGATCACTTAATGTTGGATTTTCAGGAGGCGAAAAAAAGAAGAACGAAATTCTTCAGATGTTATTATTAAATCCAAGTCTGTCACTTGTTGATGAGATTGATTCTGGTCTTGATGTTGACGCCTTAAACCTAATTAGTGAAATAATTAAGACAGAACACGAAAAACAAAAGACATTTGTTGTTATTTCTCATAATAGTAGGTTTTTTGAGATTGTTAAACCAAATCGTGTCATTGTAATTATTGATGGTTTGATTCAAGTTGATGCCGGACCTGAGATGCTTGAAGTAATTAGTCAAAATGGTTTTGCTTCATTTGAAGGAGTAGCAAATCATCAAATCAGTAGTCTTGGCTTATGCGGAGTAAAAAAAGGTGAACATTAATTATGAAGTTTTCGATAGCAAAATCATTCATAACTATTTGAGTCATGATTCTTTTGACTATAAAATAACTTCTAGGAAGGCCATCGCCCTGATTCTTTCCTTAAAGGATTATGGTATTAAAACAATCAATATATATCTTGAGAAACAGGCATCTTTAGTACTTAGTGTTTTTGATTTTACCAAAACTAACACTGAACTAGCAATTAACCTTTACCTTCAAGGAAAGGAAGCTAGGTGCTATCTTGGAATTGCCACAATTGCAAATAAGGTAGCAAAAAAATACCAAGTACAAATCAATAATAAGAAGCCACAAAGCGTGTCAGAATTAGAAATTGTGAGTGTTGCAAGAAACGGGGGAAATGTTAGCGTTAATGGATATTCGAAAATTTACCGCAACTCTCATCAAGCAATGGTTACTCAAAAGGCTCGAGGAGTTGTTTTTGATGATGATTCAATGATAAAATTAGCCCCAGAACTACGGATTGACCATAATGATGTTGTAGCGGCTCATAGTCTTTCAGTAGGAGAGATTAACCCTGATGAAGTGTTTTATTTAACCTCACGAGGTTTTTCTAAGAGTGAAGCTCATAATATGATTCTAAGAGGCTATTTTAGGGATTTGGTTCTAAAGAGCCATTCTCAAGAACCAGATGTCCTATATCAGGAGGTGGATCATGTTTGATGTTAAAAGGATTCGTGAGGACTTTCCACTCCTTAAAACCAAGATGCAGGGTCATCCTTTGATTTATTTTGATAATGGAGCAACTTCGCTAAAGCCACAAGTAGTCATTCAAGCCATTAATGACTATTACACTAAGCTTGGAAGCAATTCGCACCGAGCTGACTATGATTTAAGCTATTATACGAGTGAAGCAATTGAAGCGACAAGAAAGGAAGTAGCTTCCTTTATTAATGCCCGTCCTGAGGAAATTATCTTTACCTCGGGCACTACGGCCGCTATTAATGGTCTTGCAATAATGTTGAAGAAATTCTTAAAAAAAGGCGATGAAATTATTCTTTCATATCATGAACACGCCGCGAATACTTTACCCTGGTTTGCATTACAGCAAGAATTAGGTTTAGTGATTAAGTATGTTGAACTAACGAAAAATGGTGAGATTACTACTGATAATTTAAGACGCCTGATTACGAAGCAAACACGAATCATTTCTTTAGCGCTCATCTCGAATGTCATGGGCGTTGTCAGTAAACCTCAGAAGATTAGTAATCTCATTAAGGATCAGAACATTATTTATATTATTGATGCGGCTCAAGCAGCACCGCATGAAAAGATTGATGTAAAGGCCTTTGATTGTGATTTTCTCGTTTTTTCCGCCCACAAAATGCTTGGACCCACGGGAGTTGGGGTTTTATACGGAAAGATGGAACAATTAGAATCCTTAGACCCTTATCTATATGGCGGCAGCATGAATGATAAATATGATAAGACAGGAAAAATGTCATATTTAAATGTTCCAACAAAGTTTGAAGCCGGAACCCCAAATATTAGCAATATTATTGCCTTTAAAGCGGCGATTATGTATTTAAAGAGTATCGGCATGGAGCAGATTAGAGAGCATGAATTAATGCTTAGAGAATATGTGATCCAACAATTGATTAAAGAAGTTCCTAAGATCATTATTTATAATAAAGAGATTGAATCTAATACGGTGATTTTTAATATTGATGGCGTTTTTGCGCAGGATGTTGCTACATATTTAAATTCATATGGGATTGCAATCCGGAGTGGTGAACATTGTGCGAAACTGCTCCATTATTATCTTGGAGTTGGCTCAACCTTAAGGCTTAGTTTTTATTTATATAATACAAAAGAAGAAGTTGATGTCTTAGTTGCGGCCTTAAAAGCGGGAGGAGATTTTCTTGATGGTTTTTTCAAATGATGTTTTAAGGCAAATTATTGTTAGCCACTACAGCGCTCCGGCTTTTAAGAAGGCGATTGATGATCCGACTTTCTTAAAAATCCATTTATCGAGTCAAAACTGCATTGACGATTTTAACTTGTATCTTAAGGTTGATAATAATGTGATTAAAGAAGCATATTTTTCTGGTGTTGGTTGTGCTATTTCGACGGCATCGATTGATATTATGTGTCAAATGATCACTGGTCAAAGTTATGAATATGCCAAAAAACTAATCGATGAATTTCATAAAATGATGCGCGAAGAATCATTTGATCAAGCTTTTCTTGAAGAGGCAATTGCTTTTATTAATACCAGCAAGCAACCATCTAGGATTAAATGTGCCACTATTGGTTGGGATGGCCTTTCGGTTTTAATTAATAAGGATCAAAGTGACAAAAAAGAATAAAGCATTAAATGATGAGTATCAATTTGGTTTTAAGGATCAGGATCAAACTATTTTAAGCACCGGAAAGGGTCTTAATGAACAAGTAATTAACATGATTTCAAAGAGCAAGAACGAACCGGAATGGATGCTAAAAATAAGACTTCAGGCTTATAATGCGTTTAAAAACATGAAGAATCCTAAGTATGGACCAAGTTTAAAGAATATTGATTTTCAAGATTATACTTATTTTAATCGTAGCGCTACTAAAGAAGCAACCTCGTGGCATGAAGTCCCTGAAACTATTAAGAACACTTTTCAAAAACTTGGAATTCAAGAAGCAGAACAGAAATATTTAGCGGGAGTCGCAACGCAGTATGAGTCAGAAATGGTTTATCACAATATGCTAAAAGAAGTTGCAGCAAAGGGTGTGATTTTTCTTTCTACCGACCAAGCACTCCAATTATTCCCAGATTTATTTAAGAAATATTTTATGAGTGTTGTTCCTTATAATGATAATAAATACAGCGCTCTTAATACGGCAGTCTGGTCTGGCGGTTCTTTCATTTATGTTCCAAAAGGTGTTGTTTTAGAAAAACCGCTTCAATCATACTTTAGAATTAATAACGAAAGATCCGGACAGTTTGAACGCACTTTAATCATTGTTGATGAAGGAGCTTCGATTCATTATGTTGAGGGATGTACCGCCCCGATTTATTCTAAGGATTCACTTCATGCTGCAGTGGTTGAAATTGTAGTCCTTAAAAATGGTAAATGCCGCTATTCAACCATTCAAAATTGGTCTAAAAATATTATTAATCTTGTTACCAAAAGAGCGGTCTGCTACGAAAACGCCTCAATGGATTGGATTGACGGTAATATTGGTAGTCATTTAAACATGAAATATCCAGCCTGTATTTTAAAAGGTCAAGGTAGTAAAGGATCATGCATTTCAATTGCGGTTTCTTCTTTTAATCAACATCAAGATGCCGGAGCGAAAATGATTCATCTTGCCCCGAATACTAGTTCCTACATTGTTTCAAAGACAATTGTGCATCATGGTGGTATTGCTAATTACCGGGGCTTAGTTAGATTCTCTCAAGCAGCAACAAATGCTAAATCACATATCGAATGTGATACGTTACTGCTTGATGATGTTTCGCGAAGTGATACGATCCCGGTCAATATTTCTAGTAACAATAATGCTTTTATCGAACATGAAGCGACAGTCTCTAAGATCTCAGAAGAACAATTGTTTTACTTAATGACACGAGGTCTTTCAAAAAAAGAGGCTTCACAATTAATTATTATGGGCTTCTTAGAACCATTCTCAAAAGAATTACCGATGGAATATGCCGTGGAATTAAATCAACTAATCAAGCTTGATATGGATGGTAGTGTTGGATAATGACTTTTGATGTAATTGTAGTTGGTGGTGGTCACGCAGGAATTGAAGCCGTTTTTGCTTGTTTAAGAAAAAAACTCCAAGTACTTTTAATTACGCTTGATCTTGATAATATTGCGGCAATGCCTTGTAATCCCAGTATTGGTGGTTCGGCCAAGGGTATTGTGGTGCGCGAAATCGATGCTTTGGGTGGCATGATGGGACATTTTGCTGATGATGAATATTTGCAAATGAAAATGCTAAACACTTCAAAAGGTCCGGGAGTCAGGTGTCTAAGAGCGCAAAACGATAAGGATCATTATAAGGAAGTGGTGAAGCGGGCTCTTAATGCCGAATCACATTTAAAAATTATTGCCGATGAAGTAATAAAAATCCTTGTCGATGACGAAATAATACACGGTGTTGAAACTAAAAATCATGAGCAAATCACCGCTAAAGCAGTTATTCTCGCTACTGGAACATATCTTTCTAGCACGGTTATTATTGGGCATGAAACACTAAGAGAAGGACCTGATGGACAAAAAAGTGCTGACTCTTTAAGTAGTTCACTAATGGAACATGGTATTAATTTAGCAAGGTTTAAAACTGGAACGCCACCACGGATTTATAAGGACAGCATCGACTATCAGAAAATTAGCATTGAACTTGGAACTAATGAATCTTTAGCATTCTCTTATGCGACTAAAGAATTCGTTCCCTTTGAAAAGCAACTTCCTTGCTATCTTACTTATACAACAATGGCAACTCATCAGATTATTCTTGATAATCTTGATAGTACGGGGCTATTCTCGGGAATAATTAAAGGAATTGGACCAAGATACTGTCCTTCAATCGAATCTAAAGTAGTGCAGTTTAACGATAAAGAGCGGCATCAATTATTTGTCGAACCAGAACGAAGATTTGGGGATACGATTTATCTTCAAGGTTTTTCCACCAGCATGAAAAAAGAACTTCAAGAGCAAATGGTGAAGTCGGTGATTGGCTTTGAAAAGGCCCGTATTAAAAAATATGCTTACGCAATTGAATATGATGCTTTAAAAAGTGGTGAGTTTGATTATACTTTAGAAAGTAAGAAAATTGCGAATCTTTTTTTTGCAGGGC
Source organism: Erysipelotrichaceae bacterium (assembly GCA_031271635.1). GTDB lineage: Bacteria > Bacillota_I > Bacilli_A > RFN20 > CAG-826 > JAISVG01. Next base: position 16,908 of record JAISVG010000050.1, read on the forward strand.
AAATCTGTGGTACCTCTGGTTATGAAGAGGCCGCAGGATTAGGCCTAGTTGCGGGAATTAATGCCGCGAATAAAATTTTGGGATTAGAACCGCTGATTCTCATGAGAAACGAGTCTTATATTGGAGTGATGATTGATGATTTAGTCTTAAAAGGGACTGATGAGCCATATCGTCTTTTATCTAGTCGGGCTGAATTTAGGCTTCACTTAAGACATGATAATGCCGATTTAAGACTACGAGAAATCGGATATCGGCAAGGTCTAATTGATGAAACAACATACCAAGGCTTCTTAGAGAGAATCAAGAATATTAAAACCATTGAAACTGATTTTGAAACCCAACATGTCGGAAAAAATAGTGCGATTAACGTGCTTCTTGAAAGCAAAGGTTATCCGCGCTTGACAAGAGGATATACCCTAAAGGAAATCATTAAACGACCAAATATTGATATTTTTGAGATTCTTACGGCCTTAGGCCTAGATTTAATATATCCAAGCAATGACTATGAATCTGCTGCCATCCATATGAAATATGAAGGTTATCTTAAATTACAAGAGCAAAGCATTAATGAGTTATTAAAACTTGAGAATATGAAAATACCAATTGATTTTGACTTTAATGCTGCCGCGACCCTTTCTCTTGAAGCTAGACAAAAGCTAATGAAAGTAATGCCACGAACTATCGGACAAGCAAGCCGCATCAGCGGCATTTCGAATAACGATCTTGCAAACTTAGTTCTTTTAATAAAAAGAGGTAAAACCAGTGTTTGAGAATGATTTATTTAAGTCTCATCATCTTGAGCATTTACTAACAGAAGAACGAAAAGCGAAGCTACTTCAATATGAGACCATTTTACGAGATTATAATGCGCAGTTTAATCTGACGGCAATTATCGAACATGAGGCAGTGTGGACGAAGCATTTCCTTGATTCGCTCCTCCCGTTTGTTGATGTTTTAAAGAATCAATCAGGGGTTAGTTTATTAGATTTAGGATCAGGAGCGGGCTTTCCAGGGATTGTCCTGGCAATCTTCTTTGAACAATTATCTGTCTCGGTTTTAGATGCAACAACAAAGAAAACTAGATTCTTGGAGTTTCTAATTGGTGAGTTAGAGCTTAGTAATGTAACAGTGATTAACGCTCGGGCTGAGGTATATGTTAAAGAACACATTGAATCATTTGATATTGTCACATCACGAGGTTTTTCGCAGTTAAACATCTTTTTAGAAATGGGGACACCGTTTTTAAAACTGCATGGCATCTTGATTGCCCTAAAGGGTTCTAACGGTTTTGAAGAGCTAAAAGCAGCCAGAAATGCCGTTAATATTCTAAATTTAAGTTTGATTAAGCAACAAGAATATGATTTAAGAACGAACTTTGATCATCGTATTAATTTTTGTTTTCAAAAAGACAAAGCGACGGACATAAGATACCCTAGACCATATGCCACTATCATTAAAAAGCCCCTTTAATAGATAGTAGTTTATTTGTTCTTCCGCTTTGGTTGTTTCTTTTATGTCGTGACTGAGCGCTTCTTTGATATAATCAAAGTATGCCATGCAAGATTACTTCGATTGTGAATCAAAAGGGCGGAGTTGGTAAAACCACGACCTCAATTAATCTTTCAAGTTGTCTTGCAAAATTAAAACGTAAAGTTCTG
>JAISVG010000090.1 GCA_031271635.1 Erysipelotrichaceae bacterium
GGTTTAATAGTTGAAAGCTCATCAAGATAAACAATACAATATGGATCTTGCTTATAGTCAACGACTCTAAAAGACAAGAAACAGCTATATTCGAAAGCAGAAATGTATGGAATTATAATTTGTTGCCTAACATTTAAGGCATCGTAACTAACATAGTCATCAAAAAGTACAATTTTGTTGGCTAGATTACCATAGAATATAGTGACTTCAGTCCTTAAAAGCTTATGGGGACTCGAGTAGAATTGGTATTCAATGACTAAAGGGCTATTTGTTTTAAAAGGTTCGATGGAAAAGTATCTCAAGGTATAATTATTGCTCCCAATTTGAAATCGAATCGTCGAAAGAAGGGTCGCAAAGAGGAAAGCCAGTTTCATATTATTCCCCTAATTCCATTAAGAAATTATTAATCGCTCGTCTTTTAATCCGAAAATATGTGCTTCGCTCAAAATGTCTTTGCCACCAGAATTTTTCGCGTCCAATTAAATAATCATTAAGGATAAATTCTTTCTCAAGACCATCAAGGTTATCGAAAGAATTATCGAAACGTGTTTTAAATTCTCGACAGATATTATATTCGCTTGCAGAGTCATGAAGTACTACGAATGATTCGTTATTTTTTACAATATCTTGACAATATTTATAATAAGTAATCAGTCGTATAAGTTTATCCCGTTGTGTTTTAAAAAATGCCGCCATTTTGCCTCCCTTATACATATAAATAGAGAAGGAGTGGGCAATAAAAGTCGCACATTTCCAAAGTCAAACAGTCAAATCCGCATTATTCACTTTTTAAAACATTATTTCTTATTATTTCCTGAACTCGACTAATAAGTAGCGGCGCTTTGAAGCTTGCGTCGTTACCTTTTAGCACTTCATCGATAAGAAGCGCAATCTCTTCCATAGTTTCTTCCTTAAACCCTAACGTTGTTAAATACGGGGTACCAATTCTAATTCCTGAAGTAAGATTAGGCTTATTTAAATCGTGAGGAATTGAATTCTTATTAACTGTGATGCCGACTGATTCAAGAAGTTCTTCGGCTCTTTTTCCCGTCATGTTGAATTTTGCGAATACGTCAATCATAAATAAATGATTCTCAGTTTTACCGCTAATGATGCGGTAACCAAGTTCCTGAAATTTTTCACTTAAGACTCGAGCATTCTTAATAACTTGTTTTTGATAGTTAATAAAACCTTCACTCATTGCTTCCTTAAAACAAACGGCTTTCGCCGCAATAACATGCATTAGAGGGCCGCCCTGAATTCCGGGAAAAACCGATTTATTTATCTTGGCATTAAGAAGGGGGTCATTAGTAAGGATCAGCCCACCTCGCGGTCCACGAAGCGTTTTATGAGTTGTTGAAGTTACTATATCAGCATAAGGAAAACAGCTAGGAATTACTTTGGCAGCAATAAGTCCCGCGACATGAGCCATATCAACTAACAGCACGGCCCCACATTTCACCGCAATTTCTTTGCAGCGCTGATAATCAATGAGTCGTGAATAAGCTGATGCTCCAACAATTAACAACTGGGGCACAATTTCTAGCGCCATTTTTTCTAAAGCATCATAATCAAGAATTTCAGTTTGAGGATTGACATCATAAAAATATGTTTGATAAATCTTTCCTGATAGCGATAAATTCGTCCCGTGTGAAAGATGTCCTCCTGAACTAAGTGACATTGCTAGGATCTTATCTCCTGGCTTCAAAACAGCATTATATGCCGCAAGATTAGCCTCTGTGCCAGAATGCGGCTGAACGTTAGCAAAAGCACAACCAAATAGCTTCGTCGCTCTATCAATGGCAAGGCTTTCAATTTGATCAATAAATTCACAGCCCCCGTAATAACGTTTACCAGGATAGCCTTCAGCATATTTATTGGTTAAAATTGAACCCTGTGCCTTTAAAACATCCTTACTAACATAGTTTTCCGAGGCGATTAACTCAAGATGTTGTAGTTGCCGGCTTGCTTCGGCTTCAATTAAGGTGAATAATTCTTTATCGTTCATTCAAAAATTATAACAAATAAAAATACTCTAGTTCTCTAGAGCATTTTATTTTTTAAGTAATTATTTTCTTAGTCCAAGTTTTTCAATTACTTCTAAATACTTCGCATAATCAGAACTCGATAAATATGCTAGAAGCGATTTTCTTTGACCAATTAGAACCATTAAGCCACGATGTGAATGATGATCTTTTGGATGTGTTTTCAAATGCGCGGTTAACTCCTTAATCTGTGCAGTTAATAAGGCGATTTGAACTGGGGTTGAACCCGTATCCTTTTCATCTTTTCCAAACATCTTAATGATTTCACTAATCTGTTCTTTTTTCAGTGCCATCTTTTTTCCTCCTCTTCTTTAACTTGACCAATTCAGCGGTGATATCTTAGAGGTCGGTATCATCATCGAAATGGTTGCCTAAATAATTATAAACTGAACCTTTAAATATAGCAAGTTTTTTAAAACGACGTCAAGCGATTATCTTCAAGTTTTAAGGCTTCAATAAGTTTAATATCCTTATCAATCTGCTTTTTCAGTTCGGTGACTGAAGCAAACTTCATTTCTTCACGAATGAAAACTCGGAATTCAATCATCACCATTTGACCATAAATGTTATCATTAAAATCATCAATATAGATTTCAAGGCGTGGTTCAGGAAGATTTTTCAAGGTTGGAATAACTCCAATATTGGCTAGTCCATATAAGGCTGGATAGTTTTTGATTCTAATTTTAACAAAATAGACCCCGTTCTTTGGTAATAAATAATTATGAAGAAGTGTGATATTGGCAGTAGGAACTAATTCTTTACTACCAATTCCATCCCCTTTATCAACTCTACCTGTAATCGTGTAACGGTAACCCAAGTATTCTTTTACCAAATCGACTTCCCCGTTCTCAATCATGTTAAAAATTCTTGTCGACGAAACTTTATTCTCAGAAGAAGGATAAATTGGTGTTACCATGACATTAAAATATTTTTTCAGGGTTTTCCAGTTGCCACTGCCGCGAACTCCAAAATGATAATCTTCACCACAAACAATTAATTGTGGTCTGATTTTATTAATAATTCTAAGTAAAAAATCATCGGCTGAAAGTTTTGATATTTGTTCGTTAAATTCAAGCACAAATAAATAGGAAACCCCAATCTCCTCAAGGATTCTTGCGCGATCCTCAATTGAAGTAAGTACCTTTTCACGTTGATATTTTTTAAGAACGGCACCTGGCGCCATTGAGAAAGTCAAAACTCCAACTGGACCATTCAAACTATTATCCAGTGCGGTTTTAATCACCGCTTGATGACCGGTATGAATACCATCAAAATAGCCAAGACAAAGAGTTAATTTTTTAACTGGCTTAATGTTTGCTAAATCAAGTCTAATTATTTCCATGAAAAACCTCGCTTTGAATAATATCGACCATCTTCGCCTTTTTGATAAATGGCAAGTGGTCGATCCTCTTTACTAAATAATATCACAATATTATTAGTAACACTGAGTTTTATTGCCCGACCATGCAAAACTAAGGATGCAGTTTCCTTATCAATGACCATTTGTGGCAAAAAATCTAAGTTTGAAGCCGTAAGCTCATATAAATCGGAAGTGGTAATTTCCGCAACATTCTTAGCCATTTCAAGAGAATAATGACCAATCTTCGTTCGAACTAATGTCGCTAAAAAACCAATTGTCTTAAGTTTTACTGCAACATCAAAAGCAAGTTGACGAATGTAGGTTCCTTTTGAAACTTCAACTTCAAAACTTAAATGGCGACCATCAAAGTCTTTTAAAGCAATATCAAAAATTTCAATTTCATGAAAAAGTGGGGTAATTTCAATATTCTGTCGTGTTAAACTACTAAGTCTTGTTCCAGCAATTTTCTTATTGGAAAATGCTGGTATTTCTTGCGAAGATTTTCCTAAAAACGAGCGCAAAACGACTGTAATTTCACTTTCTTTGATTTCTTTTGGCGACATGACGTCTGTAATCACTCCAGTACTATCAAGAGTATCGGTTTTTTTAAAAAGTGTCATTTCTGCCGCATATTTTTTGCTTAAAACGTGAAAATAGTCCGCGAGCTTATTTCCTTCTCCCACCAAGACGATTAATAAACCTGAAGCAAACTTATCAAGAATGCCAACCGTGCCAAAGTCACGACGCTGGAATTTTCGACCCAGCATATTTAGGGTATCACGCGTTGAAACTCCCGCCGCCTTATTAATTAAAAAGAATCCGTTCATTAACTCTTAATACGATTATCAATATCTTGAGCCTTATCAAAAAGATCATCAATAATGAATTTAAGCCTCGGAACTCGATAAGTACTCATCACTTGAGCCAGTTCGCTACGGATATGGCCTCCAGCGCTATTTAGGGCTGCTAAATTGATTTCAGGTTGTTCGGCGCCTAGGAAAGACACATAGACCGTCGCGTTTTGTAAATCTGGACTTACTGATAATTCATTAAGACAAACAAAACCAACTTTTTTATCATTTAATTTCGCGAGAATCGCTGATAGATGCTTAGCAAGCAAAATATTTAAATGCTCCAAACGATTAGTTTTCATTTTCCTCTACTTCATCAAATGCTTCGATGCGGTCTAATTCTTTAATATCGGCAAAATCGACTAAAGTGAAGCCAAAATCAAAATTCACTCGTGCTTCTTTAATATCTTCAGTTAAATGCTTTAATGAGGCAATTCTCTTGTTCTTTTGAATAACGACACCATCACGAATCACATTAACCTTCTGATCCCTTTTAATGACTCCTTC
>JAISVG010000002.1 GCA_031271635.1 Erysipelotrichaceae bacterium
CCCAACCATCACCACCAACAATCCACACTGACTTATCAACTAAATCGTCTTTGAAAGGAAGGACTTCTTTAATTCCCTCACAACAAGAATTCTCAATTAAACGAACTAAGCGGTCTCTAATCTTTGCAGTAAAGCCCCGATTCTTAATATTAGCTAAATAATCACGGACTAAATCCTCTAATTCTTCTTCAAGGTCACGGCAACCAAGAACACTTTCGAAAATGCGTTTAATGGTGGCTAAATGTTGATTCACCGCCATTCTCATCCCAAAACCAAACTCCGCATTATCTTCAAATAACGAGTTAGCCCACGCGATACCTTTGCCACTACGGTCTTTCACAAAGGGGGTAAGCGGCGTTGATCCTGAATAAATCGAGGAACAACCAGTCGCATTCGCGATCATTAAATCATCACCAAATAACTGTGATAAGAGACGGTAATATGGGGTTTCACCACAACCGGCACAGGCTCCAGAGACTTCCATATAGGGCTTGAGGAAACTAACACCTTTGATTGTCGTTGTTGGGAAGGTATTTGGCTTCACACTAACGTGTTGGTAAAGATAGTCAGCTAAGACTTCTTCTTTTGTTTCGCCTTCCGCATCCACCATTTCCAGCGCGGTTTTACCAGGTATTTTATTTCCTAAACATTCAGTTACACAAAGACTACAGCCAACACAGTTCATCGGAGACACTTGAATCCGGTATTTATAATCAGCAACGTTTGGACCACCAAGTGGCTTTAAGTAGTCATCTCCAATCATTTTTGGGGCCGCCATGAGTTCGGCTTCATCAAGAAGGAAGGGACGAATCGTGGCATGAGGACAGACAAAAGAACAGACATTACATTGAATACAGTTCTCTTTATGCCACTTCGGAACCCGGTCCGCGATATTGCGTTTTTCCTTAAAGGTAATGTTATTCTCCATCGTTCCATCAAGGAGCTCACCTTTTAAGAAGGAGGAAACTGGAAGATCATCGCCACGAAGGGCTCCAACTTCCATGACATAATTATCAAAGTAGTCATCACCTGTTAATTCTTTAACATGATTGATTTCAAGTTTTTTCCAGCATGGTTCAACTTTAATCTCACGTAGTAACTCCGGATCAACCCCCGCATCAATGGCCTTATAGTTCATTTGAACCACTTCCGGTCCTTTTTTGCTATAAGATTTCTCGGCATACTTCTTCATGTACTCAATCGCACTGTTAAGAGGAATGATATTGGCTAACTTAAAGAAAGAAGCCTGAAGAATCGTATTAGTATGACGTCCCATCCCAAGTTCCTGTGCGACAGCGTTCGCGTTAATAATGTAAAACTTCGCTTTTTTCTGAGCGAGTTGACACTTGACGCGGTCTGGTAGCATTGACTTAATCTGTTTTGGTTTAACACTAGTATTTAATAAGAAGGTACCACCAACCTTTAAATTTTGTAAAATATCAAACTTAAAGATGTAAGAATCAAGAGAACAAGAAATAAAGTCAGCATTCTTTACATAATATGTGGAACGAATGGGGTTATTACCAAATCTTAAGTGTGATCTTGTAACACCGCCTGCCTTTCTACTATCATAAGCAAAATATGCTTGAGCATACTTATTAGTAGCCTCCCCAATAATCTTAATCGAAGATTTATTGGCAGAAACGGTTCCATCACTCCCTAAGCCATAAAATAAACATGACTTATATTCATTCTCAATTTGGAAATCGCAAACTGGAATTGAAAGATGAGTGACATCATCATTAATCCCCACCGTAAAGTTATGGCGGGGTTTATCTTTTAAGAAATCATAAACCGCTTTAATATCTTTTGGCTGCATGTCTTTACTCGATAAGCCGTATCGACCACCATAGACTTGGATATTTCTTTCGGCCTGTCTTAAGGCCGCGACAACATCAAGATATAAGGGCTCACCTAAAGCGCCACCTTCTTTGGTACGGTCAAGAACTGCAATCCGCTTAACCGTCTTTGGTAAGGCATCAATAAAGTGCTTAATCGAGAAGGGTCGATATAAATGAACTTTTAAAAGTCCCAGCTTTCTTGAAGGAAGGGCATCGATAACTTCTTTGGTAACTTCCGTCACACTTCCCATCGCCACAATGACATCACAGGCATCTTGACGACCATAATAGGTAAAAAGACCATACTCACGTCCGGTTAATTCGCTTGCAATTCGGAGGTATTTCTCAGCAATTTCGATGGTTTCATCAAATTTACGGTTCTGAGCCTCGCGACCTTGGAAGTAAATATCATCATTTTCAGCCCCGCCTCTAGTGACGGGGTGGCAGTGCGGATTAAGAGCCCGTTTTCGAAAAGCAGCCACTTTATCCATTGGTATTTGACGGCGCCAGTCCTCAGCGTGAACCATTTCGACCTTTTGAATCTCGTGAGAGGTTCTAAAGCCATCAAAGAAATGACACATTGGCATCGAACTATCGATCGCAATTAAATGTGCGACGGCAGTTAAATCAGCGACTTCTTGAACGGAATGGGAACAAAGCATCGTAATACCGGTCTGACGAATGGCATAGACATCTTGATGATCACCAAAAATTGAAAGCGATCTTGTTGCTAACGAACGGGCCGAAACATGTAAAACTGCCGGCAATAGTTCACCAACCCATTTATAGATATTAGGAATCATTAATAATAATCCTTGTGAAGCGGTGTAAGTAGTAGCTAAAGCGCCAGCTTGAAGAGCCCCGTGAACGGTTCCGGCCGCACCTCCTTCTGATTGCATTTCGACTACTTTTACAACTTCACCAAAATAATTAAGCTTGCCTTGTGAGGCGTAGACATCAACTAACTCTGCCATGGGAGAACTAGGTGTAATCGGAAAAATCCCTGCGATTTCTGTAAATGAATAACTCGCCAGCCCTGCTGCCGTGTTTCCATCAATTGAGAGAAATATTTTTTTCATAGTACTCCTTTTTTGATACTTGAATTATAGCATCAAAAAAATGATTTTTGTGAGAAAAACATCAAAAATAAGAGAAAAACTAAAACACGCTAAATGGGCTCATTTATTTCAAACTTTTTAAATATTCTTCGACTTTTGCCGCAATTTCTTTGTGTTTCAAACTAAAATCGATTGTTGCCTTCACAAAACCGAACTTGTCGCCAACATCATATCTAAAACCGGTAAAAGTATAAGCATAGACTGGAGCCTGTTTTAGTAAAATTTCAATGCCAGAAGTGAGCTGTAATTCTTTTCCTGGCACTCTTGGGACTGCTTCTAAAGCGGTAAAGATGTCAGCCGTAAAAAGATATCGGCCAAGGACTGCTTTTAAACTAGGGGGATTTGAAATAGGTTTTTCAACCATCCCCTTAATTAAGGTCAGATTTCCACTAGTTACTGGATCAACAATACCATACTTAGAAGTTTCACTTTGGGCGACTTCTTGGACGCCAAGAATTGAAGCTCCCAACTTTTCATATTCATTAATTAACTGCTTCGTTACCGGAAGACCACCATCATTAATAACTAAGTCATCACCTAAAAGTACTACGAAAGGACGATCTTGAATGACTGGCTTTGTGACTAGAATCGCGTGTCCTAAGCCACCCGGATACTTTTGATCAACATAAGTAATCTTAATACCATCGCACATTTCATTAACTAAAGCGGCAAGATCTGGCTTACTATCTTCACGTAACATCGTTTCAAGCATGGTGTTTTCTTTAAAATGTTCAATAATAGCCTGTTTGCGGTCGGAAATGACAAGAATAACTTCCTTAATACCACTTGCCTTTGCTTCCGCAACAATGTACTCAATTGTGGGGCGATCAACAATCGGCAGCATCTCCTTAGGGATTGCTTTTGATGCGGGTAAAAACCTGGTTCCCAGACCCGCAGCGGGAATAACGGCGACTTCAACTTTTTTCATGTTTAATTCCTCTTTTTAATTTCAAGTATGGTAATCTTTTTAAGAATTAATAATTCTTTCTTTGTCAAAACTACTTTCTTATTAAGAATCCCGTTGGTGGAAAAATGCTCGTAAATAAAATCTCCAAGACTTAGGTACTGCTCTAAGTCCTTCTTTTTAATCGCTGGAGCCTTGCTGACCACCTTCTTTACGGTTCTTAATAATTCTCCTTCAAGAATCGGAAGTAAGCTAAGATAGTTATACTGCTCATCAAAACCAATCAGAATATCATATTGTTCTAACTCATTTTTAATCACTGTTTCACTAAGGGCTGTGAGCTCACTTAAATCATGAAGCGATAAAAACTTCTTCTTCCCTTTTTTTAAAGCAAGATAATATCGGTTTAAACGGTGATGCGACAGTTTTTCCATTAAATATATTATATCAATTATCTTGCGAAAAAAGATACTAGGATGTTTCGGGAAAGAAAAGCAACAAGACTGATATCGATAAAAAGCCGAATAATTCCAGTATTCGCGCTTTAATTGTATGGAAAAACTCAATTCCTTTACCGCTAGGAAAAGTGTTAAACTACAATCTATTTAATGAGATTAATCAACTTCAGATGTAGTTATTCTAAATATAAGAGCAGCCATCAACTCACCAAAGTATTAGTTTCTGAGATAAAAACAATGTCAATTTAGAACTATTTAGGATAAAACTAAGAATTACTTTTTATTTGATGTTCTGTTTTTCTTATTGTTACGAATAATGAAATATGATGCGAGCACACTAACGGCAACCAAATTAGCGGCAATAATCAAGAGATACCCAAGACTAGAGCCCGGTGAGAGAGTCGTATTGTCACTGACACTATTTTGACTGTTATAAATAAAATCATTAAAGTGATATCGATTAATAATTAAGATATAACGCGCTAGAGCCTGCTCAACTACCGAACCTTCACTATTTACTCTACTATCTCGAATAAAGGTTTGCGTATCAACTTCTAAATCAAGATAGGCTTGCTCAAGACTAGGCCACACGCTTGCAAGCGCGGCTGGGTCATTAGATATACAACCGGCAGCAGTACTATTTAAGAAAGTTTCAGCATAAGTATCAGCGGCTTCAGCAACTCCTCCAGTTATAGTTCCAACATAAACCACAATCTTTTGGAGCACTAAACGTCTACTAGTTTTAATTTCCAAATAAGATGAAGGTTCACTAAAAGTATATTCATAAGGAGTCCCGTTACTTGGATTAGAACGATCCGTTCCTAGCGTGCCCGTAGTAACAGTAGCAGAACTGCTCCCACTAACGGCACTAAGAGTATCGCCTTGGCCAGAGAGGTTAAAAGTTAAATCAACCTTAGAAACATAGAAATCATCATTAAAAGTAAATTTTAAAGTTCCAGAATTACCACTTGATCCAAGCGCCACGCCACTTCCTCTTGGGAAATAGACATTAGTTTGACTATCAATACTCTTAACAACATCAGCGCCGAAACCAGTAGTAGTATAGCCGCTAAAAGTACCACCCTCATTAAAGGCCGTTAGTGAGATGTTGCTTCCGGTATTGTTATCCGCACCGTTAGCAAAATTGGCCGTATAAGCAGTTAGTGGCAGTTTATCAACAATGTTTAAATTAAATGAGTCTTCAAAATTACCATCAGCAGTTTTCGCCTTAATGGTAGTAATTCCCAAAGCTCTAGCACTTATTAAGCCAGTAGCTGAAATCGTGGCAACATTCTCATTAGAACTAGTAAAAGTAACTGCTTTATTGGTGGCATTAGAAGGTAAAACCTCATAATTCAATTGAAGAGTGGTATTAACTGCTAAGTTTTGGGTTTTGTTATTAATTTTAACACTGGTGACACTAATTGGATCATTAGTAACCTGCACGGAGACATTCGTGCTGACATTAGTGTCAAGGCTACTTCTAACAGTAATACTTGTAGTACCGACAGTAACCGGAGTTACTAGGCCTGTCGCTGAGACTGTAGCAATACTAGTATTCGCACTCGACCAAGTGACATTGCGACTCGCCTCAGCGGGATTTACGGTATAGTTCAGTTGGATGTTATCCCCAATATTCACTTTTACTGGACTACCATTAGTAATGTTGATACTAGTGGGTTTTGTCACACTACTGGCACAAATGGCCTTGGTATTATCATTAGTGTTTCCCCAAATCTTGCAACCATATTCTGGTCGATCAATAAAGGGATTGCGGTTCCAGCCTAGTTTTTGATCAAGGCTTTCATTACGAATGATTTCACTTTGATCAACCGGATATAAAAGATTCCATTTTAAAAGATCGCCTAGTTTCCCCATTTTATTGCTAGTGCCGGCACCTTGTTCGCGACCAACATCTTCGATAACTAAGCCATCACCCACAATCGCGGCATAAAGAATAATTCGCGCCGATATGCCTCGATACTTCACATTTTTATAGCCTGGATCCCATCCGGGATTAGGACTCTCAGCATAGTATTGATTCCCACGCTCAGTATTATCGTCAGTAAAGGTTGGTCTAATAACATGAGGATCGTTTTCAACCCGGTTACCACCATGTGAATTCGGCCAAGTATGTTCCTTATTCATTCCAACATAGCCGTTTTCAGTTTCATTACTGTAAAAACCCACAATCTTTCCCGCATATGGATCATTTGGGTCGGTATCAGTATACGGAAAAGCACTGTCTTGTAATGTTTTATAAGAAAAACTACCACTACGGTCACTTTTTAATACCGAAGATAAAGCAGATTTTAAAGAATCACCATTAAGGCTCTCGCTGATACTATTATAATAGTTATTGATATATTCATCAGTCGCTTTTACAATAACAATCTTGTTTTCATTAACTGCTTTGGTACTAAACGTTGGCCTCGCAGTGATACCGCTAATTAAAATGGCAGCAAAACTTAAAATAGACAATTTTTTTAGTTTAATCATTTTTCTTTTTTTCCTTTAACGCTAGTATTAATTATACACCATTAAGGTCTATTCTTGCAAGAACGGTCAGTGACTAACTTGTAATTTCAAGAGAGTTATTGTCCATTTATCTCTATTTGATAGCTAATTTTAGGTAGGGGACTTTTGACGAATTTCTATTCTTTCAGCGATGTTGATAATAGTCTTTATGTCACCATAGTCTGAAGAAGGACTACTAGTTGATTCAAAAAACGGATAATTAGAGACTAATAATTAGTTATGGGATGATTTTTTGAGTTTCGCTTTTAAATGAGTTCATAAGGGTTCTAAAAGTAAAACAATAAGATAAGTGTCTATAAGGAACACTAATTAGAATTAAAAATACGGGCAAAACACGTCTCAATAAAAAGAACTGCCAAGATTTCTCTTGGCAGTCCCAAATTTCAAATAGATTTGATTATGCCGCAGTAGCGTACTTAACAATGATTTGAGTAATACGAACTTGAGTATTATCATCGCACGTATTCTGAATCGTAAATGTAGTACCAGTTAAAGGAACAGCATCCATTAGTGTTGTACTCGAAGCAGTAATTGGGGTCTCAACACCGCCAATCGTAACATAATCATTACCCTCCGTTCCACCGCTACGATAAGCGGAAATCTGCACGGAAACAAGAGTTAAACCAGTAGCTAAAGTAAATTCAATCGCGTTACCATTTTTACCAGCAACACCATACATTCTAATTTCAGCATTGTTCTTGGCGACAACAGTACCTGGCCCATTTTTACGGACGATTGCCGAGGCGACAACATCAGTATTTCCAAATAAATCAGCAGCAGCATCAGCCCCATCAGTGTAGTTTGCATTACCACCGAAGGCCCAAACTGGGGATGTTAAGGTTCCGGCTGGATCTGGATCAGGTTCATCATGACCAGTAACTTCAATACCTGAAGTTCCTGTAAAGATGGCTCTTGGATTTGAACCAGTGCTATTATTAGCTAGTAAGAAATCACTGAAAGTAATAATATCATTAACTTCTGCAACCATCACAGCGCCCGCAGCTTCAACTAAACTTGTGGCACGTGAATCAAAGAAAAGACTTAAAGTTTCAGTACCCTTTTGGACATTTAATTGGATGTTACCGTATTGAAGCTCTGGTTTTGAAATAACCTTAGCACCGGTAGCGCCAACCATTCTTCCATTATAAACATTAATAGCAGATCCAAGCCATGAGGTCTCACCATCAAGATTAACCATTGGAGGCATTGTGGGATTCGCATTCGTAACTGTCACGTTAGTAACACTAGTTAATTCTTTTAAAGCATTATACGGAGTATAAGCGGCTTCTAAAGAAACTTCTTTGCCTAAATACTGTTCAGCAAAACTAATTGTTGCAGCAGCATCAGGTAAGTAGATAATAATTGAGCCCGAAGCATCAACAAGACCGACATTACGATATTGATCAGAGGCAACAACTACGCCCTTAACCTTATAAACCTCGCCGGTAACACTTAAATCAGCAATATTAGTTACTTGTCTTTCACCAACAATAACAACAATATCACGGGTAGTACTCTCAACTCCTTTAGTAACAGTTGCGGTTAAAGTAACTTCAACTGAGGAACTTGCTGGAGCAGTAATGGTTGCGTTCGCGCCATCAATGACGATTGCTTCATTGTTTGAAGCCCATGAAATTGTTGATCCAAATGAACCTGTAAGTGGGAGCACTGCAGTGGTACTTGTTGGATAGAAAGTATCAATACTAATTGAACCTGCATCAGCAACAACGGCTTGTGCGTCAGTTAATGTAAGTTCGGTTCCATCACCAAAGTATAAACATGCTGCAACATCATTGTTCGTTCTTAGAGTATGAACAACAATTTTGTAGTTTGCAACAACACCATCGAATTGCTTAATAATACCTATGTTTGATTTGTAGTAAACCATGATGGCATTGGTAGCATAGGCCGTAGCGCTACCATCAGTTTTGATGTCTGGTCCTTCATAATCCTTATCGACTAATAAAACATCATAGTTTCCGCCTGCGCCTTGAACGCGAACTTTTGCTTCAACATTAATGTATTTAATCGGGAACGGGTTCGAGGAACCAAAGGTTGTATCAGTTAATTCTGTACCTAAAGAAGCACAGTAGGCAGAAACTGATTCATAAGCAGCTGGACTAAGGGTCTCTGGAGTGGCATTTGCTACTTCTTGAACTAAACCAATTTCGGTCGCAAGATCACAAAGTTCTGGCATTCCATAGTAGTACTGTAAAGTTCCTTGAAGATTATAAACTTTACCAACAGTTAAACTTCCCATCGCTTCTTTTGGGAAAATGTAGACAATCGCACCGTTTTGGACACCAATCGCACCATCATCTAATGTTTTTGCGAAAATGGTGACATTAGTTACTTTTATAACTGCGGGATTTCCATCAACAGTTAAGGTTGCACCGGTGACGTGTTCACCAAACATACCTTGGACTTCTTCGGAAACAAGCCATTCAGCCCAATTGTCAACAACAATAACACCTTCTTCAGAAATTGGTAAGACCTTAATGTCAAACTCTTTTGTCTTGGAGAGAGTTTTAGTCGCATCATTTCCTGACGCAATCGAAAGATTAGCAGTTAACTTCACATCCGCGATTTCTTCGCCAGCGTTCGGACGAGTAATCTGCACGGTTTGTACTTTTACTTTAACCCCCGTGTCTTGTCCAACATCTTTTTCGAAAGGATCACTAAAGGATGCAACTGCAGGCGCACTTGAAGACCACGCAATAGCAACTCCATCTAAACCTTCTGCTGAAACATCAAAATTAGTGGTTACTTGTTTTGCTGCATCTTCAGAAATAGGGAGAATTAGAGCATTGTGCGCGGCGTCTAATT
>JAISVG010000072.1 GCA_031271635.1 Erysipelotrichaceae bacterium
AAGAACAACTAGTAACTGGTAGAATCAACATGAGACTTAGAAATGATAGACAAATTCTTTTTTACAATATTCATGTATACCCCCTTATTAATGTCTGTCTGATTATTGTATCTTATGTAAATCACCGAAACACAATCGAATTATTCAAATCAAAAAACAAGTATTAAATCTAACTTTCCGCCACCATACTCCCAATAAAAATCGGAAGATTCGTATTCCCATCAACAATCGCATACAAAAACGGACGATCAAGAATCACGCTATAGCCGGGAGGTGGAACACTTGTAACACTAACATCCACTCCCGTTACTGCTCCAGCTTTCGTGCCAGCCTCATCGACTTCGATAAAGGTCTTATGACTTACTTGGTTAATATAAGTCTCAAGAGAACTTAGTCTTGAAAAATCAGCGGTATCTTTAAAAGCATCAACAATGCCTAGTGATTCTAAAGCACCATTTAATCCAATTGAATACTCAGATTTAAACTTTGGAAGTTTTGCATCAACCATGGTTCGTTCCGCGTTTTCTAGTACTGATACAAATCTTGATCCAGTAAGACTGGAGGCATACTGATGAAAATCAACTCCAATATTTGGAAGTAAGGCCACAAATTGGTATTGACCCACATATGGCTTAATAAAACCGGTGGCTCCAGCATCATCTCTTAAGTACCAACCTTCATTAGAACTCATTAAAGAGACATTTTGCTTCTCTCCTAAGATACTTGTAAACACATCTGGTTTCACATCCTCAACTTCATATTTATGCTCCCACTCTGCATCAAAGAGGACGGTATTAATTAAATACATCACTGAAGAAGGGTCAATCTCATCGATAATCTTCTTAATAAGTCCTTCAGTATTATCATTAACCCAATTATTAATATCATCTAAGGTAGTTCCATCAAAGGGAGCTCCATAAGCAGCAGCCTGATAATAATCAGCATTTGTTTGAAGGAACTCTTTTATCACCGGGAAGCCTTCCTTTACCCAAATTGAATTAGCAAGCTTCAGTTTAGCTTTTTCTTCACTTACTAAACTCTTCATAAAAGAATAAAGATACTCATTTAATTGTTCAAGTTTCATGCCGCCACCAAGCACTGTTTCCATTTGACTAAGAGTATCCCCATCCGCCCCATTAGCGACCATTCCTAGAGCCAATAGCACCGAAAGTGGTGAGATCATGGCATTATCTTCATCAGCAATAGTTTTCTTAAAAAGTTCTAATGAGAAATCTGCGGTTACACTAGTAAAGGCATCATCAAGAGGAACTGTATTTACCTCATTAGAGGTTACATCCTTCATTAAGTCTTCAGCCTTAATGACATAAGTATCACATGCAGTAAGGGTCATGATAAAAGCACAAGAGATTACTCCAAATGACATCATCTTCCCGCTTCTAATTCGACCTAAGTTAAAATGTTTCATCGTTATTCCTCCTTAAATCATCTAATTCACACTCATTTTATCATGTAATCAGCAAAAAATATATAGAAATTCTGAATATTATTCTTTAAAGAAACGTTGAACCATCCGTTTTAAAACCATTAGAAACTTGTATGTTTCAAAAAATGACCTAATTCTAAAATACCATTTTATTACGGTAGTTAAACTTATCAAGTACCTGTTTTTTCCTTTTATTAGAAACTTCAGTATAGATTTCGGTGGTTGAAATACTCGAATGTCCAAGAATTTCTTGCACTGAACGAAGGTCCGCTCCATTAGATAAAAGATTGGTAGCAAAGGTATGTCTTAAGTAATGCGGTGTTGAATGATGATTAATCATTGCTGCCTTCTTATACTTATCATAAATATCTTCAATCGCATAGATTGATAAGTGACCATGATAACGATTCATGAATACTTTATCATGATTACATTTAACACTATTCCTAATTTTAAGCCAATCTTTCAAACGGTCCCAAGTTTCTTGAGAAGAAATATAGATCAATCTTTGTTTTCTTCCTTTCCCGTGAATGAGTACTGTATGTTCATGGTAGATAATATCTTCTAAGGTTAAGGCCGCTAGTTCACCGATTCTAATACCAGTAGTAATTAATAAATCCATTAAAGCTGCGTCTCTTACATTTAAGAACTGTGTAAAATGCGTAGAACTATTATTTAAATTAAGACTAATTACTCTTAATATTTTAGATACTTCTTTTACCGTTAATGTCTTCGGTAGTCTTCTTTCTTTTTTAAAGCTTAATTTCAATGACTTTATCGGATTATTAGCGATGATTTTATCATCACATAACATTTGATAGAACTGATTAAGCGTCACGATGTTCCGCTTAATCGAGGTATCCTTAAGTCTTCTATCAATCCGTAAGTGTTCAATATACTTGATGATATCAATACTTCCAATATCCTTAGTAGTCTTATAGAAATCATAGAATTTAATCAAGTCAGACTTGTAGGATTTAATAGTTAAATCAGATAGATTTTTAGAATTTTGCATCTTGCAAATAAAATAGTCTAGATAGTTAATTATTTTTTTCATGTTTCTCCCCATGAAATATTGTAGTTTAATTTGCCTCTGAATGGTCATAGTTCCGTTACAAAATAAGGTAGATAATCATAAAGTAGTTATATTCGCCTCTTTCAATACTAATAAAAGACAAAGAGCAGATAGATATTCAGCTAATCCATTCTCTCGTACGTGTTTGATTTTTAAAATATTTAATTAAGTTGATAATCAAAATGATATAATTCTGCTATAAATAATAACGGATTATTAGGAGGAAATAATGGAAATTAAGAAGTTCATTAATGAGTATTCCGAGAACATTAAAAATGACAAGGCTGCTATTTTCATTGGATCTGGTATTTCTGTGAATTCTGGATTTGTATCGTGGAAAGATTTACTCAGAAATGTCGCTTCTGACATTGGTCTCAATATTGAAAAAGAAACACATGATTTGATTTCTGTTGCTCAATACTATCAAAATAAAGAAAATCGAGCAGCATTAAATAAAATAATTGTGAATAGTTTTTCGAAACCTAAAAAATTTAACAAGTATTTCGACATAATAACTAAATTGCCTATAAAAACCATTTGGACAACTAATTATGACCATGAGATTGAAGAGTATTTAAAGAAAAACGGTCATGATTCTATTGATATAAAGAAGACAAATCGTTCTGTCGCTGTGGAGAACAATAACAGCAACACTATTATATACAAGTTTCACGGGGATTATGAAATAGCTGATGAAGCAGTTATCACAAAAGATGATTTTGAAACATTCAGTGGAAAAAGAACTGCCTTTGAAGCCATTCTAAAATCCCAGCTATTATCAAAAACTTTTGTTTTTATTGGGTACTCATTTAACGACCCCAATTTACTTTTTCTTTTATCGAAAATGCGTATCGTTTATGAACAACACATCCGAGACCATTACCTAATTATTCGTGAGATTAAAAAAAATTGCTATGATACTGAAAATGATTATCAATATGATTTGATAAAGCAGCAACTTTTTTTAGATGATCTTAAGAGATATGGTATCAAAGCAGTTTTAATAAAAGAATATGATGATATATATGAAATTTTTAGTTCCATTAAAAATAATTTAGATTCTAGAAAAATTTTTGTTGCAGGAAGTTCAAGAGATTACGGAGAATGGACACTCGAAAAAGCGAGATATTTTCTATTTGAGTTGGGAAGAAGATTAGTGGAATTGGGCTGTCAAGTTGGCACCGGATATATTGAAGGCGTTGGACCAGAACTCTCAAACGGCATTCTCAATTGTGTAAGCGAGAAAGGCTTATCAATAAGTGACTATCTTATTATTAAACGCTTGCCATTGATTGGTAACAGCGATGAACATATTTCCCCAGTAGTTAGAGAAATGTATCAGCATAATATGATAAATGATGCCGGAATAATACTGTTCCTATTTGGGAACAATCGTTATGATGGTATCATAAAACCATCCAAAACTGTTTTAGAGGAATTCGAAAGAAGTAAAAAGTATGGCAAGTATATCATTCCCGTTGGTGCAACGGGTTATGCCGCATCAATTATTCTTGACGCAATTTCGAAAGAAAACTCAGAATTTAAATATCTAGTTCCACACATTGGCACTTTAAAGGACTCGGAAAATATCAAAAAATTAGTCGATACTGTCTCTGAAATCATTCTATCCATTAGAAATTCTTCATTTGAAAAATAATGTTTTTCGTTATTGAATCACAAATTTCCAACTTCCTAAAACTTATATTCTCTAATGTAACGGATTGTTTGAATATTTTTTCAACAATTAATCGGTAACTATTTAAATATTTATTATCTAGAAACTTTCCTTTATCTAGCAAAGATAAACACAAAATAATATTCATAGTTTTTATAATTATTTGATAAGAATATTGAGTTGTTTGATATTCATCAATAAGTGATTTTATAAGCGGATTTTGAGTAGTGATGTGTGGTAATAATCTACCTGTAGCATTGATATAATGTCGTAATATTTTTTCTATAATTTTTTCGAAAACCTCGGTATTGGTGTCATCGAAACATAAATAATGATAGTCCAAAATCCTAATAAACTTGCGAGGTATGTCCTCCGTTCTCATTCTGTAGAGAAAAATTAGAAGATTTACATTGTTTTCAATTAAAAATGAAATTTCTTTTTTACACCATTCTTTACTGAAATATTTATCATCAATAATGACAATTGATCCAATCCAATTTCTTGCAGAATCCAAAACATTTTCGAAATTTCGATATATGTTCATTCCTAATATTAACTCGTTATTATCGTACCAACATTTAATACCTAGACTCTTTAAATGACTAAATAAACTATCTGTGAATGTAACCTCGATATCACTAGAGTAACTAATAAAATAATCCATATCTACCATAAATCATTCTCCTAATAATCCGTTATTATTGTTAGTAAAGCTACGAGTATCTCGCTCAATCAATTGACGTTTTCAAGAAAAAATAAAAAAGACTTCAAGATTAAAAACTTATAGTGTAATTTTTGTTATCAAAGCGTAATCGCATATTTGTGGCAAAAATCCTGTTACTGACTGATAATCTGTGGCAAAAAACTCAAATAAAACAGCAAAATTGTGGCAATTAACTACTTACATACAAATTTAGATGCTATAATGTCGCTATAGAGGGAGCTAGATATGAAAAGAAAAGCCTTGCAACAAATGAAAGAATGGAAAGATCGTTACGACCGTAAACCACTTGTGCTTGAAGGCGCAAGACAGGTCGGTAAGACTTGGTTGATGAGGGAATTTGGTCGTCTTTACTTTGACGATGTTGCCGCGTTTAACTTTGATGAAAATGAAGCATTAAAAGATTTATTTCGCGATACAAAGAATCCTCAGATACTAATTGAAAAGTTAGGACTAATCCATGGCAAGGCCATTTTACCAGGAAAAACGCTAATAATCTTCGATGAAATCCAGGCTTCTCCTGATGCTCTTAATTCCCTGAAATACTTTAGGGAAAAAGCAAACGAATATATCATTGTTTCTGCTGGAAGTCTTCTTGGGGTATATTTAGCAAGTGGTCATTCTCATCCGGTTGGTCAAGTTGATATTCTTCAGATTTATCCGCTTTCTTTTGAAGAATTTTTGGAAGCAAGCGATTCAAGTTTATTTGAATATTATTCTCAAATTAGAAAAGACACCACTATTGACACTATTTTTCACAATCGTTTAAATGATTTGTACTTAACCTATTTAATAGTTGGCGGTCTACCAGAGTGTGTTCAAACCTGGATTAAGACTAAAGACGCTTCCGAAGTAGCGCAAAAACAAAAAGACCTCTTAACTATCTATGAGCGGGATTTCTCCAAACACTATGAAAAAGTATCCGCAGCAAGAATTCTCATGGTATATCGAAATATCCCAACCCAATTAGCTAAAACAAATAACAAATTCATCTATAAAGATATTCAAAAAGGGGCACGAGCAAGAAGTTTTGAAGAGGCTATTGAATGGCTTGTTACTGCTGGCATTGTAAATAGACTCTATCTCACTAGAAAAAACGAAAGTCCATTAAATGGATTCACTGATTTATCTTCCTTTAAACTCTATTTATTTGACACGGGACTGCTAAAAGCAATGGCCGACATTCCTAACGAACAAATAGTTTTAAATAAAGACTACCAGTTTAAAGGATCATTAACTGAAAACTATGTCTTACAACAATTAAAAACAATTCTTTCATCAGAACCTAAATATTTTACTTTCGAAAAATATGAGATTGACTTTATGATTCAAGATAAATCTGGTAATATAATCCCGCTTGAAGTAAAGGCCAAGAATAGCGTTTCATCAGTAAGTTTAAATGCCTATAACAAGAGATTTGTGCCTAAACTTCGTATCAGATACTCCATGCTTAATTACAAAAAAGATGAAAATATGATTAACATCCCGCTTTATTTAATTGGTAAAACAACAGAACTTATCTAGTTAATAAATAAAAGGAATGGGTTTTTGCCGTCCTTTTAAGCATATCTTTAAAAAATATTCCGACTACCTATTAAAACTCGATTTATAGTGAATCCATCTCTATATATCTTCATAGAGGAAAACCATCTTTCGTTACCGACAAAAGTCTCTAAGAAGATAGAATCATGATTAACACTACTTATAAACTACTAAATCGCATCTTGAAGCATAATTACAAAGTAATTACTTTTCATGATAAACTCTAATGCAATAAAGCTTTTTCATCTTTTTGTTAGAAACCATCATTTCTTTTTTAAAATAATAACTAGTCTTACTTAGGTCTCTTTCTAGTCTCGTTTCGTTACTTACAAGGAGGATTACATATGGCCATTCTAACTTCACTCATTCTTTCGACCCTAACGGTTACCACCTCGATCACCACTACTAAAGATATTAATGATCCTAATACTTTAATCCTTAATGATGAAGATACTTTTAAATTGATTGAAGATCAAGTCACTGATATTGTTGATAGTAACCCGATGTTAAGTGATGAAACTGTTCTTGAAAAGTCTTTTGAAGCTATTGATGAAGCCACAAATCATGAACTAGATGATAAAAGTCTTGAAAAAGCTAAGGAAAAGATTATTAATGATTTACCTTTAGCAAGAAATGCTGCCTTCACGATTGGTACTGGTGAGATGAAATATCTTAAACTAGGTCGTGATCCTATTCAAGATCGCCCCGTCTACTTTCTTCTTAATCATCTTGTTTCAAAACTCTATCCTGAACTAAAAAACCTTAGTCCTAATTCTGAGTTCACTTATCTTCCAACTCCTAATAGTCCTCAGTATCAAAATCAATATTTAAGATTCAAAAATGTTCTTGAACAAAGACCAATCGCCCTTAGTAATGTTAAAAGATACTTTGAAATAAAAGATCAAGGAAGGAATGTTTTTATCCTAATGACTATAGTTACTATCATGAGACTTATGACTTTAGTAGACTTGATGGGTATCTTCAAACAATGAATAATGAGATTACTGCTCTCTGGGTTAGTATAAGTGCTGCAACAGCAGGAGCAATTTTACTTTCGGCCTTTGGACTTGGTGGCCCCGCATTAGTCATTGCTGGAATTGCTGTTGGTCTACTTATTTCTATCGGAGCATACTACACTGCTTATGAAGGCATTATGGGCAATGAAGTTGGTGACTATCAAAAAGCCGTTCTTTATCACTATAGTAATGGCTTTACTTCTGGAGCCGCGATTGATGCTTTGGCCATTTATAATATTAGAAACGAAGCAATTGATATGTCAGCGCATTATTATGCGGATTATTATGGTGGAAATAGCAGTTATGACATCAAACACTTAAATGAAGGGGATAACATCAACAATCATTGGGATGCTTACCGTCGTTTTTATGCAACTGCTTTATTGACCCTTAAACTTGGGGAAGATTTTGCAAAAGACTTTACTGATGCTCATGAGTATGATTTAGTAAAACCAGGAATAGTCGGTTCAAGTAACTACGATACTAGAAAAAAGAAACTTGCCGTCGATATGGACTTACTAAACAATAATGCAGGGATCTACTGGGCTATTATGTGGCGTGACAAATATAGAAGTGTTTGTATGGACATAAAGTCACAGTATCCTGAAATTACTGAACTAGGAGATATTCCTGGAGCATCAAGAACGGGTTTTGATCCCGAGTTTTGCTATTTTCTACATCATCGTGTCGCATATGGCTTTTCTTATACTTATGATCCTATTGTAACCTTCGGGGATATAAATGGAGATGGAAAATATGTCCAAGATGATGGTGAAGATAAAATGATTTTAGAGGGTCAAGAAATCAAACCTTGCCCTCGTTCTGATGGACTCGTCTATACCAACTTTGGCGAGAAAGAGCATTATGAAAAACATTATGGCGAAGGAAATTTTAGAGAAGCTCCTTACTTTAAATATCCGAGGTACTGTTAAATGAGAAAAGCAACAGCGTGTCTTCTTATACTACCATTTATCATTTCTTGTCGTTCTTCTAAAGAAAAATCATTTTGTAATTACCTATTCACAGACACGAAATACTACATTAATTACTATTATTCTGTGAATACAAGGCAGGTCTCTAGTTTCACAAGCCCTTATGTTTTCTCATCGACAGATGAAGGAAAACTATGGGTAAGCATTCCAACCTTTCATGTTTTTGATGAATACCCTGGAACTGTTAATCTTATGACAAAGTTCTCATTCTTTAGCGATGAAATGCTTCTTGATGAAGTAGAAGCAAATGCTCCTGATTTCTTTAGTAAACGGTATCATGTTTATATTGATCCAGAAGATGCGACTGATTGGGGTGTTTCTGGTGTTTGTTATCAAATCTACGAACCACAGTATTATTTCGGTTTTGAAAAACCATGTTCTTTTTTTAATAAAACAATACTCGTTAGAATTGATTTTGTATTGACTTATGAAGATGGAAGTTACTATGATACACCTTGTTACAGCGAGTTTTTAATCGAATATATTAATGAATCAACCTCTATTTTTCATAATATTCCTGACTTCAGATATATTGAGAATAACTAAAAATAATATGAAAAGAACTACTACGATTATCATTATGATGCTCCTCCTTATTTCTTGTCGTTCCCCTAAAGAAAAATCGTTTTGTAGTTATCTATTTACGAATGATGAATATTATATTGATCGCTACTATGATATTAGTACTTGGACGGATTCTATACCAAATGATTCGATGTTTTTCTCGCCATTAGAAGAAGGTAAAGTTAGTGCATATTTTTCTGCTTTTCATACCCTTGATGAAAGTTCTGACGTTATTAACCTCACTACAAAATTCTCCTTCTTTCAAAATAACATTTCAGTGGAGGAACCAATAATAATAACAACATCTAACTTCTTCAAGAAAGATTACCGAGTTATTATTGACCATGCCGATAGTGATTGGTGGTCCATTGGTCTTTCCGATGAGTGTTACGTTTATTACTCGACTGAATTCCATTTCAAATTTGACAAGCCATATTCGCTCTTTGACAAAACAACTGTAGTAAGAATTGATTTTACTTTAACTTATGAAAATGGCACATATTATGATACCCCTTGTTATAGTGAACTCTTAATTGAACATATTGATGGACTGACCTATGTTCCTAAAACCATTCCGAATTTTAGGTACATTGAATAATGATTGGTAATGATATGAATCAAAGACCAAAATATAGGAATTCTTTCTCTAAGAAGCTTTACTTTTTTTCGAAAGGTACTTCTAAATGAAAAAACCAATTACTTGTCTTCTTATACTACCATTTATCATTTCTTGTCGCTCACCTAAAGCAAAGTCATTTTGCTATTATCTATTTACAAATGGCGAATACTATATTGATCATTATTATACAATCAAAGCAAGTGAAATTCCTGGGTATAAAAAAGTATTCACCATTTCTCCATTAGATGAGGGCGAACTACAAATGAGTATCCCTACATTTCATGTCCTTGATGACTATTTTGGCGTCGTTAATCTTACGACTAAGTATTCCTTCTTCGATGGCGGTGCGCTTCTTGATGAAGTAGAGGCAGATGCTCCTGATTTCTTTAGTAAACAGTATCGAGTTTTTATTGACCATGCCGATAGTGATTGGTGGTCCGTTGGTCTATCCGATAAATGCTATGTCTATTACACGACAGGATTCAATTTCGGTTTTAAAAAACCTTTTTCTTTCTTTGATAGAACCATCACGATTCGCATTGATTTTGCTTTAACATACGCTGATGGGAGTTATTATGATAAACCCTGCTATACTGAGTTTACCTTCGAACATCGTGATGGATTAACTTATATTTACCATGACATTCCTGATTTTCAGTACATCACTCAATGATTAAGACGTATCGTCATTTTGGACTCATTGTTCTTTTTAATACTGAAAATGGCAAAACAGCCTTTTTTCATGATAATGTAAAAACAATCAAAACTAAAGAGATTCCTGGATTCCATCAGCCCATCAACTGTAAGACAACAGAATCCGATTACAAAACCTTCTATCTTGGCTTTAATATCTCAAATAAATGTAACCTTAATTGTAAGTACTGCTTCCGCAGCAATAAAACTACCTTTATTCCTACAGTTAGTTATATTAAAGAAAAAGTTACTGCTTTTCTTAATGCACACCCTGGTGTTAAAAAACTCTTTCTTGACTTATCTGGTGACGGGGAACCGCTTTTAAAACTTGATCTCATTAAAGAGATTGCTACTTTATGTCAAGAACTAAAAGTCGTATATCAAATTGACATTATTCCAATGCTTATCTCAAACGGGGTTCTTCTCACACCTCAGATTGTAAAGTTTCTTCAAGTAAATCTTGTGCTCTTTGGGGTTTCCTTTGATGGCACTAAGGCATATCATGATTTAATGCGTAATCATACTTATGATATTGTCAGTCAAAATCTTCTTGCCATCAAAGAAAATGACTATGTTGGTGTTTCGATGACTCTATCGCCTTTATTTAATGATGATATTGTTAGTTGCTATCTTAACATGCTAAAACATGCACCCACTGTGGCAATTAGATTTCAAAGAAGCATCAACCAAGATGATTATAGTTTTCACCGCATTGCTACTAGAGTAAAGCAAGGATATTTTGAATTAGTTGATCTTCTAATCGCTCAAGTTAAAGAAGATAATTATCAATTACTTTTTAGCATTCTTAATGGTGATGACTATTTTGGAAAACTCTTAATTCGGCTCCTTACCAATACCCCAGTTGATGGGCCCTGTGAGGGCCATCTAGCGCGTTTCTCTTATCTTGAAGATCAAGTATACCCCTGTGCCGCCGCGAGCGAAGAAGGCCT
>JAISVG010000096.1 GCA_031271635.1 Erysipelotrichaceae bacterium
TTTTGGCTGTGCCGTTCCTGGAATTATGGCCACAAGAACTCTTGAAAATGCGGCCGAGCGGGAACGCACCATTATGCTTTCACCTTTTTTTTCATGCGGGGCTAAACTTCACATTTGGGCAGCTTTTGCCGGAGTATTCTCTGGAGCCTACCTCTTTTTAAATGCCGAACTCATTGTTTACTTAGTATATCTTCTTGGAATCATAATCGCCATCATTACAGCTTTTATTTTAAAACGCACCGTTGTTAAAGGTGAAACTCCACCTTTTATTATGGAACTACCGCTTTATCATCGTCCTCGTTTCAAAAACATCTTCGCACGGCTATGGGAAAAAATTAAGCATTACCTTCTCCGTGCGGGAACCGTGATCGCTGGCGCTACTGTTGTGATTTGGTTTCTTTCCTCTTTTGATTTTAGTTACCAAATGGTGAGTTCCGTTGAAAACAGCATTCTTGGAAGTCTTGGTAAACTAATCACCCCGCTTTTTATACCGCTTGGTTTTGGTCTTGGAATTGACGGGTGGAAGTTTGTTGTTGCCATTCTTAGTGGACTAATCGCTAAGGAAATTGTCATTGTTACCATGGGAGTTTTCTCCGGCATGGGTGAAGATACATTTGGGGAGCCCCAAGAGCTCGGGAATACGGCACTTGGAGCAATGATGCTCGGTATTGGAGGGATGATTGGAGGTATCAACGTCGCGATCCCGGCGATGTTCTCCTTTATGGCCTTTAATCTTCTCTCCGTCCCTTGTATGGCCGCAGTAGCGGCCGCTAGAGGCGAATTAAGAAACAAAAAGAAACTAATTAAAGCCATTATATTCTGGATTCTAACTGCCTATATTACCTCGCTTATCATCTTCTGGACGGGAACTTTTATCCTGTGGAATTGGATCATCGCCCTTATCGCCATGGCGCTTATCATTCTAATTAGCATCACTTTTATCATCCTAGTACAAAAAGGAATTATTAAGCTTAAGAGGCGTTATTTAAACACCGAAGGTGAGGTATAAGTATGGATTGGTTTGGAATTATCGTCGCTATTCTTGCAGGAGCATTAGTCTTATTTACTATTATTTTTAGCGTCAAAAACAAAAAGAAATGTCATGGCTGTGGCAATACTTGTTCCAAGTGCAACTCGTGCCATATTAATAAAAACCAAGAAAAATGATTATTTAGTAATTAATGGTTAGAATTTAGAGTATGAACCGAAATATTTTTAAATAAGAAACTTTGCCTCCTATCGTCTTATCGATTACAAAATATCTTTAAGTAAAAAATCTTTTAAGTGAATGCCTAAAATCCCATTATCATTAGCACGCCAGTTTTTATCAAGGGTCACAACATATTTATGATGATTATCCTTAATACTTCTCAAGGGGTGAAATTCTCTTTCATAAGTTGCCGTGGTCGTAAACTCCAAAGTGACTTGAATATAAATTCTTCGCGCGCCATCTTGAGCTTCAGCAACAAAATCAATTTCTTTATCATCAAACTTTCCAACGTATACATCATAGCCACGGCGGACAAGTTCCATGAAAACAATGTTTTCTAAAACACTTTGTACCTTGTCAGGACGTCGATTTCTAATTGCGTACTGAAGTGAGTGGTCGCCTAAATAAAATTTATCATTAGTTTGAAGTAAGCTCTTTCCTTTAATGTCATATCTTGGTGCCTGTCTAATAATAAACGCATCTTCTAAATATTTTATATAGTTCGCAATTGTTTCCGGATCCACCCCTCTTCCTTGACTCTTTAGGTAATTAACAATGGTACGAATCGAAACGAGACTGCCAACATTGTCATAAAGAAAAGCCACAAGTCTATCTAAGAGTTGTGGTTGATGAATTTTGTGACGTACCACAACATCCTTAAGAAGCGCGGTATTATTAATATCTTTCACAATTCTTCGCGCCGCTTCTTCACTATATTCTCTAATCGAAAGTAGTGGAAAACCTCCAATATTAATATATTCTTCAAGTTCATCATCAATACTATCACTCGCAATTCCAGTTTGTTTTCTAAAATCCATAAACTCCTTAAACGAAAGCGTGTTCATCTTAAAAGACATGGTTCTTCCACCAAGCAGCGTTGCAAGTTCTTCACTCATGATTTTTGAGTTTGAACCGGTAATGTAAATATCAGTATTTTTAAGACGGAGAGCGTTTACTGTTTTTTCCCATTCATCAATAAGTTGGATTTCGTCGAGAAATATGTAATACTTTTTATCATCAATCATCCTCGTTTTTAGAAAAGCGTTCAGTTGCTTTGATGTGGCAATCTCTTCAAAATCCATATCTTCGAAATTCATATAAATAATATGATCCAAAGAAACCCTCTTTGATATTTCATTCATTACCATTTTCAATAATTCTGTTTTTCCACTGCGACGAAGTCCGGTGATAATTTTGACATTTGGATCGTCAATAAAATCCTTGATCTCATCTAAATAAGTTGGCCGCACGATTGTTTTTTCTTTCATATTTCCTCCTAACACTAACATTATACACTTTTTCAAATTAATCACTAGATTTTTATAGGAGTGACTCCGATATTTATAATGCAAACATATAAAATATAGGAGTGACTCCGATATTTTCTAGCATTCATGCGAAGTTGTTCTAAGATGCATAGGTCAATCTAAACATCCAAACCATTCTCTTAACCATATCATTCCTTGGTAGTATTAAAGAAACTAAGAATAATAACCATAAAAATGTTCGTTTCAAGAAATGCTCTTTATTCTTTATAAAAAACATAAGGAGTTTTGAGTAACGAGGCCCTATGAAAAAAGTCCCATTCTAATAGTTAATAAAAAACTATTTGTCTTTTTCTTCAATTAATGCTTTTATGATAAAATACCTATAGCAATGAATAAATATCTTAGAAAGTTGGTGTTTCTCGTTATCTACGTAACACTAGCGTTTAGTGCGGTTTTTTTGGCAACGTTTCAAATAAATGACACTAAACACATTAGATTAGTGGCCCAAGATGAACCCCCACCAGAGGAAACTATTGAGGAACAGTTTTTAAAATTCTCAATCCTAGAAACCACGCTTGGTGATTTATCCCAAGAGTCCGCCTACTTTTTTACCAAAGGAGAAACAAGATTTTTTGTTAGTCTCGGAATTTTTAAAGATACGATTATTGAAGGCCCCTCTATGAATCCTGCGATTTTTACCTTTGACCGTGATTACGAATATTGGGAAAGTCCTAACGATGGTCGCGGTTCTGTAAATGGAGATCGCGCTTTTCCGCG
>JAISVG010000001.1 GCA_031271635.1 Erysipelotrichaceae bacterium
ATTAAAGAACAATTTAAGCGAACGCTGTATTTGCTCTCGGTTTGCTTTCTATCTTCAGAATTTAATTGCGCACTCATTAGAGTATAATAACTACATTGTTGACGTTGAATATAATCGGAAAAGCGACGAACCTAAAAAAGTGTTAGGTGATAGTAAACACATAACTGTTGATTTAATTGTTCATAGAAGAGGTTGTAATAAGCATAATTTGATTTGTATCGAAATGAAAAAAAGTATAAACGGACGCAAAATAAAAGGCATTGACAAAGATAAAGACCGTCTCTGCATTATGACCAGTAGAAATAGTAATTTCGCATATAGAATATGGTTTATGATTATCGCTTATATAAACACTAAAAAATTGGACATAGAAGATACTTTTTACTTAAAAAACCTTTCTATATGAACCACAAAAAAGGAACTTTCATTTATTTTGCCAGATTTAAATGCTTCTTTAAGAGCAAGAAAAACCTTTTTATTACTTTTGAGGATCGGGCGAAGCGAGTCGCTGCGTGAAATTTCGTGTTTCTAAACCTATTATTCGTTAATGGCGGAGAAAGAGGGATTTGAACCCTCGCATCCGTTTAAAGACCTATGAGCTTTCCAAGCCCACCCCTTCAGCCACTTGGGTATTTCTCCGTCTTATAAATTATATCCTAATTTCAAGCTTGACGATTAAAATGATATAATTTTACTATGTTAGAATTAAGGATTTCTTCACAAGAACAGAACTTAAAACTCCTCTCTTTTGTGAAAAAAACCTTGAAAATGGTGCCACTTTCTTTGATTTACCGTCTCTTTCGTGAGAAAGAAATTAAAGTCAACGGGCGACC
The DNA here is from genome assembly GCA_031271635.1 of Erysipelotrichaceae bacterium. Classification (GTDB taxonomy): domain Bacteria; phylum Bacillota_I; class Bacilli_A; order RFN20; family CAG-826; genus JAISVG01. Next base: position 834 of record JAISVG010000001.1, read on the forward strand.
CCAAAAAGAAGAATTTGTCTTAACTGCTGGCGATGTCGTAAGGATCTTCATTACTGAAAATAGTCTTGAAACTTTAAAGAATAAGACCAAAGAGATTAAGCCTCAACCCTTTCCATATGAAATTATTTATGAAGATCAAAACATCCTCATTGTTAATAAACCTAAGGGGATTCTTGTTCATGGTGTTATGAAGGAAAATATGTATACCCTTCAGCAAGCAGTCATTAATTATTTAGTATATCAGAACGAATATCAACCAGATAATAGTGTCTTTGTTCCCGCTCCCGCGCATCGTCTTGACTTTAATACGACAGGGCTTGTTATTTTTGGCAAGAATACTGAGGCTTTACAAACTCTTTTTGAGATTTTTAAAGCCCATAATCTAATCACAAAAACCTACTTAGCCTTAGTTGTGGGAAAAGTGAGTCAAGATGGCACTATTAAGGCACCGCTTTATAAGAATAATGAAACCGCAAGAGTCATGGTTTCAGAAAAACTTGGAAAACCTGCCACAACCATTTATCATGTTGAAGAAAGATTTAAAGAGACCTCGCTTCTTAAAGTTACCATCCTTACTGGAAGAACCCACCAAATTCGAGTTCATTTAGAACACTTGCAACATCCAATCGTGGGAGATGATAAATATGGAGCCTTTAATGTTAATCATCACTTTAAGAAATTGTATAATGTGAATAGTCAGATGCTTCACGCCCATATCATTACTTTGGGACAACTCCCTGGTGTTTTAGGGTATCTCTCACAAAGACAATTTGTGGCCCCCCTCCTACCAGATTTCCAAAAGCTCATCATGACACTAAGAAAGGAGAAATAAATGTTGAAACGACTAAGAAAACTACTAACGGAAGCGGAAAAAACCGAACTTGATAGTTATCCGCTCCAGGCACTGCAAGAAGCCTTTCATCAAAAAATTGAATTTGGCACAGCCGGAATGCGTGGTGTCATGGGAGTCGGTCCAAACCGAATTAATCGTTTTACCATTACTCTTGCTAGTTATGCCTTTGGAAAACAACTCCTCAAAAAACACGCAGCACCGAAGATGGTCATTGCCCATGATAACCGGCACCTTTCAAAAGAGTTTACTAGCATTTCAGCCACCGTCTTTGCAAAACTCGGGATTAAAACCTATGTCTTTAAAACATTAGAGCCAACTCCCCTTCTTTCATATGCAGTTCGCTTCTTAAAATGTGCGGGCGGGGTAATGATTACTGCCTCTCATAACACGAAAGAGTATAATGGCTATAAAGTCTATGACGCAACCGGATCACAGATTATTCCAAAGGATCTGACTTCAATTCTTAAAATCTACACTAAGGCCGATTTAATTACCACCTATAAAAAATTAGACCTCATGCCTTTAAAAACCGAGATTATCACCCTTAATGATGAAGTTGAAGCTTCCTATATTGAGGCCGTAAAAGCTATTGCCATTAATAAAAACCTCGACAAAAAGGGCTTTAAAATTGTTTATACCCCACTTCATGGTACTGGTCTAGTTCCGGTAATGAGGGTCCTTCAAGAATCAAATTACCAAGTATTCCCAGTCCTTAGTCAAACGAGTGTGGACCCTAATTTTTCAAAAACTGAGAGCCCTAATCCTGAAAGCCCTAAGGCCTTTATCGAAGCAATTAAGTACGCAAAAGAGCTTGATGCGGATTTAATCTTGGCCAGTGACCCCGATGCTGATCGTGTTGGGCTTGCATATAAAGGTCAGGATCAAGAATACCATCTTCTTACTGGCAATGAATCAGCGTCCCTGCTTCTTGAATACATTTTAAAAGCCTATCAAGAACAAAAGCTCTTACCCCCAAACAGCGTCATGTTTAATTCGGTTGTTACTTCAAGAATCGGAAAAGCCATTGCAACAGCATATGGAGTTAAAAATAAGGTTTCCTTAACCGGCTTTAAATATATTGGTACCGCGATTCATAAAGAAGAATTAAAACCGCATGGTGCGCATTTTGTCTTTGGATATGAAGAGAGTTATGGCTGTCTTATTAAACCCTTTGTCCGTGATAAAGACGCAGTTCAGGCCATTCTCTTATATGCCGAAATGACCCTTTATTATCTTAAACAAAATAAGCGCCTTGATGCCGCGCTTGAAGAACTTTATCAAAAGTATCACTATTATCAGGCTGACCAGATTTCCCTTACTGCTCCAAGCGATGGAGGCCAAGAGTACATCAACCATCTCATTACTTCCTTCCGTAGTAAGCCCATTAAAGTGTTTGATAAGGCACCTCTAGTTCAAATTGATGATTATCTCTTACAAACAACGACAAAACTCTTAAAAGAACAGAGCAAGAGTTTAAAGACCGATCCCCAAAACATGATTATTTATACTTATCAAGATAAGTCTTGGCTTGCAATTCGACCAAGTGGCACTGAACCAAAGTGTAAGATTTACTACGAAGTCGTTGCGAAGACGCGAAGCATAATGTTAAGAAAACAAAAGTTACTTAAAGCCGCGATTGAGGACTATATTAAGAGTCTCGCCTTTTAATTCCTTGCTGATTTGCAAAAAAGGCAGTCATCGATTATGGCTGCCTTTTGTTTTAATTAAGATTTTTTATAAACCGAATTTCTTAATTCGTTCGTAACGACGTCTCGCGTGCTCCGCGGATTTTAAGAGCAGCTCTTCGGCATGTTCAGGATTCACAACGGGAAGCTGTGAGAATCTCGTCTCCCGCATCACAAATTCACGGAACTTTCCAAAGTCAGGAGCCTGCATATCAAATTCAAGTGGGATGTCTTTTTCAGGATTATATCTAAAGGGGATAAAGTATCCGGCTTCGCAAGCGGCCTTTTCAGTTTTAAAGGAGTTTGATAAGCCGCCTTTAATGCCGTGATTGACACAAGGAGCATAACAAATGATTAAGGATGGTCCTTTATGGGCTTCCGCCTCTTTCATTGCTTGAATTGCTTTCATTGAATTTGCTCCCAGTGCAATTTGAGCCACATAAACATGACCATAACTCATTGCCATTAAGGCAAGATTCTTTTTGGCACCAGTTTTTCCTGAAGCCGTAAACTTCGCAATGGAACCAGTTTGAGAGGATTTTGAAGACTGACCTCCGGTATTAGAATATACTTCCGTATCTAAAACAAGAATATTAATGTCTTCTTCGCTTGCAAGGACATGATCT
>JAISVG010000021.1 GCA_031271635.1 Erysipelotrichaceae bacterium
GTACCATATAAATAATAACCGCGGCCGCTTCAAAGTAAAGATGAGGTGGCATTTCAGTGGGATGAAGCTGATGATTAATGGTTAAAAAGAGACTATAAGTAAAGGCTGCCATTGTTCCAATCACCACAAGAACATCCATCCCAGCGGTTTTGGCGCTTAATTGATAGTAGGCCGCCTTAAAAAAGCGTCGCCCCACAAAGAACTCCACAGGAATTACAAAGGCTAATTGGACATAGCCGTTTTGTAAGAACTCAGGAACTAAATCCGACCCGCCAAAATGACCAATCATGGTCCATAAAAGTGGGATGGTGCAAAGTGTTGCGATAATAAAATCGATCAAGTCACGGCGCTTCGCCTTTTTTTGATCAATACTAGTGATCAATGGATAATAACCAATTTCTTGAAGTCCTTTAACTAAGTCATTAACACTAGTTTTTGCACTATTATAGTCAAAGATTACTTTTTTTGCTGTGACATGGACCTTCGCGATGACGTCATCCTTAGTAGCAAAAAATCTTTCAATGGTCTTCGCACATTGACTACAAGTGATATTACTTACTTTAATGACAGTTCGCATTCTCGCTACAAAAGACGATTAATGAGGGCCTCGATTTCAGAAACTTTAGCTTCAGTATCGCAAGCACAAGCGGCTTCCAAAAAGCAAGAATGCATATGAGCACTAAGGATTTCTTTTTGGGCTTTTTTCAGCAAAGCGATGGTAGCCATAATCTGATTATTGATGTCAAGACAATATCTTCCCTCACTAATCATTGTTATGGTAGCATCAATTTGACCTTTAGCAATTCTTAAATGAGAGATTGATTTTTCGTTTTTCATGATTTTTCTCCCCCCATACGGGGGATCATAAATATTATAAACCTAAGAAGAGTAATTGCAACAACTACTGAAATAAATATTGCAGTATAATTATAAAATGAAAGCTGAAAATGGCTTCTTACCATATGATATCTTTGTCTTTTCAGGCTCTAATAATGGAACTTTTTTCGCCCAAGAAGTTAAAAAACAACTTGGCGGTAATATTTATCAAATTCCACTAGTTACCACTAAACAAAATGTTTACGAAGGAAAAAGGATGCTCGTTATTTACCCAACATATGCTTATGGGATTCCGCGAATTGTGAAACATTTTTTGAAACATAATACTTTTAATTATGAATATCGAGCGATTATTACCTCATATGGAACAAGAACTGGTGGCTCCTTACTTGAAGCTAAGAAGTATTGTTTTGATTATTATCATAGTTATCAGTCAATTGAGAACTTTATTCCGCTTTTTGGAAATGTGAAAGACTTAAATGCTAAATACGAGACCGAACTAGCGTCCATTAACCATTTAATTAACGAACTTCGTGACATGAAATTACGACCAATCAAAGGTTTTCATTTTCTTAAACCAGTAAGTTTAATCTTTTACTATGGTCGTCCATTAGTCACGAAACTAATTCGTAACACCAAAGACTGCACTAAATGTGGTCTTTGCCTTAAAGAATGTCCGACGAAGGCCATCTTTTTTAAGCAAGGCAAAATTAAGATTTCTAGTCGTTACTGCGAACTTTGTAACCGCTGCCTCAATGTCTGCCAGTTTCACGGTCTGAAGTTTTTAAAACATAACAAGCGTGCAAAAACTTACCTTCACCGATAAAATAGTTGTTTTTTCCTTTGATTGTGCTATAACTTAGCTATGAAGCTTATAATCCTTGAAAACTGGATGATTGCTCTAATTATCATCGCGGTGGTCTTAGTTCTTGCTTTTATCGTGTTTTTAGGTCTTTGTTTTACTAAATATGAACGATATCCAGTGAGTGAAGTATATAAGAAGTATTGTTTTTATATTCCCGCTCGGAATGAGGCAAGCGTCATTGCAAGAATCATTAAGAGCATTCAAGCCTTAGATTATCCTCAAGACAAGATTACCATCTATGTCCTTGCTAATAACTGTCATCCAGATGATGACACGGCTAAAATCGCCCGAAGTCTTGGCGTAGAAGTCTTTGAACTTCAAGATTCAAATGTGAATCGTGTTGGTCAAGTCCTGGAGCGCTTCTTTACCTTCATTAAAGAAAAGTATGGTGGCTATGATGCCTTTGATGGCTATCTTCGTCTTGATGCCGATAATACACTTGATCCTAATTATTTAAAACGTCTTAATGATGCTTTCATTAAACATCCAACAGTGGTGGTTTCTTATCGTGCTTGTACCACTTTTAATGGCGCAAGAACTAGCCTTTCAAGTATCTTAGTAGCGGCAGCGATGATGGCCTTTCGCCTTTTTTCTTCGCTGCGGTTTAATCCAATGATCACCGGGCCAGGAATTCTAATTTCAAGTGAGGTAATTACTAAAATGGATGGTTGGCACTTGACGACTTTATCAGAAGATATGGAACTCTCAGTTTTTTTGGTAAAGGCAAAAATCCGTTCTCATTTTGCTCATGAAGCAATCTTTTATGATGAACAGGTTGGGACTTTTAAACTTCTTTTTCGCCAGCGTTTAAGATGGACTAAGGGGACGAACCAATGTTTTCATAAGTACTGGTTTTTAATGATTAAGCGCATTTTTTCGAAAATGGGTTTTTCGGCCTTATTTTTGGCCATTGGACTTTTTCCGATGGGCTTTATTGCAATTCTTTCAACACTTGGCTTTGGCATCTATGCCACGGTGATGACAGTCATTAGTGGTACTTATGACCCTCTAATTTCTTTTATGATTATCACTTTAATTTTAAACATTGTTCCAGGGTGGTTGGTGGCCAGTCTTACTTTTTTCGTCGAACGAAAACGCATTAAGGATGTTAAGTGGTATCAAAAAATCTACTATATTTTAATTTTCCCTGTTAGCCTCTTTTTATACTCACTCGCCGATTTTGTTGGTCACTTTATTAAGGTGAAATGGAAGGCAATTCCTCATGGAGAGAAAATTAAATCTTAAATAAAAAAGTTCTTTTTTTCCTCATTCTCTTAAAAATGTGCTATTCTTTTGAAGGAGAATTTTATGCAATTTAAAGTATTTTTAGATCAAAACAGTCTGTAC